>JAJDNV010000025.1 GCA_022340545.1 Acidobacteriota bacterium | reverse complement strand
GCGTGCCGCTCTTCCGCAAGGTCCTCGTCGCCAACCGCGGGGAGATCGCGGTCAGGATCATTCGCACCTGTCGAGCGATGGGTCTTCCGACGGTGGCCGTCTACTCGGACGCCGACCGCTCCGCCCGCCACGTCTTCGAGGCGGATGAGTCTGAGGCCATCGGTCCGGCCGAGGCCCTCCGCTCCTACCTGTCCATCGATGCCCTGATCGACGCGGCGCGGCGCTCGGGCGCGGACGCGATCCACCCGGGCTACGGCTTCCTGAGCGAGAAGGGCGACTTCGCCGACGCCGTCCGCGACGCCGGCCTGACGTTCGTGGGTCCCCCGGGCGACGTGCACCGGGCCATGGGGGACAAGAAGGGGGCCCGCCGGCTCATGGCCTCGGCCGGGGTGCCGGTGCTCCCCGGCTACGACGGGGACGACCAGTCCGACGCCCGGCTGCTCTCCGAGGCCGAGGCAATGGGCTGGCCGGTGATGCTCAAGCCCTCGCGGGGCGGGGGCGGGAAGGGGATGCGCGTGGTGCGGGGCGCTGCGGACTTTGCCTCGGCGCTCGGCGCCTCGCGCCGGGAGTCGATGGCCGCATTCGGAGACGACGCCATGGTGATCGAACGCTTCGTCGAGCGGCCACGCCACGTGGAGGTGCAGGTCGTGGCCGACGGGGAGGGGAAGGTCCTCCACCTCGGCGAGCGCGAGTGCTCCGTGCAGCGCCGCCACCAGAAGGTGGTCGAGGAGACGCCCAGCCCCGCCCTCACCCCCGACCAGCGCGAGGCCCTGTGTGCGGCGGGGGTCGCCGCGGCACGGGCCGCCTCGTACCTCAACGCGGGGACGGTGGAGTTCCTGCTCGCGCCCGACGGGGCGTTCTCCTTCCTGGAGATGAACACCCGCCTCCAGGTGGAGCACCCGGTGACCGAGGCGGTCACCGGGATCGACATCGTGCGGCTCCAGCTCGAGGTGGCCGCGGGCCGACCGCTCGCCCTCGAGCAGAAGCACGTCGCAGGTCGCGGCCATGCGCTGGAGTGCCGGCTGTACGCCGAGGACCCGGAGCGGGACGACCTGCCCTCGCCGGGCCGCGTCCTCCACTTGTCGGAGCCCGAAGGCCCCGGGATCCGCGTGGACTCCGCCCTGGCCGCGGGAAGCGAGGTCACCGTCCACTACGACCCTCTCCTCTCCAAGATCGTGACGTGGGGCCTCGACCGCAGAGAGGCCATCGAGCGCATGCGGGAGGCGCTCCGGAGGACGGTTGTCCTCGGCGTGGTGACGAACCTGGCGCGTCTGCGGGCCATCGTCGAGCATCCGGCGTTCGAGGAGGGGGCGCTTCACACCGGCTTCATCGAGGAGCACCTGAGCGAGCGCACGCCAGGCCCCGGCCCACCGATCGAGGCGGTGGCGGCGGTCGCCGCCGCACTGTCGCGCGTCGACCCGCGTGGTCCCCAGGGGTCTGAGGCGGGGCGAGCCACGCCCGACCCGTGGACGAACCTCGGCCCCTGGCGGCTGGGAGAGGGTACGTGACGGGCCTGCGCTCCGGAGACGAGATCTTCGTCCCGCTCGTGCGGGAGACGGACGACGGGTTCGAGGTCACGTTGGACGAGCAGACGTTCCGTTTCGCCCTCGAGCCGGAGGCGCCCGGCGTCTTCATCTTCCGGGACGGACGCCGGGTCGAGCGTTTCCACCTCGCCCGTGAGGGCGCCACGGTCCATCTCTTCTGGGGTGGCGCGGCCTGGTCACTGTCCGTCGAGCGCGAAGGTGCGCGTCCCGCCCGCCGCCAACAGGCCGGTGCCCTCGAGGCGCCGATGCCGGGGCGGGTGAGCGCGGTGAAGGCCACGCCCGGCCAGCGGGTGACGCGCGGGGAGGAGCTCCTCGTCGTCGAGGCGATGAAGATGGAGAACGCGCTCCGCGCCCCGCGAGACGGCGTCGTGCGGGCCGTCCACGTGAGCGTGGGGGAGATGGTCGCCCCGGGCCGAGCGCTCGTGGAGATCGAGGACGAGGGGTGAAGCTCCCCCTCCGGGTCACGGTGGTCGAGGTGGGCCCCCGCGACGGACTCCAGAACGAGGCGACACCTCTTTCAATCGAGGACCGGGTTGCGTTCTGCGACCGGCTGAGCGCGGCCGGCCTGCCCGTGATCGAGGTAGGGGCGTTCGTCTCCCCCGGCTGGGTCCCGCAGATGGCGGGCTCCGAAGAGGTGCTGCGTCGGGTGAAGAAGCGTCCCGGCCTGCGGCTGAGCGTGCTCGTTCCCAACCGGAAGGGCTTCGAGCGGGCGCGGGCGGCCGGCGCTCGCGAGATCGCCGTCTTCACTGCGGCCAGCGAGAGCTTCAACCGCCGCAACATCAACGCCACCATCGACGAGTCCTTCACGCGCTTCGCCGCCTTCGTGCCCGAGGCTCGGGGGGACGGGCTCCGGGTCCGAGGATACGTCTCGACGTGCTTCGGCTGTCCCTACGAAGGGGCCGTCCCGGCCGAACGCGTCGTGGAGGTGGCGACCCGTCTCGTCGAAGCTGGCTGTGACGAGGTCTCGATCGGCGATACCATCGGGGTGGCGGCACCCACGCAGGTCAGCGACCTCGCGGGGCGGCTGGGGGAGGCGCTGCCGGTGACGAAGCTCGCGGTCCACTTCCACGACACCCGGGGCACCGCCCTCGCGAACGTCCTCGCGGCGCTGCAGGAGGGGATCACGGTCGTGGACAGTGCGGCGGGAGGCCTCGGAGGCTGCCCGTACGCCCCCGGCGCCTCCGGCAACCTCGCCACCGAGGACCTCGTCTCCATGCTTCACGGGATGGGGATCGAGACGGGGGTGGATCTGGCGGGGGTCGTTCAGGCGTCGCGCGCCATCGAACATCGCCTCGGGCGAGCCCTGCCCTCGCGCTACCTCCAGGCCGGCCCGGCGCCGGGGCAGGGGGACGGATCGTGAGCGAGCGCGCCGCCTCGATCCTCGTCGTCGACGACCTGCCGGCGAACGTCGAGCTGATGGCACGCCGCCTGGAGCGTTCCGGCCTCGGGGTCCTCACCGCCTCCGACGGCCCCCAGGCCCTCGAGGTCCTGCAGAAGCAGGCCGTGGATCTCGTCCTCCTGGACATCATGATGCCGGGGATGACCGGCCTCGAGGTCCTGAAGCGTATCCGTGAGACCTGGTCGCCGGCGGTCCTGCCGGTGATCATGGTCACCGCGAAGACCGACAACGAGGACATCGTGGAGGCCCTCGGTCTCGGGGCCAACGACTACGTGACCAAGCCCGTCGACTACACGGTGGCCTTTGCGCGCATCCAGGCGGCGCTCCGCACGCGCGAGGCGGCGAGGGCGGAGGTCCCCCTGCCCGACAGCGAGCCCCGCACGCCCGCCCAGGCGGGGCCCGGATGCGTCCTCGGTGGCCGGTACCGGCTCGAGTCGATGATCGGGGGTGGGAGCTTCGGCACGGTCTTCCGGGCCCACCACCTCGAGCTGGATCGTCCGGTGGCGGTGAAGGTGCTGAGCACGAGCGCCGGCACCGACCCCGAGGCGATGGCCCGCTTCCGCCGCGAGGGGGCGTCGGCCTGCCGCGTGCAGCACCCCAACGCGGTCCAGGTCACCGATCTCGGCGTCAACGAGGGCGGGGTCGCCTATCTCGTGATGGAGCTGCTCCAGGGGCGCTCGCTCGACACCCTTCTCGAGGAGCACGGGCGTCTCAGCCCCCGACGTTCCACCGAGATCCTCGAGCCGGTGTGCCGGGCCCTGGTCGTGGCCCACGCCGCCGGGGTCATCCACCGGGACATCAAGCCCTCGAACATCTTCCTCCACACGACCGACAGCGGAGAGACCCCGAAGATCCTCGACTTCGGGATCGCCAAGATCGCCGGGGCGGCGGCCCTCGGTCAGCACCTCACCGTCGACGGGTCCCTCCTCGGGACGCCCGCCTACATGGCCCCGGAGCGTTTCCGACGCGGGCCCTACGGCCCCAAGTCGGACATCTACAGCGTCGGCACCGTGCTCTACGAGATGCTGTCGGGCCGGCTGCCGTTCGTCCCGTCCTCACCCGACCCCCTGGCGCTGGTGGCGATGCAGGTCGAGGACGAGCCCCCACCGATCCGCTCCCGGTGTCCCGACATCTCGCCGGCGCTCGAGGCCCTCATCCAGACGACGTTGGAGAAGGATCCGGCCGCTCGCCCCAGCGCCGAGTTGCTCGCCCGGCGGCTGGCCAGGGTGGCCACCGAGCTGTACACGCCGCTCGACGGGGATGTCGGCTAGAAGCCCACGCTGAGCGTGGCCAACAGCTGGACCCCCCCCACATCGAGCGGCACCGCGTCGCCCTCGACGCGGACCAGGTCCAGGCGGGCCGTCGTGTAGCGAGCCTGAACACCGAACGCCACGCGGCTCCCGAGGGTGTGGGACACCGAGGCCCCGGCGCTCCATCCGAGGCCGGCGTCCGACCGCACCCGCTCCAGGACCGCCGTGCGG
>JAJDNV010000293.1 GCA_022340545.1 Acidobacteriota bacterium | reverse complement strand
TCCAGGCAGGCCTCGATCTCGGCCGTCAGCTCGGCGAGGAGCTCCGAGTACTCGTTCCTGCGGAGCCGCGCCTCGTCCAACTCACCCTCTTGCCAGCGGACCAGGGCCGCGGTGCAGGCGAGATAGTCCCGGCACAGGCCCCGAAAGGACTCGTTGGCTTCGAACGCGTGCTCCACGGCCTCTTCCCTTCCCCTGAACCGGCACTTGATCGCGGTGAGCGTCGCCGAGCTCCTCATGCCCACTGGTGTTCTCCTGGACTCCACTCTCGACGTCGGGGAAGTCTCGGTCGCCCGCGGGCGCAGCGGCAGTGCTTTACCGTATCGAGATGTACGCTACGGTCAGTCAAGTGCCTCAGCAAGAGCCACTTGACCGCCATCTCAACTGTGGCCGAGTTTTCCCGGGTCGCACACGGCGGTCACGGCGCGGCCGTCCCGTCCTGTAGACTACGGTCTGCCAGGTCTCGAGACGGCAACGACCTGGCGAAGCCTGCCAACATGCCCCAGGAGAGACCCGCGTCGGCGACGGCCACGACGACGGCTGGCGAGCCCGGCCCCGAGGAGGTCCGGACCCAGCTCGACCGGATCCTGGGACACCGCGACTTCGAGGCCTCGACGCGCACCCGGGAGCTCCTGCGGTTCGTGGTCGAGGAGACCCTGGCCGGTCGACGTCATCGGCTGAAGGGTTACACCATCGCCGTCGAGGTGTTCGGTCGGGCGAAGGACTTCGACGCGAATCTCGACCCGATCGTCCGCATCCAGGCCGGTCGCCTGCGCCGCGCCCTGGAACGCTACTACCTGGTCGCCGGCGGAGACGATCCCGTCCTCATCACCGTTCCCAAGGGCGGCTACGTCGCCACCTTCGCCAGGAAGGAGCGGTCCGCGCCCACCCCCGCCCGGTCGGTCTTCGAAACGGTCCCCACCCTTCCCCTGGGCGTCTCCGTCGCCGTGCTCCCCTTCAAGGAGATCCCTCCGAGCGCGGAGAGCCGGTTCTTCGGCGAGGGACTGACCGAGGATCTGTGCCACGAGCTCGACCGCTACCAGGACCTGGTCGTCATCCCCTGTCACGGGGCGACGTGGGCCATCGGCGGGAGCGACGATCGGGAGCCGAGCCGGGCGCTGGGCGCCCGCTTCCTTCTCGAAGGGAGCGTGCGGCGGAGCGAGCCCGAGGTGAAGGTCTCGGCCCGACTGATCGATGCCGCGGAGGGCCACCACCAGGTCTGGGCACAGGGCTACCGACGGCCGCTGAGTCCCAGCAGCCTCATCGGGATCCAGGAAGAGATCGCCCGGAGCGTGGCGACTGCCGTCGGCGGCGAGTACGGGGCCATCTCGCAGCGCCTCGCGAAGAAGGCGCGCACGGTCCCGCCGGCGAACCTCAGCACCTACGAAGCCATCCTGTGCTTCTACGACTACGAGAGCTCCCTGAGCCCCGAGCTGGGAGCCCTGTGCCTGGCCGCTCTCGAGGCGGCGGTGCGGCGCGAGCCGGAGTACGGACCGGCCTGGTCGGCGCTCTCCACGATGATGCGCAACGCCTACATCCTGGACCTGAGGGGCTTCGAGGGCCTCCGGGGCCGGATGGCCGAGTACGCCCACAAGGGCGCCAGCCTGGCGCCCCGCAGCCAGATGACGCGAGGGGTCCTGGCCCACAGCCACTTCGTCCTGGGCGAGCGCGAGGCGTTCCGGCGAGAGATGGAGACGGCGCTCGCCCTCAACCCCGGCTCGCCGTTCTGGGTGGGCGCCTCGGGCTACCTCCTCATCCTGGCCGACGAGGGCGAGCGTGGCCGGCCTCTCCTGGAGAGGGCGATCGCCATGAACCCCGGCCATCCCGGGTGGTTCAACCACGCCCTGTACGTCGACCACTACGTCCGGGGGGAGTACGAGCGCGCCCACCAGGAGACGCTGCAGGTCGGCTTCGACGTCGCCTACTGGGGGCCCCTGCTCCGTGCCGCCGTCCTGGGCCAGCTCGGCCGCGAGGCCGAGGCCCGGGCGGCCCTCTCGGAGCTCCTGGAGAGGGTCCCCGACTTCGAGTCCCGGGGCCGGGACCTCACCCACCGCCCCATCCTCTCCGACACGATCGTCGACGCCCTCCTCGAAGGCCTCCGCAAGGCCGGCCTGCGCATCGAGAAGCGCTAGGCCCCGGCCCCGGAACGCGGCCGCTCAGGGCCGGCCGTACCAAACCGTCTGGAAGGCGACGCCCAGCGAGTCGAAGTCGGCGCCGGTGCGGGTGGTGATGCCGGTGGCCCAGGCCACCTTGAAGGCGCTCCGCCTCCCCACCGGCAGGGCCAGGGTGACCCCAAGGCGCGAGTTCCGCTGCAGGTCGGCCCTGGCCTCCCCGTCCACGGTGGTGCGCCCGCCGGTGTAGAAGGTCGCGTCCCCCGCCAGCCACAGCCGCGGCCTGAAGGTGTAGCTCACGTGGGCCTGGAAGGCGCCGATGGGGTCCTGCTCGCGGACCGAGCCGCCGAAGAAGTCCGTGTTCGTCCCGAAGACCCAGACGCCACCGTAAAGCTCCAGGTACCAGCGCCCCTTCGTCTTCGAGCAACCCACCTCGGGCTTGAAGGACCATCGGTTGGAGCCGATGTTGATGAGCTTCGCCGGGTCGTACTGCCCGCTGGGAGCCGCCACCGCGAGGCTCAGGCCGAGGATCGTCGTCGGGCGGTGCGACGCGAACTCCCGCGGCGTGAGGGCCGGCCCACCCAGGACGTTCACCGTGAGCTGCCCCCTCAGGTCGCCGAGGCCGGACCGGCTGATCCGCTGGTACTCCCCGGCGAGCAGTCCGTCCATCTCCCCCCACGCGTAGGGGAGCGCGATTCCGGCGTTGGCCGAGCGGCCGAAGAGCCCGAAGGAGCGACCGTACAGCAGGACCCCTGAGTGGATGGTAGCCTGGACCTCCTCGACCGGGAGCGAGGGGTCGAACAGGACACCGCCCGACGAGCGCCCATAGGAGAGCATCACGATGTTCCCGCCGGTGGGCATGGGCGCGTACGCGCGCGGGTTGAGCTCCTGCGCGGCGACCCCGGCCGCGCCGAGGAGAAGAATCGAAAGAAGCCCACCGGTGACGGAGGGACGGGCCGCTCCGGACAGTGACGGTCGGTGTGACGGGGATCGTGGCATCGCCGGTGCCCAACTGTTCGGCATCGAGTACCCGCGCATCATCGGCCCGAGGATCCCGGCGATCAAGAGGATTACCGTATCGCCCTGTAGGCTACGGCCATGCAAGTCATGGAACGGAGATGATTCTATGGTCCGGGGGCGAGAGCGAGGTCAGTCCGTCACCGCGCCCTCCGCGGCGGAGCCGACAAGCCTCGCGTACTTGGCGAGGACACCCCGGGTGTAGCGCGGCGGAGGGGGCGTCCAGGCTGCACGCCGGCGCGCGATCTCATCGTCGTCGAGGTCGACGTGGAGCAGGCGCTGCTCGGCGTCGATCGTCACCGTGTCGCCCTCCTTCACGAGGGCGAGCGTGCCGCCGACGGCGGCCTCGGGGGCCACGTGGCCGACCACCATCCCGTAGGTCCCCCCCGAGAAGCGGCCGTCGGTGATGAGGCCGACCGAGCCCCCGAGGCCGGCCCCGACGAGCGCCGATGTGGGGGAGAGCATCTCCCGCATCCCGGGCCCGCCCTTCGGGCCCTCGTAGCGGATGATCACGACGTCGCCGGCTTTGATGTCACCACCGAAGATCGCCTTGATGCACTCCTCTTCGCTGTCGAACACGCGGGCCGGTCCGGTGATCTTCGGGCTCTTCAGACCCGTGGTCTTGGCCACGGCCCCTTCGGTAGCGAGGTTGCCCTTGAGAATCGCCAGGTGGCCGTGGGGATACATCGGGTTCGCCCAGGGCCGGATCACCTCCTGACCGACGGCGGGCTCGTCGGGCACGTCGGCCAGGGTCTCGGCGACCGTCTTGCCCGTCATGGTGAGGGCGTCTCCGTGAAGGAGCCCGTGCACGAGCAGCATCTTCATGACCTGGGGCACCCCGCCGGCGGCGTGATAGTCGGTGGTGACGAATCGTCCGGAGGGTTTGAGGTCACACAGCACCGGCACCCGGCCACGGATCGTCTCGAAGTCGTCGATGCTGAGGGGCACCTCGGCGGCGTGGGCGATGGCCAGAAGGTGGAGAACGGCGTTGGTGGACCCGCCCTCGGCCATGACGACGGCGATCGCGTTCTCGAAGGCCTTGCGGGTGAGCACCTGTCGGGCGGTCCGTCCGGCGGCGATCGCCTCCGCCAGCACCCGAGCCGACTCTTCCGTGCTCTCCACCTTCTCGGCGTCGATCGCCGACATCGTCGACGAACCCGGCAGGCTCAGCCCCATGGCCTCGATGGCCGACGACATCGTGTTGGCGGTGAACATCCCGCCGCAGGCCCCGGCGCCGGGGCAGGCCTTTTTCTCGATCGCTTCCAGCTCCTCGTGGGGCAGCTTGCCCGCAACGTGCTGGCCAAGGGCCTCGAACACGCTCACGATGGTCAGGTCGCGTCCCGCGTGATGCCCAGGCTTGATGGTCCCGCCGTAGACGAAGAGGGCGGGGATGTCCAGACGGGCGAAGGCCATGAGGGCGCCCGGCATGTTCTTGTCGCAGGCCCCGAGGGCGAGGACGGCGTCCATCGCCTGCGAGTTGCAGACCGCCTCGATGGAGTCCGCGATGATCTCGCGGGAGGCGAGGGAGTACTTCATCCCCTCGGTGCCCATGGAGATGCCGTCGCTCACGGTGATCGTGCCGAACAGCTCGGGCATGACCCCCGCCGCCCGCAGGGCCGCGTCGGCCCTCTCGGCGAGAGCCCCGAGGCCCATGTTGCAGGGAGTCACGGTGCTGTGGCCGCTGGCGAGGCCCACGAGGGGCTTGTCGAAGTCCTCGTCCTGGAAGCCCATCGCCCGCAGCATCGAACGGTTGGGGGCCCGGCGATCGCCGACGGTGGTCACGCTGCTGCGGCGCCCGGTGGTCATGTTCCCTCCTCGTGAAGCGAACCCATTACGGGGCGGCTCGAGCCCGCGCCCACCGCGGCAACGACGTCTGTCGTGGCACGGGCTTGCCGCTACCGCGAATCCCTCGGGAGAACCCGCACCGCGCCCTTGTCGGCTGACGCCGCGAAGACCGCGTACGCCTTGAGGGCGGGCGAGACCTCCCGCTTCCGGGTCGCCGGCCTGAAGGCCTTGTCGCCCCGTTCTGCCTCTGCGGACCGCCGCGCGGATATCTCTGTCTGGCGTAGTGCCAGAACGATACGCCTCGCCGGTATGTCGATCTCGATCGGGTCGCCGTCCCTGATCAGGCCGATGGCGCCGCCGGCCGCCGCTTCCGGGCTCACGTGCCCGACACAGAGACCCGAGGTCCCTCCGGAAAACCGCCCGTCGGTGACGAGGGCGCACTCCTTGTCGAGATGCATCGACTTGAGATACGAGGTCGGGTAGAGCATCTCCTGCATCCCGGGTCCGCCCCGGGGCCCCTCGTAGCGGATCACCACCACGTCTCCGGGCGCCACCGAGCCACCGAGGATCCCGTCGCACGCCTCCTCCTGGGACTCGAACACCTTTGCCTTGCCCCTGAAGGTGAGTATCGACTCGTCCACGCCGGCGCTCTTAACGATGCAGCCGTCCTCGGCCAGATTGCCGAAGAGCACGGCAAGACCGCCATCGGGCGAGTAGGCATGTTCGATGCTCCTGATGCACCCGGTGGCCCTGTCCTTGTCGATCTCGGCATACCTCTGGTCCTGCGAACCCATTGTCAGGTTTCTTCCCTTGTGGCCGGGCGCCGTTCTTGACCTCTCGATTGCGTCCTCGGTGGCGGTCTCTCGCACGACATCGTTCTGGTCCAGGGCCTCCCCAAGGGTGAGCCCGTCGACACGCTTCACCGAGGTGTCGAGCAGACCGCCCCGGTCGAGCTCACCCATGATCGACAGAATGCCTCCGGCACGGTTCACGTCTTCGAGGTGGTAGTGAGAGCTCGGCGCCACCTTGCACAGGCACGGCACCTTCCTGGACAAGTCGTCGATATCCTTCATCCGGAAGTCGACGCCGGCCTCCGAGGCAATCGCCAACAGGTGCAGAACCGTGTTGGTCGATCCACCCATGGCGATGTCGAGGGACATCGCGTTCAGAAAGGCCTCCCTCGAGGCTATCGAGCGGGGCAGCGTCGAGTCGTCGTCCCCCGAGTAGTAGCTGCTTGCCATCTCGACGATTAGTGTCGCCGCCCGCTCGAAGAGCGCCAGGCGCCTGGAGTGGGTCGCCAGAATGGTCCCGTTTCCGGGCAGGGCGAGGCCAATCGCCTCGTTCAGGCAGTTCATCGAGTTCGCGGTGAACATCCCGGAGCAGGAGCCGCAGGTTGGACACGCATTGCGCTCCATGCTCGCGATGTCCTCGTCGGAGGTGGTCTTGTCTCCCGCGCGCACCATCACATCGACGAGGTCGTACTTCGACTCACCGACGACCCCGGCCTCCATCGGTCCGCCGGACACAAAGACCGTAGGGATGTTGAGGCGCATCGCGGCCATGAGCATCCCCGGCGTGATCTTGTCGCAGTTGCTGATGCATATCAGGGCGTCCACTCGATGGGCGTTGCACATGTACTCGACGCTGTCGGCGATGAGCTCCCGCGAGGGGAGCGAATAGAGCATCCCCCCGTGTCCCATGGCGATTCCATCGTCCACGGCGATCGTGTTGAACTCAGCGGCGAAGCAGCCCTGCTCTTCTATGATCCGCTTGACCCGCTGGCCGATGTCGTGAAGGTGGACGTGCCCGGGGACGAACTGTGTGAAGGAGTTGGCGATACCGACAATGGGCTTGCCGAACTGGCTCTCGGTCATGCCGTTGGCACGCCAGAGGCTGCGGGCTCCCGCCATCCTCCTGCCGACAGTGGTGGTATTGCTCCTCAGCGGAGTCGGCATGTCTGTCTCCTATTTCTGCCAGTTCTCCGGCCTGAGTGAGCGCACGGCCGCCCCGGCCTTCCACATCTCCGACTCCCTCATGGCCCTGAGCTCTTCGTCGAGCTTCTCCTGGTAGTCGGGGGCGCTGTTCGCCTTGAGGACGATTGCCGTCTCTGCCCCTTCCCTCACCGACTTGTAGAGATCTTTGAACAACGGAAGAGTGGCTGCCTTGAACTTCGGCTTCCAGTCCAGTGCTCCCCGCTGAGCGGTGGTGCTGCAGTTCGCGTACATCCAGTCCATGCCGTTCTCGCCGACGAGTCGGATCAGGCTCTGCGTGAGCTCCTCGACGGTCTCGTTGAACGCTTCGCTGGGGCTGTGGCCGTTGTCTCGAAGCACGTCGTACTGCGCTTCCATCACACCCGCGAGCGCTCCCATGAGGATGCCCCGTTCGCCGGTGAGGTCGCTCAAGACCTCGTGTTCGAAGGTCGTCGGGAAGAGGTATCCCGAGCCGATGGCGATTCCGATGGCCAGGGTCCTCTCCTTCGCACGACCGGTCGCGTCTTGAAACACGCCGTAGCTGGAATTGATGCCGCTTCCGTTGAGAAAGTTCGTCCTCACGCTGGCGCCGGATCCCTTGGGCGCAACCAGGATCACATCGATGTTCGGTGGTGGGATGACTCCCGTCTGTTCCTTGTAGACGATCGAGAACCCGTGGGAGAAATAGAGCGCATCGCCGGCGTTGAGACACGGCTCCAGGATCGGCCAGACGGCCTTCTGGCCCGCATCGGAGACGAGATACTGGACTATGGTCGCTTGCCTGGCCGCCTCTTCGAGCTCGAAGAGGGTCTCGCCGGGCACCCAACCATCGGCGACGGCCTTGTCCCACTCCCGCTTGAACTTCGAGGACTGGCCGACGATGACCCTGAAGCCGTTGTCCCTCATGTTCAGCGCCTGGGCCGGTCCCTGAACGCCGTAGCCGAGGACCGCGATGACCTCGTCCTTCAGCACATCGCGCGCCTTCTCCAGGGAGAACTCGTCGCGGGTGACGACTTCCTCGACCGTTCCACCAAAATCGATCCGTGCCATGTCCCATCTCCTCATCTGTCGAGTGTCTTCAGGCGTCTCCCCTGAGCTGCGCACTCCGGCGCAGAGTGTGCCGTCGGCTTCGCGCTCTGTGCCCGATCGTCCTCACGGGCTGGAAGCCCGTCCTGGAGCCTCTTGCACGATCCTCTTCCACTCGGTGCCCGCAGACGGAACTCACCTCCTCGGCGAGTAGAACCGCTGGATGTGCGAGAGGTGCCCCTGGTAGTCGCGACCTGCTGGCTGGCGCCGTCCACCTGACGGCGCCACTCCGTGGTCGCCGACGCCGGTATCCTAGCCCTCTGGAACTGAAGAGACAAGCACCCTACTTTCGCCTCCTTTCCCGTGCTCTCTGGGTCATGAGGCGTTGCTGGTCCCTGGCCGGGTGCCGCGATTGACCTCTGGCGGTCAGGTCCCTGGCCGCGCGCGCTCGTTCGCGCGCTCAGTCGAGCCGGGCGGACAGGACCGCCCGCCCTGATGCGTTCCCCGGCCTCGGCACCCCACGGGGGTGGCAGTCCTCGCAGGCCACGCTATGGATGTTGTGGGCGCTGTCGAGAGAGCGGAAGGTCGTGTCCATCTCCTCGACGTCGCGACCGCAGTTCGACAGGCGGGGATGGCACTCGGCGCACGAGGCGCGGGTCGTCATCCCGTGCCCCCCGTGACAGGCGAGGCAGCTGAGACCCTCGTGCACGCCGGTGGGCGTCCGGTCGTCGCCCGAGAACACCTGGAACCCCGCACGCGGCGCGTGGCACTGGTAGCAGAGCGCCTGGCGCTGGTCCGGGCTGATCTCGACCGCGCGGTCGCCGTCCCTCATCTCGGGGAGCGGGAGCTGAGGAACCGGGACCGGCTC
>JAJDNV010000274.1 GCA_022340545.1 Acidobacteriota bacterium | reverse complement strand
AGGGCCACGCCGCTTGTCCGCCCCCCACCTCTCGGGTTACGATCCGCCCGCCTTGGCGAGCCTGGTACTCATGGATGCGGCCCGGATGGGCCGCACTCTCTCTCGCATCGCCCACGAGATCCTGGAACGTCACCCCCGGGTCGGCAGCCTCGCCCTGGTGGGCGTGCGCACGCGTGGCGTCCCGCTGGCCCGGCGCCTCGCGCAGCTGATCGGCGAGACCGCGGGGGCCGAGCCGGCGGTCGGGGCCCTCGACATCACCCTCTACCGCGACGACTTCACGACCATCGCCCCCCAGCCCATCACCCGGGGAACGGAGATCCTGTTCTCTATCGACGGCCAGACGGTGGTGCTGGTCGACGACGTGCTCTTCACCGGGCGCACGGTGCGGGCGGCGCTCGACCAGCTCATCGACTTCGGCCGACCCTCGCGGATCGAGCTCGCGGTCCTGGTCGATCGCGGGCACCGGGAGCTGCCGATCCGAGCCGACTACGTGGGTCGCACGCTCTCGACCGCCCGCGGCGAAGTGGTGCAGGTGCTGGTCCGGGAGGAGGACGGCCGGGACGAGATCGTGCTCAAGAAGCGGGGGCGCGCGCCGCGTCCGGCGGCGGCGATGTCGGCATCGAAGCGTGGGACCACGGCGACCAGGGGGACGCGACGCCCGGCCGCGACGCGGGCGAAGAAGCGTCCGGCCGCGGCGAAGGCATCGAAGAAGGCGAGGAAGACGGCGCCCCGCGCGACCGCGCCCCGGGGCGCTCGGAGGAGGCGGTGAGCTTTCCCCATCGGCACCTGCTGGGCATCGAGCCTCTCGAAGCGTCGGACATTCAGACGATCCTGGACACCGCGGACGGCCTGAAGGAGATCCTGGATCGGCCCATCAAGAAGGTGCCGGCGCTGCGCGGGCGGACCGTGGTCAACCTCTTCTATGAGAGCTCGACGCGGACGCGCTCCTCGTTCGAGATCGCGGAAAGGGTCCTGTCCGCGGACAGCCTGTCCATCGCCGCTGCGGGCTCGAGCGTGGTCAAGGGGGAGACACTCCTCGACACCGCGAAGAACCTCGAGGCCATGAACCCCGACCTCGTGATCATGCGTCACGCCTCCTCGGGGGCGCCGCACTTCCTCGCGCGCCACTGCCGCTTCGCGGTGGTCAACGCCGGAGACGGGGCGCACGAGCACCCCACCCAGGCGCTCCTGGACGCGCTCACGCTGCGCCAGCACAAGGGGAAGATCAAGGGCCTGAAGGTCGCAATCGTCGGCGACATCCTTCACAGCCGCGTCGCCCGGTCGAACCTCTGGCTCCTCTCCAAGATGGGAGCCCAGGTTGTCCTGTGCGGGCCTCCGACCGTCATGCCCCCGGGGATCGAGGGGCTCGCCCCGGTGACCTACCGTCTCGAGGAGGCGATCGAGGGCGCGGACGCGATCATGATGCTGCGCATCCAGCTCGAGCGCATGAGCGGGGGGTTCCTTCCCACGCTGCGCGAGTACTTCCGCCGGTTCGGGCTCACCGAGGAGCGGGCCCGCCGCGCCAAGAAGGACGTCCTGATCATGCACCCCGGACCGCTCAACCGCGGGGTGGAGATCGCGAGCGAGGTGGCCGACGGGCCGTACTCGGTGATTCTCGAGCAGGTCACGAACGGCGTGGCCGTCCGCATGGCCGTGCTCTACCTGCTCCTGGGAGGGAGCCCGGAGGCTGCGTCATGAGCCGGCTGCTGCTCAGGGGGGGACGGGTGATCGACCCGGAGCAGGGCGTCGACGCCACTCTCGACGTCCTGATCTCGGAGGACACGGTCGCGGAGGTCGGGACCCGCCTCTCCGCCCGCGGGGCGCAGGTCCTGGAGATGAAGGGCCTCGTCGTCTGTCCCGGCTTCATCGACATCCACACCCACCTTCGCGAGCCCGGGCAGGAGCACAAAGAGACGATCGCCACCGGCACCCGGGCCGCGGCGGCCGGCGGCTTCACCGCCGTGTGCGCCATGCCGAACACCGAGCCCGTGAACGACAACGAGGGGATCACACGCCTGGTGCTCGAGAAGGCGCGCGTGGAGGGCGCGGTCCGGGTCTTCCCGATCGGGGCCATCACCCGGGGCTCGAAGGGCGAGGAGCTCTCCGAGTACGGGGATCTCCGCGAGGCCGGCTGCGTCGCCGTCTCCGACGACGGTCATCCGGTCGCGGACAGCCGGGTCATGCGCCGGGCCCTCGAGTACGCGAAGGCCTTCGACCTCGTGGTGACCGACCACTGCGAGGAACCGCGGCTCTCCGAGGAGACGTGCATGAACGAGGGCCTGGTGTCGACGCACCTCGGCCTGCGCGGCGAGCCTGCGGTGGGCGAGGCGATCATGGTCGAGCGCGACGTGTTGCTGGCCGAGCTCACCGGGGGCCGGGCCCACATCGCCCACATCTCGACCGCGGCCTCGGTGGACGCGGTGCGACGGGGCAAGGCGCGCGGCGTGAACGTCACCACGGAGGTCACGCCCCACCACCTGTTTCTGACCGACGAGGAGGTTCGCGAGAGCGCCTACGACACCTCCACCAAGATGAAGCCACCCCTCCGCTCGGAGGGCGACCGGCAGGCGACGATCGCCGGCCTGCAGGACGGGACGATCGACTGCATCGTCACCGACCACGCGCCCCACCATGTCGACGACAAGAAGGTGGAGTTCGACAAGGCGGCCAACGGTGTCGTGGGGCTGGAGACGGCGGTGGCGCTGTGCCTCGACCGGCTCGTGGGGGAGGGGCTCGTGGACCTGCCCGGGCTCGTGGCCCTTCTCTCGGCCAACCCCGCCCGGGTACTCGGCCTGCCCGGGGGCACTCTCGCCAAGGGATCGCCGGCCGACGTGACCGTCCTCGACCTCGGCCGCAACCGACAGGTGGACCCTTCCCGCTTCGAGAGCAAGGGCCGGAACACGCCCTTCGCCGGCTGGATCCTCAAGGGGTGGCCGGTGGCGACGATCGTGGGCGGGAAGGTCGTCTGGGACGACCTGAAGCGCTAGCCTTCGATCTTGGCCGACCCCATCGCCGAGTACCACCGCCTCCTCGAGGCCGATCCCCTGGCCGCGCGCGAGCAGGCGGAGGGCCTCCGCCACGCCTTCCTCCTCCAGCGGGTGACCTTCGACGGCCAGCCCATGCCGAGCTTCGTCCGTCCGCACTTTGTGGCGCGCTACGACTGGGATGCCCTCCGCGCGCAGGGGGTGCGGGTCATGGAGGTCGCGGCCCGCGTCGCCCGCGACGTGTTCGAGGGAGACGTGGGACGCCTGTGCGACTTCCTCGGTACGCCGGCGGCGGAGGCACGCTGGGTGGCCCTCGATCCGGGGCCGCCCGACGTGGTCCTGTCGCGCCTCGACGGGTTCGTGACCCCGGAAGGACCGCGCTTCATCGAGATCAACTCCGACGCCCCGGCCGGCTTCGGCTACAGCGATCGGATGGCCAGGCTCTTCCGTGAGCTCCCCGTCTTCCGTGATTTCGCCGGGCGCGTTCCGGTGTCCTACGTCGCCTCGGACGAGGGCCTCGTCCGGGCGGTGGTCGGGCAATGGCGGCCCCGGGCGGGGGTGGCGCGCCCACGCATCGCCATCGTGGATTGGGCCGACGTCAAGACCCGACCCGACCAGGAGATCCTTCGCGAGGCCTTCGCGGCCCGAGGCTTCGAGTGCACCCTCGCTGACCCCCGCGA
>JAJDNV010000406.1 GCA_022340545.1 Acidobacteriota bacterium | reverse complement strand
GACCGTCGGGAGTCGGACTGGGAGTAGGCGAAGAACAGGGCATCGGGCTTCGAGTCGTAGCGTGAGAAGCGCAGCGCGACCTGCCCGGGCTTCTTGTAGTCGCCCACCTGGATCCTTCCGAACCACGCGGTGTCGTTGTCGATTCCCCGTCCGACGGCCAGGTAGTCCCGGTCCGGCGCGATGGACAGGATGACGCCAGAGTCCTCGCCCGCCCCGAAGTTCTTGTAGAGGAAGACGGTCACCGTGACCGGCCAGCCCTTGACGGAGGTGTTCTTCCACTCGAAGGACAGGCTCCCGACCCGGAAATCGCTCGCGAACTTCCCGGCCAGCGGGTCCCAGAAGTTCGTCACGTAGTCGGCGTCGGTGTAGACCTTCCGCGTGAGGTACAGGGCCCCCACCACCTCTGGATTCGAGACGGCCTCGAAGGTGACGCCCACCGTCAGGTCGTTCGTCTCACCGAGATCGAAGACGGGCACGACCTGTCCCCCGAGCATGTACGCATCCACGGTGTCGGAGGACTCGTTCAGCACGAACTGGTAGAAGTTCAGGTCCAGCCCCTTGAGGACGCCGCCGGGCTTCCAGGCGAACATCTCCATGGCGCCCTCGGTGGTCACGTCGTCGTCCCACTCGATGTCGGCGGAGGTCCAGAGCTTCGTGGGAGGGAACTTGCCCCCGATGACGGAGAACGTCTCCGTCGCCCGCCAGTCCAGCCAGGCCTCGGCGAGAGAGATCTGGCCCTTGCTGAAGCTGTCGTCGAAGGACTGGTTGTCCGAGATCGGGTTGTCCGACCTCCCGCTCCGGAGCTGGACCCCGAGGACGAGGCTTTCGAAGAGCTGGGCCTTGAAGCCGAAGCGCAGCCGGTAGCGGAATCGATGGCGCCGGCCTTCGTCGAAGTGCCCTTCCCAGTTGAAGCCCTCGTAGCGGAGCCGGAAGTCACCGTCGATGCTCAGCTTGTCGTACCACCTCGGTTTCTTCTCGGGCTCCTTCCCTCCCTCCTCGGCCCGGACGGCGGGGGTAGAGACGAGGGCGAGACACGAGATCAGCAGCAGGAGATTGCGCACCGTAGATCCTCTTGTTTCCCTTAAGCTTAGGGATGCTGGGCGCGTGAGAAGGGACTCAGTGCGCCGTGGGCATGCGGCGATTCTGTAGCACGCCGGTCGGAGAATCGTCAAATGCCGGTCGCGCCGGCGTCACACCCGGCTCGACCGGGGGTTGCGTGGGCCGTTATAGTCTGCGGCGGTGAAGACGCCCGACCTGGAGACCCGTGTCGAACGCCACCTGAAGAGCGTCGGCTTCGTGGCGGGACCGATGCTG
Organism: Acidobacteriota bacterium; assembly: GCA_022340545.1. Taxonomy (GTDB): domain Bacteria; phylum Acidobacteriota; class Vicinamibacteria; order Fen-336; family Fen-336; genus JAJDNS01. The sequence goes on along the minus strand of JAJDNV010000406.1, from coordinate 4,393 downwards.
GCCCTCGGCATCTACGTCCTGAACCCCGGTGGCCACCCCCCCGAGGCGCGCCGCCTCCTCGCCGTGGTGACCCTGGTCATCGTCTGGTGGATGAGCGAGGCCCTCCCCCTGCCCGCCACCGCTCTGCTCGGCTCCGCCCTCGCCATCGCCGCCGGGGTCGCCCCCGCCCGGGACGTTCTCGCCCCCTACGCCCATCCCGTGATCTTCCTGTTTCTGGGCTCGTTCCTTCTCGCGGAGTCGTTCCGCAAGTTCGGCCTCGACCTCCGGGTCGCGAGGTTCCTCCTTGGCCTCCGGATCTTCGCGTCGTCGCCCCGAGGGCTGCTCGCCGGTCTCGGTGTCGTCACGGCGGCGCTCTCGAGCGCCCTGTCCAACACCGCCACCGCCGCCCTCGTGACCCCGATCGCGCAGGGGGCGCTCGACGCGAACCGGCGGGGTCGTGACCCGGACCGCCGCCCGACGCGCTTCGAGTCCGGGGTCTTCCTGACCATCGCGTACGCGGCCTCGATCGGCGGCATCGCGACGGTGATCGGCACGCCCCCCAACCTGATCGCCGTCGGCTTCCTGGATCGCCTCGCGGACGTTCAGGTCACCTTCACGGGCTGGATGCTCTTCGCGGTTCCCCTCTCGCTTGGCATGTTCGTCACGGCCCTCCTCATCATCCGGCTGACGCTGGCTCGGCGACTCGAAGGAGCGCCGAGCGGTCTCGGGGCCGGGCTCGCGGGCCCAGGCGACGATACGGACGAGGAGAGGCGGCGCATCCGGCGGGCCGGCGCGCGCTGGACTGTCCTCGCGGTGGTTCTCGCCTTCACCCTCTGGACCACCCCGGCGATCGCAGGGGCGGTGCTGGGGGCGTCGCATCCTCTCGCGGAGACGCTCCGCCGGCACCTCCCGGAGGCCGGCGTGGCGCTGCTGTGTGCCACGCTCCTCTTCGCAGCCCCGGTGAGCTGGCGACGGCGCCTGTTCGCCCTGACCTGGAAGGAGGGCAAGCGGGTCAACTGGGGCATCCTCATGCTGTTCGGAGGCGGGCTCTCTCTGGGGACCCTCGCGTCGGTCACGGGCCTGGTGGAGTGGGCGGGCAAGGGCGTCGTGAGCTCCGGGCTCGCGGCGAGCCCGGGGGGCCTGATGCTCCTGGGCATCGTGGCCGCGATCACGCTCAGCGAGTTCGCCTCCAACACTGCCTCGGCGACACTCCTCATCCCGGTGGTGATCGCCACCGCCCAGCAGGCGGGCTTCGATCCGGTGGCCCCCGCCCTGGCTGCCGCCCTCGCGACGTCCTGCGCCTTCGTCTTCCCCGTTTCCACGCCCCCCAACGCCATCGTCTTCGGGACCGGACGGGTGCCCCTCACCCGCATGATGCGGACCGGGGCCCTGATCGACCTCGTCACGGTCGGGGTGGTCTGGACGGGGATGCAGCTGCTGGCGCCCCTGCTGCCGCGCTGACCGACGCGCCGAGCACGCTTCTACGCCCGGGCGCACCAGGCGTCGACGGCCCGGCGCACCGCCCGGACGTGATCGGGCGTCGTGCCGCAGCACCCCCCCACGAGGGCCACCCCGAGGTCGAGGAGCTCCGGGACGCGGGCCGCCATGGCCTCCGGCGTCTCTTTGTACACGACGGTGTCCCCCTGAATCTCCGGCAGGCCCGCGTTCGGTTGCACGGCGACGGGGACGCGAGCGGTCCGGGTCAGCTCCCGCGCGATGGCCACCATGTGCTCCATCCCGATCCCGCAGTTCGATCCCACGAGATCGGCCCCGGCGTCGGCGAGGCCGCTCACCGCCTGCTCCACGCTCACGCCCATGACCGTGTAGTACCCGCGCGGGTTCGGCTCGAACGTCATCGTCGCCATCACCGGGAGCCCCGGGGCGCGCTCCTTGGCCGCCCGGACCGCCTGTGTGGCCTCCGTGAGGTCGCTCATGGTCTCGATGCAGATCAGGTCGGCCCCGGCCTCGGCCAGCGTCGCCACCTGCTCGGCGAAGGCCTCGTGCACCGCCTCCGGTGAGGTGTCGCCGTAGGGCTCGAGCAGCCGCCCGCTGGGGCCAACCGACGCCGAGACCAGGGCCCGATCCTCGGCGGAGCCGGTGGCGCGACGCACCGCCTCGACGGCCTGGCGGTTGATCCGCTCCTTCTCGGCTTCGAGGCCGTGCAGCGCGAGGCGAAACGAGGTGCCGCCGAAGGTGTCCGTGGTCACGAGATCGGCACCGGCCTCGACGTAGAGGCGTGCGATCTCTTCGATCACCTCCGGGCGTTCGAGGGCCATCCACTCCGGAGGCTGCCCCTCCGGCAGGCCCCTCTGCATGAGCTGCGTCCCCCACGCGCCGTCTCCGACGAGACGGTCGCCCCGTCGCAATCGGTCCAGCAGGGCCTCCATCAGGTCACCCCCAGCAGCGCCTTCACGCGCTCCACCGCGGTGGCCCCGTCGCTGGCGTAGTCGTCGGCGCCGATCTCGCGGGCGAAGTCGGGGCTCAGCGGCGCCCCGCCCACGATCGTCTTGATCTGCCCCGAGAGCCCCCGGCTCTCGACGAGGTCCACCACCTCCCTCATCCGGGTCATCGTGGTGGTCAAGAGCGCCGACATCCCGATGAGGGACGCCTCCTCGCGGACCGCGGCGTCGACGAACGCCTCGGGGGCCACGTCGTGGCCCAGGTCGATCACCTCGAATCCTGCCCCTTTGAGCATGATGCCCACCAGGTTCTTCCCGATGTCGTGGAGATCGCCCTTGATCGTCCCGAGGACGACCTTGCCTCGGAGCGGCACCCCCTCCTTCGCGAGGTGGGGCCGCAGGATCTCGAGACCCGCGTACATCGCGCGGGCGGCCAGCAGCACGTCGGGGAGGAAGATCTCGCGAAGGCGGAACTGCTCGCCGACGACGTTCATCCCGGCGATGAGGCCGTCCTGAAGCACGTCGCCGGCCGGGATCCCTTTCTCGAGAGCCTCGGCGGCGAGGGCTCCGACCCGGGGATCGTCGCCCTTCTGCAGGGAGTCCGCGATCTGTTTCAGGATGTCCATGTGCCGTCCTCCGACGATGGGCCGTTCACCGCTTGAGCACCGAGGCCATGCGCGCCCCGCACGCGCGCGTCTTGCACTCGTCGCAGAACGCGAAGTCCGGCCGGAAGCGGTGGATCTCGCCCGGGCCCGCGACGAGGACGCCCGAGACAGACTTGATAGGCGTCATGAGGCATGAGTCGTTGAGCGTCACCCCGACCTCCGCGGGCCGGAGCCGAGCGAAGAGCTTCCTCTGACCGCTCACCGTCCAGCCGCAGTAGCCGGGGCTGTAGGGGAGGACCCGCGACATGGGGTGTCCGCGCCCGTTCAGCTCACTCTCGAAGCGGGCGGCGAGGAGGTCGGAGAGGCGGTCGGCTCCGGAGGAAGCAACGGCATCGAGCATCCAGCCGCGGCCGAGATCGTTGTTCGCGAAGAGCTCGCGGATGCGCTCCGCCAGCGGCGTCCCGAGAGTCGCCACGTAGAGGGCGAAGGCCTCCCCCTTCGGATAGATCTGGCCGATCACCGTCTCCTCGACCGGGCCGTCGAAGCCGTCGAGGACCTCTTCCAGCTCGGCGAGGGACAGCTCCCCCGCAATCGCGCGCGGCTCGGCCCGGGCGTCGAACTCCGCGAAGGCCTCCTCGAGCAGGTCTCGCAGGCGCGGGGAGAGCGCGCCGGCCGGGGGGAGCTCCTGCGCGGCCAGCACCTCCTCGCGCGGGGGGCGGGCGCTATCGAGATCGAAGTGGATGATTCCGTTCATGCCTCGACCGGCGGCAGCGTGTCCAGGCCCGCGGCGCGCCCCGCCCCGCCCATTCTCTCCCGAAGCGCCCGCTTGGCCTCCTCGGGGATCCGGGCGGGTGCCCACTCGGCGATCAGCCGCTCGACCTCGCGAGCGGCACGGGTCCCGAGGTCCGTCTCTCCCTCCTCGCGCCAGCGCCCCAGCGAGGCCCGCTCGATCACCGGCCCGGGGAGGCGGATCTGCTCCCGCAGGTGCCGCCGCGTGTGGTTGGCGATGAGAAGGTGGCCCTCGCTCAGCAGCTCTTCGAAGAGCGGTCGTGACGGGAAATCGTCCCGGGGCTCGATCCCTCGGCGCAGCCGCGCCACCATCGCGCAGATCTCGTCGTCGAGGACCAGCTTCTCCAGGGACTGGCAGCTCTCGAAGTCGAGCATCCCGGGGCCGGAGACGCTGTTGATACCCGAGAGCCCGGCCAGCACCGCCCCCATGCCGGTCTCGAGGCCAGCCTGGGCGTCGAGCTGCTTGGAGTCCGAGAGCGCGATGTAGCCCTGGGTCGGAATCCCGAGCCGCTTGCCGACCTCGGCGTTGGCACAGTCGAGCATCATCGTCTCGATCGCGCCCATCGGCGTCGTCTCGTAGCGGATGTCGAAGATGGCCGGAGAGCCGCCCCAGAGCATGGG
>JAJDNV010000161.1 GCA_022340545.1 Acidobacteriota bacterium | reverse complement strand
CGCATCCAGCGCTCGTCTTCGATGCGGGTCACTCCGTTGTCCTCCAACCCATAGGGGATGGACCGGGCGCGGCGGGCGGGACCCGACGAGGACCGCAGCCTGCGTCCAGGCCCGGCGAGGACCGCAGGCGGGTGACCGCCGTGCCCGCCACCATCACTCGCCCCCCACGAGGCTCCGGGCGAAGGCCCCCGCATCGAACGGCAGAAGATCTTCCACGTCCTCCCCGACCCCCACGTACCGGATCGGCACCCCGAGCTCGCGCACCACCGCCACCGCGACGCCGCCGCGGGCGGTGCCGTCGAGCTTGGTCAGGACGAGACCGTTCACCCCACCGGCCTTTGCGAACTCGCGACCCTGGTTGAGACCGTTGCTCCCGACCGTCGCGTCGAGGACGAGCAGCGTCTCGTGGGGGGCCCCGGGGATCTCACGGTCGGCCACCCGTGTCATCTTGGCCAGCTCGGCCATGAGGTTGGTCCGGGTGTGAAGACGGCCCGCGGTGTCGACCAGCACGGCATCGTGGCCGCGGGCCCGCGCCGCGCGCAGGGCATCGGTGAGGACCGCCGACGGGTCGGCTCCCTCAGCGCCCCGGTGGAACTCCGCACCGGCCCGGTCGGCCCACACCTCGAGCTGCTCGGCGGCGGCGGCGCGAAAGGTGTCGGCGGCGCAGACGAGCACCGACCGGCCGCCATCGCGCCACTTCGCCGCGAGCTTGCCGATCGTCGTGGTCTTGCCCGATCCGTTGACGCCGACGACGAACACCACCCAGGGCCGTTCGGAGAACGGCTCGACTCTATCCGGGCGTTCGAGGGCGCTCCGGATCTGGTCGCCCAGGACGGCCTGCATGGCGGGCAGGCCACCCGAGGCGATCTCGCCGCTGCGCGCGGCCAGCACCTCGAGCGCTTCTTCCACCGCGGGCAGACCCATGTCGGCGGCCAGCAGTGCCTCCTCGACGGATTCGAGAGCCGCGGCGTCGAGGGGCCGGCGCCCGCGGACGAGGTCCTCGAGGGGCATCGTGAGCACCTCGCGTGTCCGCGAGAGGCCGCCCCGAAGGCGGTCGCCGAGCGCCACGACTAGATCTCCTCGTCGAGGGGCAGCCGCGCCTCCTTCGCGCGCTGGACACCCGCCGCGACGAGGGCGTTCGGACCCAGGGACACCGCGAGGTAGTACCCGTCCTTGAGCGGACAGATCACGACGCTGCCGTGCTCGTGACGCCAGACGAGATGGTCGATCCGGCCGGCATCCTGCCGCTCGGTCCCGCGAAGCGCCATGCCCAGGGTGATACCGGCGTAGGCCCCGATGAGACGCTCTTTCTCCCCGAGATCGCCGGCTCCGACAACGAGCTCCCCCTGGGAGTCGAGCAGGAGCGCCGCGCGCACACCCGCCACGCGGGCCCGCAGGTTCTCGAGAATTCGACGGTAGGGCAAGGCTCGCTCTCAGTGGGGCAGGTTCGCCAGCGCCGCGGCCGCGGCCTGACCCACCGGCCCCGAGGGGTCTTTCTGCATGGCTTCCTCGAGGTGCGTCCGCGACTCGGCGAAGCGCCCGGCCCGGAAGCAGGCCTGGCCGAGGGCGAGCACCAACCGGGGGTCATCCGGCGCCTTCTCGACCCCCGACTCGAGCAGGATCACCGCCTCCTCGAGCCGGTCGGTCGCCACGAGCGCCTCGGCCAGCCCGAGGTAGGGGTCGGGGTAGGTCTCGCTGCGGCTGATGGCGGTGCGGAACCAGTTGATGGCCTCCGCGTAGTTCTTCTCGTCGAGGTACGCCTGGCCCAGATTGCGGGCCGAGATTTCCGGGGTGGGGTTCGTGGCGTCGCTGTAGGCGCTCAGGAACTCGTCTTTCCCTTCCTCGCGCTTCCCGGCGAGGATCAGGGCGGTGCCGAGATCGTTCCGCACATCGGTGTAGTAGGGGTTCAGCTTGAGGGCTTCGCGGAACTGCTTGATGGCGTCCTTCCACTCACGCTTGGCGGCGTAGGCCTGCCCCAGGCCCTTGCGGAAGTAGGGGTTCTTCGAGTCCGCGTCGACCGCACGCTCGAACGCCTCGACCGCGAGTTCGATGCGTCCCTCCCGGAGGTGGATCACCCCGGTGTTGAAGTACGACTCTCCCTCCGTCGAGCCCTGCGCGAGCCCGGGCACGGCCGGCGCGACGAGGGCCAAGGTCAGGGCAAGGAGTGCGGCGCAGGTGCGTGTGTTCATTTCCTCACACCGGGGCGGCGGACGCGTCGGCGGCCGCAACCGCGGCCTCCGGCGCCGTCCCTCCGCCCATCAGCACGTCGATTTCGAACTGGCGCGACGCCATCGAGGCCTGCCGGGCCTTGGCCGGCGTCACGTCCCCCGCCGCGAACGCCTTGTCGAAGGCGTCGACGCAATCGGGATCGAACTTCTTCCCGGACAGGAACTTCAGTCGCGCCACCGCGGCCTCGAAGGTCATCGCCTTGGAGTACGGCCGGTCAGTGGTCATGGCGTCGAAGGCGTCGGCCACGCTCACTATGCGGCCGAGGAAAGGGATGTCGTCCCCCTTGAGACCCTCCGGGTAGCCGCTACCGTCCACGTTCTCGTGATGCATGAGCCCCGCCCCTGCCTTCTCTTTCAGCAGCGGGACCGCGGCGAGGATGTGCAGGCCCTTGGTCGGGTGCTGCTTCATGATCTCGTACTCGTCGTCCGTGAGGGCGGAGGCCTTCCGCAGGATCTTGTCCTCGATGCCGATCTTCCCGACGTCGTGGATGATCCCCGAGAGATGGACCTTCTCCACTTCCTCGGCCGGCATCCCGAGGTGCTTGGCAACGCAGGCGGAGTAGTAGGCGACGCGTTCGGAGTGACCGCGCGTGTAGGGATCCTTCTCGTCGATGGCGTTCGCGAGCATGCGGATGGAGCCCATGAAGAGCTCCTTGTTCTCCCGGGCCGCCTGCCGGATCTGCTCGATCGCCTTCTCGATCTCCTCCCCCATCACGTTGAAGGCGTCGGCGAGCACCCCGACCTCGTTCTCGCTGCGGATGGCGACGCGGGTGCCGTAGTCGCCCCCGGCCAGTCGACGGGCGCCGTCGGCGAGCCGGCGGATGGGCCGGCTGATCTGCCCCGCGAACAGCGTGCCGAGAACCACCGCGAGCGCGGTGACAACGGAGACCAGAACCATCGACTGACGGAAGAGAACGTCGGCGTCGTAGTAGGCCGTCTTCTCATCGACCTGCACGATGGCACCCCAGCCCGAGTCGTCGGGGACGGCCCAGTAGGTGCCCAGCATCTTGCGCGCGCCTCCCTCGGCGGGGATGGAGAAGGGCACGGTCTCCCCGGTGCGCTGGCCCGACTCCCGGAAGAAGCGCACGATGTCGATCTCCGACATGTCGCCCTGCAGCGGGACATCCAGGTCGGAATGGGCGATGAGGTGGCCCCGGTTGTCGACGAGGTACACGTCGAGGAGCCCTCCCTCGCCGCTCTCGAGAGTCATCTGCCGGACGGGCTGCAGGCTCGCCACCGCGAGGACGACACCGAGGACACGTTCACCGGCTCGGACCGGCTCCCCGAGGACGATCACCGGCTCCTGCAGCGACTGCGACACCAGCGGCACCGAGACCATCGAGGTGCCGTGCCGCCCCCTCTCGAACCCCTTCTGCAGCCACTCCTGGATCGCGGCGTCCTGCAGCTGGAGCCCGGAGACCGCGGCGTTTCCGCCGGTGTCGACGACGCCGACGTAGACGAGATTGGCGTCGTCCTGCAGGTACCGCTTCAGGGCCTCCTGCTCGCGCACCCGAGCCACGAGCTCGGAGAACGGCTGACGGTCGGCGTCGATCTCCAGCGTCCGGGAGACGGCGGCCACCTGGTCGCGCAGGCTCTCGACGTACAGCCCCACCTGGGACGAGAGGCCGCGGGCCTTGTCCTGCTGCATCTCACGCTGCGTGAGCTCGAGGCTGTCCCGGCTGCTCGTGACGAGCCGGTAGGACGTCCACAGGAGCGGCACGACACCGATCGAGAAGAGCAAGAGGAGTATGGAGATGAGGATGCGTCCCCGGCGGCGCCGGGGGCCGGAGGCCGTCATGGACCCGTGGCCCCGCCGTCAGCCTCAGGGGGCACCGGCGCGACCGTTTCGGGTCCCCCCCCTCCCAGCCGGCTCCTCACCTCGTAGGCCAGGATCTTCTTCTCCTTGCCCTTGACGTTGAAGGCTCCCAGCGGGTGGCAGTCGAAGGCGTCGCCCACGATCTCCTGGGTCCGCTCGCCCACGACGACCATGCCCGGTTTCGCCACCGCGCTCTCGAGACGGCTCGCGGTGTTCACGGTGTCCCCGAGCACCGTGTACTCCATCTTGTTGACGCTGCCGATCTCCCCCGCCACGGCCTTGCCGGAGTTGATGCCCATCCGGACCCGCAGCTCCGGGCCCTCCCGACGCTCCGCGTTCCACTCGGCGATGCGGTCCTGCATCTCGAGGGCCGCCTTGATGGCCCGGGCGGCGTGGTCGGGCATGTCGAGTGGGGCGCCGAAAACCGCCATGATCCCGTCGCCCATGTACTTGTCGAGGGTGCCCTCGTACTTGAAGATGACGTCGGTCATCCGGGAGAGGTAGTCGTTGAGGAGGAGCGCCACCTCCGAGGGGGTCATCTTCTCGGAGACGCTGGTGAATCCGGAGATGTCGGCGAAGAGGACGCTGACCTCACGCACCTCGGGATCTCCCAGCGCGGAGTCCTGCTTGTCCGAGGCCGCGAGAATGCGGCTCGCCACCTGCGGAGAGAGGAATCGGCCGAGGCGCTCGCGCTTCTTCTCCTCGGCCTGGATCTTCTGGTTGAGTCGGGCCCGCTCCACCGCCACCGCCGCGTAGTTGGCGAGCGCGGTGAGCACGTCGAGGTCGTTCTCGGTGAAGCAGTTGGTCAGCATCGGGGAATCGACGTGGATGATCCCGATGACCTGATTCTCGTTCCACAGCGGCGCGCACATGGCGCTGCGGATCCCGTGAAAGCGGATGGAGTCTCCGGCACCGAAGCGGGGGTCGACCATCGCGTCCGAGGTGAGGATCGCGACACGGTTCTCCATCACCCGATCGGCGATGGTCTTGGAGATCGTGATGCGGTCCTGGCCCCCGGACGGGTCGCGGTGCTTCACCACCATCGGCATGAGGCGCCCGGACCCGCCCTCCTCCTGGAGCATCAGGAACCCGCGGTCAGCGGGCACGTTCTCGAAGACGATGTCGATGACCTGATGCAGAACCTCATCGACCGGCCGCACGGAGATGAGCGCCTCCTTGGAGAGCTTGGTGAGGACCTTGAGGATCCGGTTGGCCTTCGCGAGTTCCTCGACATCGGCAGAGACCGGGCGCTGGTCCGTCGGCTCCTTGGGGGCGGGCGCCTCCTCGAGGAGACGCGAGACCTCCCCCACCGAGCGGACGATGGTGCCCGCCTCCTCGCTGAGCGGCTTGTCGTCGTCGAGGACGACCCGGCTCTCGAGGGCGTCGGTGAAGGTGATCTCGAACTTCCCGAGGTGGATGCGGTCTCCGGTGGTGAGGGCGGCCTCCATGACCTTGACGCCGTTGACCTGGGTGCCGTTCTTCGACTTGAGGTCGACGACCCGCACGCCGTCGTCGTCGGCGATGACCTTGGCGTGGTTGCGGGAGATGCTGGGGTCCCGCAGGATGATCTGGCACTCGGGCGTGCGACCGACAACCACCTCCCCCGAGGAGAAGGTGAACGTCTGGGGGGTGTCGCCGTCCTGGTAGGTCAGCCGATACATCGCTCCCGGGCCCGGGGATAGACGAACCCCCTCGGGACGAACAGTTTACTCTCTTTTGAGGCTCCGAAGCATGAGCGCCTCAAGCGCGTCGCGGGGTGAGGTGTCCTCGTAGAGCACGGCCTTCATCTGGGCGGCGATCGGCATCTCGATCCCCTCGCGCCGAGCCAGGTCGCAGGCGACGAGCGTCGTGCGCACGCCCTCGGCCACCAGGCCTGCCCCGGCGTCGGCGAGGGAGAGGCCGCGGCCCAGCCCCTGTCCGACCCGACGGTTGCGCGAGAGCGCGCCCGTGCACGTGAGCACCAGGTCACCGAGCCCGGCGAGGCCGGAGAGCGTCTCGGGACGCCCGCCGAGCGCCTCCGCGAGCCGGCCGATCTCGGCCAGCCCCCGGGTGATCAGGGCGGCCACCGTGTTGTGACCGAAGCCGAGGCCGTCGACGATCCCGGCGGCGATCGCGATCACGTTCTTGAGGGCCCCCGCAAGCTCGACTCCGACCACATCCTCGCTCGAGTACACGCGAAAGGTGCGGGTGGCGAGCGCACGCTGGATCCTCTGCGCGACGGCGTGGTCCTCTGCGGCGGCCACGACGGCTGTGGGCAGCGCCCGGGCGACCTCGAGGGCGAACGAGGGACCGGAGAGCACGGCACAAGGGTGGCCCGGCGCCTCCTCGGCGGCCACCTCGCTCATCCGTCGCAGGGTGTCCTTCTCGAGTCCCTTCGTGGCGGAGACGAGCACGGCCTCGGGGGGAAGGACGGGCCGCAGCTCGCGGTAGATTCTCCGGCTGAACTCCGAGGGCACCACGACGAGAGCTGCCTCCGCGTCCTCGAGGGCATCCCCGAGGCGGCTGAACGCGACAAGCTCCTTGGGCAGCGGCACGCCGGGCAGGAACAGGGTGTTCTCGTGCCGCCCATTGATGGCCTGCGCCACCTCCGGCTCCCGGGCCCAGAGGCGCACGGCCAGCCCGGCGCGAGCGCAATGGCTGGCCAGGGCCGTGCCCCAGGCCCCGCCGCCGACGACGCTCACTCTCACCGCGTCACCTCCCGGTTTCTCCCGCCCGGCGCTCGGCTCCCCCCCAGAGTCGCTGCAAGTTCGAGCGATGGCGCAGAACCACGAGCCCGGCGGTGAAGGCGGCCGCCCAGGCCACGGAGACGGAGCTACCGAAGACGAACGCGAGGGCGGCGAGGCCGACCGCTCCGACGAGCGAGCTCAGCGAAACGTAGCGCGTCGCGGCCAGCGTGAGAAGGAACAGGGTCGTGGCCACCAGCGCGGGTTTCGGGAGCAGCGGGGCGAAGGCCCCGAGTCCGGTCGCGACACCCTTGCCACCTTGGAAGCGGAGCCATACGGGGTACATGTGCCCGACGACCACGGTCGGCGCGGCGAGGGCGGCCACTACGGACGGCTCGGGAGCGAGCCACGTGGCGAGCCAGGTGGCGGCCGCCCCCTTGGCCGCGTCGAGCAGCAACGCGAGGACCCCGGCCGCCTTGCCCGCGCTGCGGAGGACGTTGGTCGCGCCGACGTTGCCGCTTCCGACTCGGCGGACGTCTTCGACGCCGAACGCCCGGGCGACGAGGAAGCTGAACGGGATCGAGCCGAGGAGGTACGCAGCGACGAGTGCGATCGCGGGGATCATTGTGGGGTCAGTCTACTCCGCGCCACCGAGCGGAAACCGATCGATCGGTGTATAGACGGCCCCGCCGGGCCGGAGGTCGCTGCGGAGGAGCGTGAGGATCTCCAGCCGGACGGCGCCGAGATCGGCGGGCGGCAGGGCGGGGCGCAGGACCCGCTCGCGAAACCGGGCGAGGGTGAGGTGCCCGCGGAAGGGTCGGCCCTCCGGGGGAAAACCGGCGGCTACCGCCGCGCGCTCGCACGCCGCCTGCAGCGCGAGACCCGGCGGGGGGACCTGGATCCCCAGCCAGAGAACGCGGGGAGGTTTCCCCGGGCCCGGGAACGTGCCGAGGGCGCTGAGGTGGGCCTCGAACGGCTCACAGGCGGAGGCGGCCCCGGCCAGGGCCAGGCGCAGCTGGTCGATCCGGGCGGGCGGGGTGTCGCCGAGGAAGCGCAGGGTCAGGTGAACGCCGTCCGGCCGGACCCAGCGTGCCCCGGGGACGCGCGGGCGGAGGGAGGCGATAAGCTCTCCGATGGCCCGCCGGACCTCGGGGGCTAGCTCCAGCGCCACGAAGGCCCGCACGTCGCGCGGGCTGCTCACCCCGGCTCCAGGCCGAGAAGGCCGCGGCGCAGCATCTCGAGCGCGACCTGCGTCGCCTGAAAGCGCACACGCTCACGCCACCCCGGGAAGCGCGCCCGCTGCACCCTCGTCCCGGCCGCGCCGTCGACCGCGATGAAGACGAGCCCGACCGGCTTGTCGTCCGTGCCACCCTCAGGACCGGCAATGCCGGTGATCCCGATCCCGATCTCCGTTTCCGCTACCCGCCGGGCGCCGTCGGCCATCGCTGCCGCCACCTCCTCGGACACCGCTCCCGCGCGATCGAGCAGCTCGGCGTCGACCCCGAGCTCCTGGATCTTGGAGCGATTCGAGTAGGTGACGAAGGAGCGATCGAGAAAGCCGCTCGCGCCCGGGACGTCCGTCAGCCGCGCGGAGAGGAGCCCGCCGGTGCACGACTCGGCGATGGCCAGGCTCAGCGCCCGTTCGAGCAGGAGTCCGCCCACCACTGCCGGCAGCTCCCGGCCGTCCTCGCTGAAGATGCGGCCGGGCAGACGCTCGCGCAGCCCCCGCGCGAGGGCCTCGATCCGCTCCTCGGCCTCGTCTCCGCTCGCCCCCTCTCCGACGAGGTGCAGCTCGATCTGCCCGGGTGCGCCGAGGATGGTCGTGCGGGGGTTCTCGACGCCGCGGTAGAGGGGAGCGACGATCTCGTCGACCTGGCTTTCGGCCATCGCCGCAATCTTCAGCACGCGTCGACGGACAACCCGCCCCCGGGCACGAAGATCGGGCAGGACGTGCTTTTCGAAGAGAGGCTTCATCTCGCTCGGGGGACCGGGAAGGAGAATGAGCAGCCGTCCCCGGTGCTCCACGCGCTGGCCGGGAGCCGTGCCCCGCGGATTGTCGAGGGCAACGGCACCCTCGATGAGGTCTCCCTGCTTCTCGTTGATCGCGGGCATCTTCCGTCCAAAGCGGCCGAAGCGCGCCCTCAGGTCCTCGACGATCGAGGAGTCGCGAACGAGCCGGCGGTCGAGCGCGGCGGCCGCGGCCTCGCGGGTGAGATCGTCGGCGGTCGGACCGAGGCCGCCGGTGATGATGACGACGTCGGTCGTATCGATCGCGGAGCGGAGGGCCGATTCGAGGAGCCTCGGCTCGTCGGCGAGGGTGGCGCGCCCGACGACCTCCACCCCCACGTCCAGAAGCCTCTCGGTCAGCCAGGTGCTGTTGGTGTCGGTGCGGAGCGGTCCCAGAAGCTCGCTGCCCACCGCCACGAGCGCCGCCCTCATCAGGACACCGGCCAGACGAGGAGCAGCACCCGCAGCATCAGGTGCGCGTAGATCCCGGCCGCGACATCGTCGGCCATGATGCCCCAACCCCCGCGCCAGCGTTCGAGATCCCGGGCCGGCCAGGGCTTCACGACATCCATGGCCCGGAAAAGGACGAAGCCCAACGAGGCGGTCACGGGCAGGAACGGCAGCCCGATGAGGGTCACCCACATGCCGACGATCTCATCGACGACGACCAGGCCGGGATCCTTCTGCCCCAGTCCGTTCGCCACTCGCGTGGAGGCGAGCGCACCGGCGACGAAGAGAACGACGCAGGCCGCGACCTGCAGGACCACGGGGAGCGTGGCCAGGGGCCAGAAGAGGAGCAGCCCCACCGCCGACCCTGCGGTCCCGGGAGCCACCGGGAAGTGGCCCGACCCGAGGCCGGTGGCGAGCAGGCGCGCGCCCGCGTCGAGGAACCGCGGCATCCGCGGATGATACTACCGCCGGCGCAACCTTCCTTCGGGGTCGCGCGGGGCCACTCTCAGCGTTTCCGAGTGGCCGACGAACACCCGACCCGGGCCGCCCCGTGCCGGCCGAACGTGCTTGCGGCGCGTGGCGTGCACGTCCACCCTCGAGTGCTCGCGGGCCTCGCTGAAGAAGGCAGCCACCTCCGCCGCCTCCCGCAGGTCGTCGGCCCCCGCGCGTCCTTCGTTGTCGCGGAGGATCACGTGGGACCCGGGCGCGTCGCGCGCGTGGAACCACAGGTCTTCCGGACGGGCCACCCGAAAGGTCAGGTGCTGGTTCTCTCGGGCGCTCCGCCCCACGAGGATCGACAGGCCGTGGCCGGTGAGGTAGTGCCGCGGTCCCCCGGTGGACGCTTCGCCCTCGGCGTCGGCCGGGGTCTCGGGCACGAGGGCGTCCAGGTCGCGTCCGTCGCGGGCTTCGAGGAGCCGGGCCTCGCGGCGACGCTCGGCTTCGAGGACCGAGAGTGCCTCCCGCCTGCGCAGCTCGATCTGCTGGCGCGCGCGCGCGGCGCGGCGCGCCCGCTCGAAACGTCGCTCGGCGTTCTGGACCCCGCTGAGCTTCGGGTCTACGCCCAGCGTGAGCCGTCGTTCCGGGTCGTAGGGGTCCGAGACGACCACCTCCGAGGCGCCCGGGTCAAGGCCGTGCCCCAGCGCCAAGAGCGCTTCGGCCTCGCGGCGCAGGGAGGCTTCGTCGGCCAGGCCCTCAAGGTCGCGACCCAGGTTGGCCTCGAGCTGCTCGAGCCGCCGGATGCGCCGGCGCGCGTCCCCCAGCGCCTTGCGCCGACGGCGGTCGAAGCGCTGCCCGCGGTGGCGAGCCTCGAGAAACAGCTCGGCCGTGTCGCACCATGAGCCTGGATGGAGAGCCACAAGCCCCGCTCGCTCGAGAGCGAGGGGGGCGAGGAGCATGGCGTCGGCGTCAGTGAGATCGGCGTCCCGCCACGCGTCCGGGGGCCCCGGGGCGATCAGGGTGGGGCGGGGCTCCCGCAGCCGCGCGACGAGCGCAGCGAAGGCGGCGGCTGAGCCGTCGATCTCGCGGGCAAGAACGGGACCGAGTCCCGGGCACGCGGCGAGAACGGCCCGGCGGAGCGAGCGCCCTTCGGCCCGGCCCGCGGCCACTGCCGACTCGAAGGTCGCCGGGTCGACCCGATCCCACTCACGCTCGGGCGACTCCACCGGCGGCGGCCAGGCCTCGGGCCCGTCGCCCAGGGTGGCGACCGCCACGCCCTCCCTGGCGAGGGTCAGGCCCGGGGCGGGGCCGGAGAGGCGCAGGAGGAGCGTGCCCCCCGTCGTCTCGATCCGAACCGTTCGCTCTCCGGACAGCCGCCCCAGCGCCGTCACCCGGGCCCCATCGAGGTGCTTCCGGAGACGGAGCTGAGCCTGACGGGCCCGACCCGACGTTGACTCGTCGGCCAGCCGACGCGCCCTGTCCCGCGAGACCCGGTACACGCCGGCGGCGCCCCGGCCGGCGTCCAGCCACAGGCGATGGGACCGGCTCGCCGACGTCTCGAACGTGATCGCGCTCGTGCCGACGAGCCGGGGCCGGGAGAGATGACGCCCCTTCACGAGGGTGCTCAGCTCTCCGAGAATGCGGTCGAGTGTGATGGCGTCCACGCTCAAGACTCTCGGCGGCGCGTCACCCGACGAAGGGGCCGGGCGTCAGCGGTGGACGACGCGGGTGCGGAGCAGGCGATCGTGGAGGGCACGGCGCGCCGGATCCAGCGCCATCGGGATCAGCCCGAGACCGCCCAGCACCGTGCCCGCCGCCCCGGCCATCGCGCGAAGCGATGCGCGGAGGTAGCCGGGAGGCCGTCCGCGCGCGTCGACGACCCGCAGCCCGGCGATCATCTTTCCCGGGGTCTGGCCGGTGGTGCCGGTGAAGTAGCCAGCGTAGAAGAGACCGAGAAAGGCCAGGTAGAACAGCAGCCAGGGCCAGCTCACGGCGAGGGACGGAACGTCCACCCGGGCGGCCCGGCCCGCGAAATACACGACGAGGGCCCCGAGCACGACGAGGATCCCGGCGTCGACCATGGCCGCCTGGGCCCGCTCGCCCACACGGGCCGGACGCTCGAGCGGAGCCGGCTCGTTCGGGGACGGCGAGAGCGAGACCTCGTCCTCGTCCTCCGGCGCGATCAGCTGCTCGTCGAGCGGAGGGATGCCGGACGGAGGCTCGACCCGGACGGGCGGCGTTCCCGGACGTGCCCGGGGCTCGGCGTCCCCGGCGGTAGACGTGGCGGTGCGCAGCGGAAGGTCGGCCAGCTCCTCTTCGGTGAGCGGCGTCGCCTCGAAGTCGGCGTGACGGACCACCGGTCGCTCGCCCCCCGCAGCGGGGAACGGCGCGGTGATCGGTGACCGGGGCGCCGGCTCGGGATGAGCGAGCGGCGACGGCGGGGCGTCGGTCGGGGCCGGCGGCTCGCCCGCGACGGCCGGCTGCTCGAACAGGGGCAGGCTGGACTGCGTGCGCTTCTTGCGCCGCTTGCGCACGCGCTCCTGCACTTCGTCGCGCCACGTGCGCTCCTTCTTCGGCATGCCCGGGATGTCCCGCAGCGGCTCGACCTTCTCGCGGGGCGAGCTCGGAGGCGGCGTCGCCGTGCGCGGGTTCGGGGCGAGCGCGCCCTCGACCGCAGGCGCGACGACGGCGCCGCAGGCGGGGCAGCGCTCCGCCAGCGCGGACAGGGCCTCACTGCAGGACGGACATTTCATCGCAGCGTCCCCCCGGCGGCCACGTCTCCGACCGGCGGTCGGGCGAGCCGCGCCATGAGCACGTCCCAGCGCGCGGACAGTACCCCTCCAAACAGCACGAAGGCGAGCACCCACAGACCGACGAGTACCCGGCGCGGCCACTCCGTGCCCGGCGAGGGGGGCGGCGTCTTGCTGTCCTCGAGTCGCATCAGGAATCGAATCGGACCGGACTCGCGCGCATTATCCGGGAACCGCCCCTCCGGGTTCAAGCTTCTTCGCGTCGAACCGGAAGAAGCCCGTAGGCCTTCATCTTGCGATACAGGTTCGAGCGCTCGACGCCGAGGGCCTCCGCGGTCCGGCTCATGTTGCCGCCGCACTGGCGGTAGCGCCGCAGGATGAACTGCCGCTCGAACTCCTCACGAGCGACGGCCAGCGGAGCCGATTCGAGCGAAGCCGCGGCCGACGCCACGTCCGCGGGCAACCCCTCCAGAAGCGAGGCCGGCAGGTCGCGCGCCTCGATCTGCTTCCCCGGCGCCATGATGACGAGCCGCTCGATGATGTTGCGAAGCTCGCGAACGTTGCCCGGCCAGGGCAGACGAGCGAGCACGTCGAGGGCCTCCGGGGTGAGCGACTTCGGCCGGCGCCCGTGCTCGGCCGACAGCATCTCGACGAAGTGCCGGGCGAGGAGCGGGACATCCTCGCGGCGTTCCCGCAGGGGCGGCACGCGGAACGGGATCACGTTGAGGCGGAAGTAGAGGTCGTCGCGAAACGTCCCGCGCCGGATCTCCTCTTCCAGGTTCTTGTTGGTGGCGACGATCACGCGCACGTCCACGGCCACGGAGCCCGCCCCGCCCACCGGCTCGATGCGCTGTTCCTGCAGGGCGCGAAGGACCTTGGCCTGCGTCTTCAAGCTCATGTCTGCGATCTCGTCGAGAAAGAGGGTCCCTCCGTCGGCGAGCTCAAACTTCCCCTTCCTCGCCGCGAGAGCACCGGTGAAGGCGCCCTTCGTGTGACCGAAGAGCTCGCTCTCGATGAGCTCCTCGGGAATGGCGGCACAGTTGACCTCGACGAACGGGCCGCGGGCCCGGCGGCTCTGGTTGTGAATGGCGCGGGCCACCAGCTCCTTGCCCGTACCGTTCTCGCCGAAGATCAAGGCGCGGCCGTTGCTGGGCGCGGCCCGGGCGATCTCGGCCCGGAGCGCTTGCAGGGCCGGGCTCTCACCCACCATCTCGTATCGCTGGTCGAGCTTTCGCTTGAGGGTGCGGACCTCGGCCTCGAGCCGTCTCTGGCTGAGCGCGTTGCGGACGACCAGGAGCGTCTTCTCCAGCGAGAGCGGCTTCTCCACGAAATCACGCGCCCCCAGCCGCACCGCCCGCACCGCGGTTTCGATCGTGCCGTGGCCGGAGATCATCACGACGGGGAGCTCGGGATCGGTCTCGCGGAGCCGGGCCAGGGTCTCGAGACCGTCCGCTCCCGGAAGCCATACGTCGAGGATCACGAGGTCGAAGCGTCGCGCCGCCACCGCGGCCAGGCACTCCTCCCCGGATCCGACCGCCTCCACCTCGTAGGCTTCGTCGCCGAGGATCCCGGCGAGGGAGGTGCGGACGCCGGTTTCGTCGTCGACGACCAGGATCGACTCAGGCATGAACCCCCTTATCGTTCAATGACCCCCCAGTCGCACCTGTACTCCGGCCGGGCCGTCCCCACGGAGGGGGCTCGGGGGACGCGAAGTCGAGCTTGCGAGACGAGCGGCGACCCCGAGTGTAAGCCGCGACGCGCCAGCGTCGCCTCCAGCAGGCCGAGGGACTCCTTGAGACAGGCCACGGACACCCGCGTGTCCCCAGGGAAGGGACACGCCGGCGGAACTTGGCCAGGTGGCCAGTCGCACCTGTACCCCTCCCTGACTCTCCCCACGCGTGGTCATGCTGGGAGCTCCACGACGAAGCGCGCTCCGCGCGGCTCGTTGTCCTCGGCGCGGATCGTGCCCAGGTGCTCCTGCACGATGCGGCTCACTATGGCCAGCCCGAGGCCGCTCCCCCGCTTCTTGGTGGAGAAGTGGGGAACGAAGAGCTGGTCTCGATCCTCGGGGGCGATCCCGGGGCCGTCGTCGGCCACGATGAGGCGGGCCCTTCCTTCCGCCCGGTCGAGCTCGGTTGCCACAAGGATGTGGCCCCGCTCGTCCATGGCCGCGATCGAATTGTCGACCAGGTTGATCAGAACGCGCTTCATCTGGTCGGCATCGAGCCGCAGCTCGGGCATGTCGGCGGCGTCGCGTCGATCGATGACGATGCCGGGGAAGAGCCCTTCGTAGAGCGAGAGGACCTGGTCGATCACCTCGTGGAGTGAGGTCGGCTGCAGGCTCGCGGTCGGGAGGCGGGCAAACTGCGCGAACTCGTCCACCAGGTTCTTGAGAGCCTCGACCTCGTCGACGATGGCGCGGGTGCACTCGGTGAGGACCTTCTCGAAGTCGGGGTCGGACTTGAGCCACCCCTTGCGCAACCGCTGGGCCGATAGCTGGATCGGGGTGAGGGGATTCTTGATCTCGTGGGCGAGCTTGCGGGCCACCTCTCCCCAGGCCGCCACCTTCTGTGCCTTCATGAGCGGGGTGAGATCGTCGACCACGAGCAGGGCGCCGGGTGCGGAGCCGAGCGATCCGGGCAGGCTGACCACGGTCACCGCGAGGTGCCGGTCGCGGTCACGCGTGGGAACGAGAACCTCCCGCTCCTGGCGCGCCACTCGGCCGGAGAGGAGGCGCAGCACCAGGCCGCGGATCTCGTCCCGGCCCGCCCCCCGCAACACGTGGTCCACGGGCAGACCCGTCGCCCCCGAGTCGAGATCGAGCAGACGCAGGGCGGCAGCGTTCACCGCGCTCACCGTGCCTTCCTCGTCGACCACGAGCACGCCAGTGCCCACCGTCTCGAGGACGGTCTCGGTAAGCCGCCGCCGCTCCTCCAGCTCCTGGTTCTTGCGCATGAGGCCGGCCCGCCCGAACTCGACCTCTTCCTCGGTGCGGGCGAGCCGCTCCGACATGCGGTTGAACGAGGCGATGAGGACACGCGGCTCCTCGCTGCTGGAGGGGAAGTCGACCCGGACGCCCCGCTGTCCGGCGGCGATGCGTTCGGCTCCCTCCGCCACCAGGCGCAGCGGCGTCGTGATCCGACGCGCGAGGTAGAGGGCCAGCCAGACCGCACCGAAGAGAATCAGGAGCGCCGGGAAGAGATACAGTGATCGGTAGAAGGAGAGGATGGGCTCCCGGTAGGTCTGGGTCTTGCGAAACTTCGTGTAGTGGTCCTGGACGTCGCGGGCGGCCCGCGTCACCTCGGGGCGGACGAAGCTCGACACGACCACCGCCCCCGCCGAGCGGCCATCGGCACCCCGGACCGGAACCGCTACCCGCGCGAGCTCTCCCGCTCCGAAGGCGACGATCGCCTCCGCCTCCCGGCCGCCCACGGCGGCCTCGGCCAGGGCCTCCGCCGAGGCCGAGTCCCACGAGGCGGCGGGGGGGAGGCGCGGGTCCATGACCGCGACGATCTCTCCCTCAGGGGAGAACACGTTGACGAGATCGATCTCGAGCTCGCGGGCCCGGGCGCCCACGGTCCGCCGCAGGCGGCCCAGCTGACCAGCCCCGAGCAGCCCTCGGGCGCGGATCTCGCGCGCGAGGGCATAGGCGTGAACGCGGCTGCGGTCGGCCGTCGATTGCCGGAGGGAGGTCTCCAGCACCTGCGATGACGCAAGGATCCGCTCGACGTCCACGTTGAACCAGCGGTCGACGGTCTGGCGGATCAGGTCGCTGCCCACGAGAAGCAGGAGCGCCGAGGGCGCCACCGCCATGAGCAGAAAAACGAGGAGCAGCTGTACCCGGAGCCGGGCCCCGAAGACGCCCCGCCGCCACTCCATCAGCATCCGGACGAGGTTGCGGCCGAGGACAAAGACGAGGACGAGCAGGAGCGAGAAGTTGAGGACGGTCAGGCCATAGAGGAGGGCCGAGGCGAGGAAGTCGGGCTGGAAGTCCTGGCTCTTGCGAAGGACGAGCTCCGCGACGAGGAACACGAGGAGTAGGCCCGCCGTGATCGCCGCCACGAGGCGGGCGTTGTTCTGGATCCGTTGTCTCGGCACTGGAGCAAGTGTAGCTCTGCAGCCACACCTGCGGCAACGTGCTGAAAGACCGAGAGATATTGCCGTCAGGCCGGGGTTCGCGCACGTGTCCACCCATGGGACACGTGCGTGTGTCGAGGCCTATCTCAGGCATTTCCCAAGCCTGGAGGGAGGGGGGAAGGAATCAGGCGCGGTTGGCCACCAGGCCTATGCTCGCTGGCACTTTCCGTGGGGACATGCCAGCGGACGTGGCCTATCCCAGGCATTTCCCTCCCCCTACGTGGGGAGGGTTAGGGTGGGGGGCAGGAAATAGGTGCGGTTGGCCACAGGCCTACAGTCGCCGGCAGGTCCTTTCCCTGAGGACATGCCGGCGGGCGGGGCCTATCTCAAGCCTTCCCCTCCCCCTACGTGGGGAGGGTTAGGGTGGGGGGT
>JAJDNV010000371.1 GCA_022340545.1 Acidobacteriota bacterium | reverse complement strand
CCGTCGACGCGCACCACGACCCGGCCCCGGCCCCGCACCTGGAGCTGGTACCGACCTGACTCGGGAACGCGCAAGGCGCCCGCCCAGCGCACCGTCCACCGGCGAAGATCGGCAAGATCGCGCAGGTCACGCCCGATGACGTCGACGGCACCGGGGCCGGTCCGACCCTGGAGTCCCTCGCGCCCGGACACCTCGGCCCGAAGACCCGACGGTCCGCGGAGGGCGACAGTTCCCGCGAGCGCCGCGAGCGCGACCACGAGGGCCAGGGCGACGAGCCGCCAGTGCTTCGCTCGACGCTCGCCGCCGGTCAGGGCGGCCAGGATCGCGAAGAGCACCGCCGGCCCGGCGAGGGAAAGGGCCGACGGGACGAAGCGGGCCTGCGCGTGGACAGGCGCCCAGCGCAAGACCGCCAACAGGAGCAGGGCGATCGTGCCGGCGAGGCCGACCCGGGCGAGGAGACAGACGAGACGTTTCAACGCCCCGGCATTCTACGGCGGTTGACGCCCCACCCGGACGGCGGGGATAATCCCGCCTTCCAGACCCCTGAGACTGAGGAAGGAGCACCATGCTGAAAGCGCTGCTGCTCGTCGTCTCCGTCGGGCTCGTCATGGCTCACGCGGCGGCGTCGGCTGGGGAGCTGAACCCGGGCGATACCGCACCGGACTTCACGATGCCGGGCTCGGACGGCAAGACGCACACGCTCTCCGACTACAAGGGCCAGGTCGTCGTGCTGGCGTGGTTCCCGAAGGCGTTCACCGGCGGCTGAACGCTCGAGTGCAAGTCGCTGCGTGAGAACAGCGACATGATCCGGAAGTTCGACGTG
Organism: Acidobacteriota bacterium; assembly: GCA_022340545.1. GTDB lineage: Bacteria > Acidobacteriota > Vicinamibacteria > Fen-336 > Fen-336 > JAJDNS01. Next base: position 4,285 of record JAJDNV010000371.1, on the reverse strand, counting down.
GCCTACTTCGCGGCGAGCGTGGACGACGCGGACACGAACCGACGTTTCGCCGAATCGCTCGACGCCAACTACCCCATCCTGAGCGACCCCGAGAAGACGGTGTCCGCGGCCTACGGGGTGTTGAACCCTGAGCGCGGCACCGCCAATCGCTGGACCTTCTACATCGGCACCGACGGGAAGCTCCTCTTCGTCGACCGGAAGGTCAACGTCCAGACCGCGGGCCAGGACCTCGCGGCTCGACTGGGGGAGCTGGGGGTGGCGAAGAAATAGGGTCCGGCCCCCAGGCCTGGAGCCACCCGCGTGTCCCTTCCCCTGGGGACACGCGGGTGTGCGTGGCCTATCTCAAGCATTTCCCTCCCCCTACGTGGGGAGGGATAGGGTGGGGGGCCAATGAATAATTGGGGCCTGGAGGACGGCCCCCAGGCCGTACCCGCTACTCCCGTACCTCGGTGACGACGCCGTCCTCGAAGACGACCGTGCGGTCCGGGTAGGCCCACCGCAACCGCTCGCCGAAGACGAGCGCGCTGTCGGGCTCGCCGAGAAGCCGGCGCACCTCCTCCAGCCTCATGCCGGGCCGCACCTCCCCCCCTTCGGAGCCCGCCTCGATCGGAGCGCCGGCGACCGAAGGGACCCTCGGGGAGGGGGTCTCCGCACGATGGGCGGGTCCGTCGGGCCGGGGGCCGTCCGGGTAGTTGAGGGCCATCTCACGCTCCAGGTTGGCCGCCCGGACCGCCGCCTGCGAGTGGTCGCTGAAGAAGAAGTTGAGCGCCGCGTTCCCCTCGCCGTACTTCTTCGCGAAGCGGTTCCACAGCGCCGGTCCCTTCGTGATGTCGTAGCCGGCCTCCCAGGCGTAGCGGAGCCCGACGCGGTCGGCCTGGTCCTCCATGTCCCGCCCGTAGCCGTTGCTCCAGGCCGAGGCCGCCAGCTTGGCCGCGGTCTCGGCAATGGCCCGGGAGGTCCTGCCGTCGAGGGTGGAGGTGGCGCCGAGGGCCCCGAGGGCGGCGAGCTGGACCCACATCCCCTTCTTGGCCTGCCGGCGCGAGTGCTCGTGCGTGGCGTGGACCAGCTCGTGTCCGAGGACGATGGCCACCTCGTCGTCGTCCAGCTCATCGAGGAGCCCGGAGAAGACGTAGATCGAGTAGTTGCCCATGGCGAAGGCGTTCCACTCGTCGTTCTCGATGACGTAGACGCGGACATCCTCGGGGGGAAGATAGGGGGGCACGAGGTTGTCGACGATCCGCCGGACACGCTCGACCCGAGGCCCCGTCTCGAGCAGCTTGCCCACCCTCCGGGCTCGAAGCCCCTCGCCCTCGGAGAGCTCCCCGTCTCGACGGATGCGCGCCTCCATCTGGTCGGTGGCCGCCCGCACCTCGGCCTCAAACATCGCCTGGTCGTTGGGGCGGGCCTCCACACGCTGCGCGAGGACGGTCCCGTCTTCGAGGCGCGTCCCCTGCTTCACCTTGACCTCGTATCCGAGCGGGACCGTCGCGAAGGTCCGGGCCACGCCCTCGCCATGGAAGTCCAGGCCGGAGGCCGGGCAGACGCGCTGTCCGTCCACGACGAGACACCCGTCCAGGTACCACTCGGCATACCCCTCGAGCGTCTCGGGCGTGGCCGCGCCCGCACTCGGGGCGAGGCCGAGGGCCAGCCCGGCCAACAGCGCCGCCTCGATCCGCCCGATCATGGCCACCTCCCCGCCCCGCCGAGACGAGGCGCCTCACGCCTCATGTCTCCCCTCTCCAGAGTAGCGCGGACGGCCCAGTCCCGGGCCGCCCCGCGAGGTCAAACGAGGTGAGGCGTGAGCGGGATCACGGGCCGGGGTCCCCCCGCCGTTTGTGGCAGCGGCGGAGTTGTGGTAACCGTGGGCGACTCGGCTCCTCGTCCAGAGCCCGGCGCAGGGTGAGATCGGCATGTCGAAGATACTTCTCGTCGAGGACAACGATATGAACCGCGACATGCTGTCGCGGCGACTGCAGCGCAAGGGCCACGAGGTCCTGATGGCCGCCGACGGGATGCAGGGCATCCTCATGGCCGAGAGCGAGATCCCCGACCTCATCCTGCTCGACATGAGCCTCCCGGTGATCGACGGCTGGGAGGCGGCGCGTCGTCTCAAGGCCTCGTCGGCCACGAGCAGGATTCCGATCATCGCCCTCACCGCCCACGCGATGGCCGGCGACCGGGAGAAGGCCCTCGAGGCGGGCTGCGACGACTACGACACAAAGCCCGTCGACTTCGCTCAGCTGCTCGTCAAGATCGAGACCCTGCTCGTCTCTCCGCGGTGAGGGGTGCCCCCCCCGGGCTCTCCCGCTCCTCAGCCCTGGCTTGCCGGAGGGGAACCTGAGGGACGGCCGGTCACGAGCACCCGCCGCAGCTCGGCGATGAGCTCCGCGCGCGTGAAGGACCCCTTCTGGAAGATGCGGCGGACCTGCCCGTTCAGCCGCTCGCGATCCGCGGCGGTGATGGCCTTGGCCGTGACCACCACCACCGGGATCCGCCGTCCCCGCTCGGACTGGCGAAGGTAGGAGACGAACTCGAAGCCGTCCATCTCCGGCATCATGAGGTCGAGGACGACGAGGTCGGGCATCTGCCGGATCAGGAGCTTCAACGCGGCCCGGCCGTTCTCCGCCTCCCAGACCAGCCAGCCGTCCCGCTCGAGCGTGCGGCGGATGACCTCCCGCGCCGCGGGGTCGTCCTCGACGACGAGGACCGGTCGAGCGCCCGGAGCCCCTACCTCCTTCGTTCGGAAGCGGCGCAGCGCGGTCACGAGACGCTCCCGGTCCACGGGCTTGGTCAGGTAGTCGGCCGCCCCGAGCGCGAACCCGATCTCGCTGTCGTCGAGCATCGAGACCATCACCACCGGTATGGAGGCGGTGATCGGATCGGCCTTGAGTGACGTGAGCACGGTCCAGCCGTCCATGCCCGGCATCAGCACATCGAGGCTGATCACGTCCGGCCTTTGAGCCCGGGCCAGCCGCAGGGCCTCCTCGCCAGAGTCGGCGGTGATGACCTTGAAGCCCTCCTTCTGGAGCCCGCGGGAGATGAGATCGCGCGTCGCCCGGTCGTCGTCGACCACCAGCACCGTCGGGGTCACGGACACCGGAACCGGTGGGAGGGGAATCTCGGCGGTCTCCGCGAGCGCCGGCGAGGCCCCCGCCACCCGGGGAAGGCGCACGGTGAAGACCGATCCCTTGCCCAGATCGCTCCGGACAGTGATGTCACCGTGCATCATCTGGGCGAAGCGCCGGCTGATCACGAGGCCGAGGCCGGTTCCGCCGTACTTGCGGGAGGTGGACGGATCGGCCTGGGAGAAGGACTGGAAGAGGCGCTCCTTCTGCTCCTCGCTCAGGCCGATGCCGGTGTCGGACACCTCGAACTCCAGCCACTCCCGTCCCTTCACCCGGAGAGGGAGCACCTCGAGGACGATCTGGCCGTTCTTGGTGAACTTTGAGGCGTTGGAGAGCAGGTTGAACAGGATCTGGCGCACCCGGGTCAGGTCGGCATGCATGGTGCCCACGTCGTCGGGGCAGCGGACGTCGAAGGTGTTCTGGTTCTGCTCCACCAGGGGTCGGATCGTCGACTCCACGTCCTTCACGAGGGCGCTCAGCTCGAAGTCCTCGAGGAAGAGCTCCATCTTCCCCGCCTCGATCTTGGACAGGTCGAGCACGTCGTTGATCAGGGCGAGCAGATGCTTCCCGGCGGCGCGGATCTTGCCGAGGTCGGGGGCGAGGTCGTCGAGCCCTCGCTCCTCTACGTCCTCCTCGAGCATCTCGCTGTAGCCGATGATCGCGTTCAGGGGCGTGCGCAGCTCGTGGCTCATGTTGGCCAGGAAGGTGCTCTTCGTCGTGTTGGCCTGCTCCGCCACCTCCTTGGCCACGGTGAGCTCGGCGTCCCGCGACTGGATCTGGACCAGCATGTCGTTGAAGCCGTCGATGAGGAGCCCCAGCTCATCGTTCGATTCCTTGACCGCCCGCAGCGAGTAGTCCTTCTCGTGCGAGACGCGCGTCTCCATCTCCGCGAGGTGGAGGATGGGCCGGGACACGACCTTCTGGAGCTGGGAGGCGAGGAGAAGCGCCACGACGAGAGACCCGAGGGTGACGAGAGCCAGGATCACGAAGTAGCGCTCCTGGCGGTCAGTCAGCGCCGAGAGATCGGACTGCAGGTAGACCGTCCCCAGACGGCGGCCCGCGTCGTCGTAGACCCCCTGAAACGTGGTGAGGCTCCCCCCACGAAAGGCGTGGCCGTCGGACGACGGCTGACCCGGGAGCTCGCGGCCGATGAGCAGGTT
>JAJDNV010000361.1 GCA_022340545.1 Acidobacteriota bacterium | reverse complement strand
GCGGCCCGCGGCTGACCGCCAAACAACTTCGCCACGTGGGCGGCCTTCTCGAAACGGGCCTGCTCCTCGGGGCTCGGGCTTTCGGGCATCTCCGGGAAGAGCACCTGGTCCTTCCACGCGTCGAGACCGCCCCGGAGGGTGTAGACGCCCCGGTAGCCCCGGCCCCGGAGCAGCAGCCAGGCCTGGGCGGCCGGGAGATCGCCGTCGGCGTAGAGGACGATCTTCTCGTTGCGCAGGAGGCCGTACTCGGGAAGCGACGTCAACGGGACGTTCTCGGCGGTGGGGACGTGGTACTCACCGAAGGCCGTCTCGTCGCGGAGGTCGATGAGCCGGTAGTCGGCCCGACCCTCGACGATCCAGCCCGCGAGCTCCCGTGGGGCCACGTGATCCTCACCTCGGGCATGCGCGGTCAGGAGGGCTGCTTCGTGGACGGTGACGGTGCGGTCGGGTTCGACCTGGGCGAAGAGGGCCCCCGCCCCCAGGAGGATGGCCAGGAGGCCAAGGGTCCGGTTGAGGCCCAGCTTGCAGAGCCAGCCGTACATGTCTGCGTCCTCCTCTAGTCTGCGCGCGCGGCCGGGTCGGCCTTGGCGGTCATCCACCGCTCGACCCAGGTCGCGCCGGCGAATCCGCCCACCGCCATCAAGACCACTGCGAAGGCGACGATCCCCCACGACACCCCGGTCACCTCGGGCAGGGTCAGGACCCCGAGGTCGCCCATCGCGAGAAGGTCCCTGAAGGCCGGGTATCCGAGGGCGAACCCGAGGGTGCCGGCGGTGAAGCCCCCCACGTACACGAGACCGTCGAGGCGTCCCGTGGCCATCGAGACCACTGAGGTGCCGGGGCAGTAGCCGCCGATGACGAAGCCCACGCCCATCAGCAGACCGCCCACGATCGCGGTGACCCAGAAGGTGGGGACGTAGTAGACAAGAGACAGGTCCAGCCAGCCGGCCCACGCGAGGTAGGTGACCCCGAGCATCGCCGTCACCACCGCGGTGAACATCACCTTGAAGACCGCCATGTCGGTCAGGTAGAACTGGGCCATCAGCTTGCGGGCATTGCCGAAACCGGCCCGCTCCAGGAACCAGCCGAAGCCGATCCCGATCACGAAAGCCACGACGAGGCTCGTCTCGTCGCCGAAGGCGCCAAACTTGTAGAGTGGTGCGTTCATCGCCACTGCCTCCGCACGAACCAGGCGGCGCCGTAGGCCCCGCCGAAGAAGCACATCATGAAGATCCAGCTCCCCGCGTTGAGGATGGCCCCGCCGGTGAGGGCCTGCCCGCTGGTGCAGCCCCGGCCGAGCGCCGCCCCGAAGGCCATGAGGAACCCGCCCAGGAAGGCGAAGCCCAGACGCAGGGTCACGGACGCCCGCGGGCCCTTCTCGACGGTCCGAGACATCCGCTTCGCCAGGACCCCGGACAGGACCGCCCCGGCGAAGACCCCCAGGACCTCGAAGACCAGCCAGGCCTTGAGGGGATGGCCGGGCACGTCGAGGTACCGGGCGAGGAACTCGTTGGAGGCGGCGTAGCCCGGGGCGACCAGGGACAGGAGCCAGGCGATCGTGGAGTTGAAGGCCCCCGAGGCCCCGAGGCCCCGCCCCATGAAGACGAAGGCGGAGAGGAGCACGAGGCCCAGGCCGATGCCCGCGAGATAGGGGTTGGCATAGGGCCGCGGCTCGAAGGCGTGCTCCTCCGTTGTCACAGCCGGTTCGGTGGGTGTGAGTGAAGCCAAAGAGTTACTCCCTCTACAGGCGCGACCAGTGGCTGATCTGGCCGGCGGAGACGATGACGAAGCGCAGGGCCAGGCCCCCGAGAATCACGAGGACGGGGGCCAGCGGCGTGTGGGGGACGCGGTGAGTGACCGCGAGGGACTGGATGATCAGCGGCAGCACTATGCCCAGCCCGACGACGCCCACCCAGAAGACGGCGGTGTAGGCACCACCGAGGAAGAGCTGGGCCGCCTGCAGGTGGGCCTCCGTCGAGGTCGTGAGGCCGATGAGGAACAGCAGGACGATCGCCAGCTCGCTGGCCAGGAACTGGTTGTCGATCTTGGCCAGGTACTCGCGCTCGGGCTGATCCGGAGAAGCCCAGTGGGCGAAGGCGGCCGCCGCGGAGAGACCCGAGAAGAGAAAGAGCGGGCCGAGGATCGCGCTGGACCACAGGGGACGGGCGCCCAGGGCCGAGAGCAGGATGCCGGTGTAGATGCCGAGGGCCACGCCGGTGCCGATGGCCAGCAGGCCGGTGATCCGCCGCAGCGTCAGATTGTCGGCGAGCTTCTTCAAGAGGGGGACGAGCTGTGGCACCCGGTTCGTCAGGGTCAGGGGCGGGTCCAGGAGGATCCCCATCAGCAGCACGGGATAGACGAGGATCAGGATCCAGGCGCCCCAGGACATGGGAGATGCCGGCTCGAACGTGACATACAGCCGCCACACGAAGAGCTTATGCTCGAGGTCCAGGAAGAGGGCGAGCATGCCCAGGGAGATGGCGGCGAAGGCGAGTATGAACAGCCCGCTCGAGGCCAGGGAGAACGTGGCGTGGGGACGCTCGTCGCGCTGTCCCTTCCACAGGGCCCAGCCGCAGAGCACCATGATCCCGGCCGTCCAGCCTCCGAGGAAGAGGTAGACGGGGATCTCCCAGCCCCAGACGTGGAGGTGGGGGTCGACCCAGGGGGACTGCGCGGTGGAGATGAGCTCGCTCATGGGTCTACTCCAGGAAGAAGATCTGCGGGCGGGTGCCCGCCTCGGGCATCACGGTGTGGTGTCTGCGGGAGTCCAGCAGCTTGCGGACCTCCGAGTGGGGGTCGTCGAGGTCGCCGAAGTGCATGCAGTGAGTCGGACAGACGGCGACGCACGCCGGGTCCTCGCCCTTCTCGACGCGGTGGAGGCAGAAGGTGCACTTGTCGGCATAGCCGTCGGGATGGATGTAGCGGGCATCGTACGGGCAGGAGGCGAGGCAGGCCTTGCAGCCGATGCATTCCTCCCTCGTGATCTGGACCATGCCTCCCCAGTCGTGCACGTGGCTGGCCCCGGTCGGGCAGCAGTGGACGCAGGGCGGGTTGTCGCAGTGGTTGCACCGCTCGCTCTGGATCGTGAGCGAGAGGTCCGGGTACCGGCCCCGCGTGGCGTAGGTGATCCAGTCCCGGTTCATCCCCTCCGGGGTCTGGTTCTCGGTCTTGCAGGCCACCACGCAGTCCATGCAGCCCACGCAGCGGACGGTGTCGATGACCATTCCCAGGCGCGCCATGGGCTCAGGCCTCCTGCTCGAGGGTGACGAAGTTGATGTTCATGCCGGTGCCCCCCATGAGCGGGTCGGTGGCATAGCGGGTGATGAGCTGCGAATCGCTGGCCCCCTTCCGGTAGGCCTTCTTCAGCATCTTCGAGCTGTGGCCGAAGCCGTGGACCATGTAGACGCAGTCGGGGCGGATGGCCTGGGTCGGGCGCACCTTGATCGGGTCGCTGACCACTCCGTCCTGGTTCTTCAGCCGGACGCGGTCCCCGCCCTTCAGCCCGAAGCGCGTCGCCACATCCGTGTTCACCCAGATCTCGTTCTCGTCCATGGCCTGGGAGAGAACGGGGTTGGTCTGGGTCCGGCTGAAGGAGTGGACGGGGGCGCGCCCATAGAGCAGGCGGAACGAGCCCGGGGGTCCCGGCTCCGGTGGCGTGTGCCTCGGCACCGGATCGAAGCCGGCATCCTTCAGCTGGACCGAGTAGAACTCGATCTTGCCCGAAGGTGTGAAGAACTCGGGCACAACGCCGTCTTCATAGTAGAGGGGGGGCTTCGGCGCCCTGACGAGGCCCTTCTCCTTGAGCGTGGCCAGGCTCATCCCGGCCGCCTCGAGACGGTGGGAGAGGTACTCCTCGATGTCCTTCCACGGGTAGTACCTCTCGAGGCCCAGCTTAAGGCCCAGCTCGCGGGCGATCCACCAGTTCGGCTTCTGGTCGTGGGGGGACTCGACGACGGGCTGGCGCAGGGCCACGAAGGGGTCGCGGAAGGTCTGGACGTTGAGGTCGTCGTAGCGCTCGAGGTAGGTCGACTCGGGGAGCACCACGTCGGCCCAGCCGGCGATCTCGCTGCCGATCACGTCCACCACCACCAGCAGGTCGAGGTTCTGGATGGCCTTGATGGTCTCGTCCTGGCCGGGCAGGGTCTTGATGAGGTTGGTGGCGTAGACCAGCCACCCCTTCACCGGGTAGGGCTCGCCGGTGATCGTGGCCTCCCGAACGCCGGTGGTGAGCGCTTCGGAGGCGAAGGGGTAGCGGTG
>JAJDNV010000344.1 GCA_022340545.1 Acidobacteriota bacterium | reverse complement strand
GCAGTCGACGCCGGCCCGGGCGCACAGATCACCGTAGCCGGTGGTGTCGATGAAGCTCGTGGCCATCACCGCCTCGCGTCCCGCGTGGCTCTCCGTGATCACGCCCTCGAGGCGGTCGCCCTTGCGGATGGCATCCGTCAGCATCGTGTTCACCGCCACGTGGACGCCCGCCTCCTCCAGCATCTCCAAGGCCAGGAGCTTGTAGAGCTCCACGTCCACGGCGGTGCAGATGGAGTCGTAGTCGCGCCCGGTCTGCATCTCCGGATAGCCCGAGCACCCTCCCATGGCGGTGAGGCGGGTGATGAACTCGTCGGGAATGCCTCGGACCACCTTGCGCTTCTCCACCCCGGGAAAGGCGGTGTAGAGGTTGTAGAAGCTGTGGATTGCGGTGCCGCCCTCGGTGGCGGTCCCGCCGCAGTAGCCCTTGGACTCGACGAGGATGGTCCGGGCCCCCTGCCGGGCCGCGGCCAGGGCGGCGAAGACGCCGGCCGTCCCCCCGCCGGCCACCACCACGTCGAACCGGCGAACGGGAAGCTTCTTCGGGGGCTCCTCGTAGAGGTTGTCGTCGGCCTTGGCGCTTCCGGTCAGGCTGGATGCGGCGCCGGCAGCCATGCCGGCCAGCAGGGTCTTCTTGGAGAAGTCGCGACGGCGCATGTTCCCTCCTCGTGCCGCGCGATCCTACCTCGCCGAGACCGCGGGCGACCTGGTTCGTAGGGACTGGTTTCACGTGCCGACGACGAGTTTGGCCCCCTCAGTCGGCCGAACCGAACCCCGCAGGCGGGATCTGACCGAGATCGAATGGCGTCTGCTGGTAGACGTAGTAGTTGAGCCAGTTCGCGTAGAGCAGGCTGGCGTGCCCGCGCCACCGCACGACGGGCTCCTTCTCGGGGTCGTCGTCGGGGAAGTAGTTCTTCGGGACCTCGATCGGCAGTCCCCTGCTCACGTCCCGGACGTACTCGCTCCTGAGGGTCAGGGGGTCGTACTCGGAGTGGCCGGTGACGAAGATGTGGCGCCGATCGGCCGAGACCGCGATGTAGACTCCGGCCTCGTCGGACTCCGAGATCAGCACCAGGTCCTCCACCGCCAGGATGTCCTCCCGCCGCACCTCGGTGTGGCGGGAGTGGGGGGCGTAGAAGACATCGTCGAAGCCCCGGGCGAGACGCTCGAACCGGACGTTGACCCGGTGGGGGAACACCCCGAACATCTTCTGCGGCAGAGGGTACTTGGGGATGCCGTAGTAGTGGAAGAGTCCGGCCTGCGCCCCCCAGCAGACGAAGAAGGTCGAGTAGACGTGGGTCCGGGCCCAGTCCATCACGTCCACCAGCTCCCCCCAGTAGTCCACGTCCTCGAAGGGCAGCTGCTCCACCGGCGCCCCGGTGATGATGAGGCCGTCGAAGCTGCTTTCCCTGACCTCCGAGAAGGACGAGTAGTGCTCGAGGAGGTGCTCGGCGGGCGTGTTCCTCGACTCGTGGGACTCCATGTGGAGGAGCTCGATCTCCACCTGCAGCGGCGAGTTCCCGAGGAGACGCAGGAGCTGGGTCTCCGTCACGATCTTGGTGGGCATGAGGTTCAGGATCGCCAGCCGCAGCGGCCGGATGTCCTGGTGGAGGGCGCGGTTCTCGCCCATGACGAAGATGTTCTCGCTCTCGAGGATGCCCATGGCGGGCAACGAGTCCGGGATCTTGACGGGCATGAGCTCCTGACTCCTCGCCGGGCCGCACCCTCCCGCGGGGCGAGCCCGGACCGAAAGCCCGAAGGTACGCCCCTCCGGTGGGAGCGTCAACGGCCCGAAAAGAGGCGATCGGGTGGCGGGTTTCCCCGCGGTTCGCGTGAGAGAGGGTGAGAAGGCAAGAAACAAAGGGAAATCAGGAGGATGACAATGACTCAGCAGACCGTGGCCAAGCGCGAGAAGGTTCCGATGAACGGCGTGGACACCCCGACCCTCTTCGCGACGATCAACGCCGTCAAGGACCAGCCCGAGCTCGCCAAGTTCCGGTTTCGGGCCTCCAGCCGCTGGATGAACGGAACGCACAGCCGCAGCAAGGTGGAGGCCTTCACGGGGGCTGGCGGCACCCACACCCACGATGCCCAGTACGGCTTCGACGCCGACCATCCGAAGGTGCTCACGGGAACCGGCAAGGGCGCGACCCCGGTCGAGTTCCTGCTCCACGGCCTCGCCGGATGCCTCACCGCCGGGATCGCCAACGTGGCGGCGGCCCGCGGGGTGAAGTTGACCGAGGTGGAGTCCACCGTCGAGGGCGACATGAACATGCTCGGCATCCTCGGGCTCTCCGAGGAGGTCCGGAACGGCTACGAGACGATCCGGGTCAACTTCAAGATCAAGGGCGATGCCCCCGCCGAGAAGCTCCAGCAGATCGTCGAGCAGTCGCGGAACCGGTCCGCGGTGTACGACGTGATCACCAAGGGCACCCCCGTGGAGATCAACGTGGAGGCGGCCTGAGGCGGCCGCCGGCCGGCCGGCCGCGCCCGGGGCGTCGGGCCGGCCGGTCACCGCGGGCGGCAAGGAGCGGAGTGAGGCACCCACGATGAAGGCAAGCAGCACGGACACGATCGTCATCGGTGGCGGGCAGGCCGGCCTGGCCATGAGCCGCTGCCTCTCCGATCTCCGCATCGACCACGTGGTCCTCGAGCGGGGCCGGGTGGCCGAGCGCTGGCGCTCCGAGCGGTGGGATTCACTGAGGCTCCTCACCCCGAGCTGGCAGAGCCGGCTGCCTGGCCGGCGGTACTCGGGGCCCGACCCCGACGGCTACATGACGATGGGCGAGGTCGTCGGCTACCTCGAGAGCTACGCCCGGTCGCTCGACGTGCCGGTCGAGACGGGCACCACGGTTCAGAGCGTCGAGCGTGCGCCGGGGGGATACCGGGTCACCACCGATCGCGGGACCTGGAAGTCCCGCAACGTCGTCATCGCCACCGGGTACTGCGACGTCCCCCACGTGCCCGAGATGGGCTCCCGCCTCCCCTCGGACATTCTGCAGATGGTCCCCAGCCGCTATCGCAACCCCGACCAGCTCCCCGAGGGCGGGGTGCTGGTGGTCGGCGCGTCGGCGTCCGGCGTCCAGCTGACGGACGAGATCCACGCGTCCGGACGACCCGTCACCCTGACAGTGGGACGCCACACCCGCATGCCGCGCCGCTACCGCGGCCGGGACATCCTGTGGTGGCTGGACGCAATGGGGGTCTTCGACGAGTCAGCGAACGACGTCTACGACATCGAGGTCTCCCGACGCCAGCCGTCGCTGCAGCTCGTGGGCCGGCCCGATCACGCCACCCTCGACCTGCCGCTGCTCCAGGGCCGGGGCGTTCGCCTCACGGGCCGGGCGACCGGCGTGGACGGCAGCCGCGTGTCCTTCGCTGACGACCTCGTGGCCCACACCGCAGCCGCGGACGCCCGGCTTGCCCGGCTCCAGCAACGCATCGATGCCTACGTGGCCGAGGCCGGCCTCGCCGGGACGGTGGGCCCGCCCGAGCCGTTCGTCCCGTTCCTCTGGCCCGCGCCCTCCCCCGCCGAGATCGACCTGCGGACCGAGGGCATCCGCACCGTCCTCTGGGCGACCGGCTACCGGCGCCGATACCCGTGGCTCCAGGTGCCCGTCCTCGACGCGAGGGGAGAGATCCGGCACGACGGGGGCGTCACCCCGTCTCCGGGCCTGTACGTCATCGGTTACAACTTCCTGCGCCGCCGCAAGTCGACCTTCATCGACGGCGTGGGCGACGACGCCCGCGACCTGGCCGCCCACATCGCCGAGCGCCGGCCCCGCGCCGTCGCATGAGGGCAAGGAGCGTGGTCATGAGCACGGACACCCCCCGGCATTCCCGCTACGACGCCGTCGTCGTCGGCGCCCGCTGCGCGGGTGCGGGCACCGCCCTGCTCCTCGCCCGCGAGGGCCTGCGGGTGCTGGTGATCGACCGCAGCCGCTACGGCGCCGACACGCTCTCGACCCACGCCCTCATGCGGGGGGCGGTGCTGCAGCTCCAGCGGTGGGGGCTCCTCGACGCCATCGAGGCGGCGGGGACTCCCGCCGTGCGCGCGACGTCGTTCCACTACGCCGACGAGGCCATCCGGATCCCGATCAAGCCCCGGGGCGGCATCGAGGGGCTGTACGCCCCGCGCCGCGACGTGCTCGA
>JAJDNV010000321.1 GCA_022340545.1 Acidobacteriota bacterium | reverse complement strand
CCGTCATCCTCTCCTCGGGGTACGACCACGCGGAGGCGATGCGGCGCTTCGAGAACCAGGCCCCCGCCGGCTTCATCCAGAAGCCCTACCGTCCCGGGGAGCTCCTCGCCGAGATCCACCGCAGCGTGCGGAGCGGCGGAGGTTCCGATCCGCCCGAGCGGGAGACGGGCGCCCGTGAGACGGGCGCCCGTTGACGGCGGCCCGGCTGGGAGCGACACTTGAGTCTGGCGGAAGCCTAGGGGTGGCCTCAACGGCCTGAGATCAGACCCTCGGAACCTGAACCGGTTCGGACCGGCGTAGGAAAGGCGAGACAAGGATCTCGAGCACAGCTCGACACACGGCACTCCGAAGGAACCGCCTCGATCACCGCGCAATGCGTGCGGTAGAGGAGGCGCGTCCATGAGACCAAGAAGGAAGACCGGCCCTCTGCGGGGGGGCCTCAAGTTCCTGGCGTGCGTCGCCGCCGTGGGCCTCCTGGCCCCGACCGTCGACGCCGCCGAAGCCGCTCCCGGCGAGGCTGTCGTGGCCGTGTCCGGGGCGGTGCACGACGTCGACGGCCATCCCCTCGCCGGGGCCACGGTCGTCCTGGGAGGGCACGAGATCCGGACCGACGACGCCGGCCGCTGGTCGGTCGCGTTGCCCCCCGGGGCCCACGACCTCGCGGTGTCGCTCGACGGCTTCGTGACGGTTCGGCGCGAGGTGCGGGTGGCCGCGGGCATCGGCCCGATCGACGTCGCCCTGACCCGGCCCCTGCGCCTGACCGAGGACGTGGTGGTCCAGGCGGTGCGCGCGGAGGAGCGCACCCCGGTCACCAAGACGAACATCGGCCGCGAGCAGATCGAGGCCGTGAATCGGGGGCAGGAGATGCCCGTCCTCCTGGGCCCCTCGCCGTCGGCGAACTTCAACTCCGACAACGGGCTCGCCGCCGGCTACTCCTACTTCAACCTCCGGGGCATCGGGCAGACCCGACTGAACGTCACCCTCGACGGCGTCCCTCTCCAGGACCCGGAGGACCAGGCCCTCTACTTCGCCAACTTCGGGGACTTCGCGAGCGCGGTGGACTCGATCCAGGTCCAGCGGGGGATCGGGACGTCCAGCTACGGGTCCGCCTCCTACGGCGGCTCCGTGAACTTCGCCAGCGTGGCACCGGCCGACGAGCCGGGCCTGCGTGGGCAGCTCGGCGCCGGGACGTGGGGCACGGGGCGGGGAAGCGTCGCCGTCGACTCCGGTCCGATCGGCGGTGGCGTCGCCCTCTACGGCCGCTTCTCGACACAGACGACGGACGGCTTCCGCGATCGCTCCGGCGTCGACCAGCGCACCCTCTACTTCGGGGCCACGCGGCAGGGCGAGCGGTCGCTTCTCAAGCTGTTCGGGTTCGTCGGCCGTGAGAAGACCCAGCTCTCCTACCTGGCCACCGAAGAGGCGACCCTGGAGGAGGACCTCCGCTTCAATCCGCTGCCGCCCACGGAGAAAGACGACTTCGGCCAGGATTTCGTCCAGCTGCAATACACGCGCGTCGTGGGCGGATCGACGACCGTGATGGCCCAGGGCTACTACAACGGCGCCCAGGGCTGGTTCCGCATCCAGGACTGGGCGAGCGACGACGTGCTGCAATACGCCCTCGACGGCCACTTCGTGGGTCTCATCCTCGGGGCCACCCACCACTCCGGCCGCCTCGCGCTCAACTGGGGGGCGCACGTCAACGATTTCACCCGGGATCACTGGATGGACATCGTGGGCGGCGCGCGCCAGTACCTCAACACCGGGCGCAAGAACGAGGCCAACACGTTCCTGAAGGCCACCTGGGACGTCGGACAGGTCCAGCTCTGGGGGGACGTCCAGGTGCGCCACGCGCGCTTCGAGTACCGGGGCGACCAGGACCTCGGCTCCGTGGACTGGACCTTCTTCAACCCGAAGGCCGGGATCCGCGTCGACCCCTCGCCCTCCGTCGGCCTCTACGCCTTCGTGGGCCGGATGTCTCGAGAGCCGGCACGCAGCGACATGCTCGACGGGGAGGACAACGCGAGCGTCCCCTACGACCTTCGGGCGGTCTCTCCGGAGAAGGTCCTCGACATCGAGGCCGGGGTCGAGGTGCAACGCCGCGGGATGCGGCTCGGCGCCAACCTCTACTCCATGGACTTCCGCGACGAGATCGCGTTGAGCGGGGAGCTGTCGGAGATCGGCCTGCCCATCCGCCGCAACGTCCCCCGCAGCTCACGGCGAGGGATCGAGCTCGAGCTCGACTGGCGGCCGAGCCAGGCCTGGCGACTCGCGGGGACGGCCAACCTCAGCCGGAACCGGATCGACGAGTGGACCCAGTACTACGACATTTACGACGAGGCCGGGGCGTGGATTGACAGCGTGTCCGTCGTTCATCGCGACGTGCCCCCGCTCCTCACCCCGGATGTGCTCCTGAACGCGACCGTCGACTGGACGCCGTCGCCGGCGATCGGTGTCGGCGTCGCCGCTCGCTGGGTCGGCGAGTCCCAGCTCGACAACACCGGCAACCCGGACTTCCGCACGCCGTCCTGGTTCAACCTCGACGGCCAGCTGACGTTCTCTCTCGCGCGCTGGGTGAGACATGGGGAGCCGAAGATCCGGGTCCAGGCCACGAACCTGCTCGACGACGAGCGGCTCTGGCCCAGCGGGTACTCCTACCTGTACTTCGTGCGCGGGGGCGCGGGGACGGACACCCTCGCGGGCACCTCCTACTACTACCCGCTCGCCACCCGCAGCGTGTACGTGACCCTGGACGTGACCTTTTGACCGAGGCCGTCGCCGTCTTCTTCGGCTTCGTCTACGTCATCTTCGTCATCCGTCAGAACGTGTGGTGCTGGCCGGCCGGCCTCATCAGCGCGGCGCTGTATGCCTCCGTCTTCTTCCAGGCTCGGCTCTACGGCCAGATGGCGCTTCAGGGCGTCTACATTACCTTCATGATCTACGGCTGGTATGAGTGGCTGCACGGGGGAGAGGGGGGCGGGCAGCTCTCCGTGTCCCGCGCTCCCGGCCGCTGGCGGGCGCTTCTCGCCGCGTCCGGGGTCGCCTTCGCCCTCGCGTTCGGGCTCTTCCTGAAGCACCGCACGGACGCGGTCCTGCCCTTCTGGGACGCGGGCACGGTGTCGTTCAGCCTCGTGGCCCAGTTCATGACGACCCGGAAGTGGATCGAGAACTGGCTGGTGTGGATCGCGGTCGACGTGGTCTACGTCGGCATCTATGTGTCGCAGCGGCTCTACCCGACGACCGCGCTCTTCGGCACCTTTCTCATCCTCGCAGTCCTGGGCTTCGTGAAGTGGCGCCGGTCGCTCGGGGCGGAGCCGCTCGGGGAGGTGGGCTGAGGATGGACCGTCCCGGCCCCCCGCTCCGCGTCGTGCTCATCGGGCCCGAGTCCACCGGGAAGACCTGGCTCGCCGGGGAGCTCGCCACGCACTACGCCGTCCCCTGGTCACCCGAGCACGCGCGTGAGTACGTCGAGAGCGTCGACGGCCCGGTCGGCTACGCGGACGTGGACGCGATCGGTCGCGGCCAGAAGAACGGCGAGGACGCTGTGATCGCCCGTGCGTCCTTGCGCGGCGCGCCCCTGGTCGTGCTCGACACCGATCTTCTGAGCACGATGGTCTACAGCCGTCACTACTACGGGGAGTGCCCGGAGTGGATCGAGCGCGAGGCCCGCGCGCGCCTCGGTGACCTCTACCTCCTGCACCACATCGACGTCGACTGGATACCGGACGGCCACCAGCGCGAGCAGCCGCAACGGCGGGAGGAGCTCTTCGAGCGCTTCCGGGCCGTGCTCCAGGATCTGGGCGCCGGGGTGTGCGACGTGCGGGGCGGTTGGGACGAGCGGAAGCACCGGGCAATCGACGGCATCGACCGCCTCCTCGCCTGAGCTACACTGGGGCGATTTCACCGGGCGGAGGGTGCACGTGGACGAAAGGCTGCGGGCCGAGCTCGTTCAGGAGATTACCGACTTCCTGGAGCGCCACTGGCCGCAGGGCACGGCCGAGGGCAGCTCCGCGATCACCGACCGCCAGCTGCGCCTGGCCGCGGCGGTGCTCATGGTGAGCGTGGTGCGGGTCGACCGGTCCAGCCGGCAGGACGAGCACCGGGCGCTCGAGCGGGCGCTGAGCCGCGCCCTCGACCTCGAGACGGAGGAGGCGGCGGTGGTGGCCCGGGCCGCCGAGGACACGATCGCCCGCGGGGCCTCGTTTGCCGAAACCCTCCGCCACCTGGATGCCGGCTGCACGACCAGCCAGAAGCTGCGCCTGGTGGAGGCGCTGTGGCGAATCGCCTTCGCCGACGCCGAGCTCGCGGGCCAGGAGGAATACCTCGTCCGCAAGATCGCGGGCAAGCTCGGCCTGACCACCGCCGATCTCATGGAGACCAAGGTCCGTGCCCGGGAGAAGTTCCTGAAGGAAGACCTGTGACTGAAGGGAGGGCCGAATGAGCCGGGTTCTCGTCGGAGTCGCGAGCGCCATGGCGGCGCTGTGCATCCTGGTGTCACTTCGCTACTCGCGGAGCGTCGAGTCGGCCAGCCAGGTCCTCGCCCACGCCGTCTACTTCACCCTGAACGAGTCGACGCCCGAGACCCGGCAACAGCTCGTCGATGCGTGCCAGTCGTACCTGAGCGGGCACGACGGGACGGTCTTCTTCGCCACCGGCACGCGGGCCACCGACAAGACCCGGGACGTCAACGACACGGACTTCGACGTGAGCCTTCACATCTACTTCCGTGACGAGGCCGCCCACGACGCCTACCAGGAGCACCCCCGCCACGCGGAGTTCATCGAGAAGATGAGCTCCAACTGGAAGACGGTGCGTGTGTTCGACGCCTGGGTGCGAACGGGTCCCTGACGCGAGAGAAGTCGGCCCGGGGCCGTCCCAGACGGCCACCGGGCCTCGAATGTCGACCGGCAGACGGGGCGTCGCCGGTCGGACAGACGCCGCTATTTCTTGGCGTCGATCAGGGCCTGAAGGCCGGTCCCCTCGGCGTCGTCGGGGTTGCGCGCCTTGTACACGCCCTCCAGCACCCCGTAGACCTTGTCGTGCGTCGCCTGCGGAAGGCCCTTCACCTCGGCGAGGGCCACGAAGCTCGCGGCGACGTCGATGAGCGCGTCGGACTCCGCGTTCACCTTCGCCCGGGCCTCCAGGACCTCGGGGGAGGGCTCGGGCGCGACCCGAGCCTCCTCGGGCAGTGCGTTGTAGGCGTTCACGGCCTCGGTATAGGAGGCCTGTCGCCAGGAGAGCAGCTCGAGCAGGTTGCGCCCCGCGATCGCGGGGTCCTGCGGGGCGAGGCTCGTCGACTTGTTGTAGAGCTCGACCGCCCTGTTCGAGGCGCCACCCCTGCCTTCGAGGATGGCCAGGTTCTGGTACAGCCAGGCGAGGGTCGCGTTCTTGTCGAAGTTCTGGACGCCGGCGAGCGTCTTCCCGGACTCCACGAGCGAGATCGCCTTCTGGCTGAGACTGGCGGTCTGCGCGGCGTGGGCGTAGCTGCGGGGCCTGGCCATCAGCTCGCGACGGCGCAGCTGGAAGGCGAGGGCGTAGACCACGTTCAGGTTCTCGGGGTCGTGGGCCAGGATCTGGTTGCCCACCTTGAGCATCTGGTCGACCTGCCCCGCCTTGATGGCCTCGTTCAGCAGAGCCAGCTGGGCCGGGGCGAGCCACTTCGAGAGGAACTCGGCGTACTCGCCGTTCGGGAACCTCTCGATGTAGGCCGCGGCGGCCTCGACGGCCTTGGCGTTGTCCTGTTGTTGGTTTGCCGCGAACCAGGCGTGGTACGCGAGGGCCTCCTCCTGCTCCTGACTTTCATCCTGCGCGGCGGCCGGAGTCACGGGGACGAGGGTGAGGACGACAGCGGCGAGAGTGAGGCCCGCCAGTGTGGCGAGCGGCTTTCCAAGCGACACGTTCAGCCTCCTGTACTGCTCTGGATTACGATCCTGAAAAGGACGAGGCCCAAGCATACTTGGCTGGCGCCCCGGGCTCAAATCCACGGGCCCGGGAAAAACGGCCCGGGGGCCTGATGCCCCGTGCCCGGGGAGAATGGGCCAGAATGGGACCGAAGAGGAGGCGCCCGAATGAGTGACACCCGGCCCCTGTCCCCCCAGCAGCTGCGCCGCAGCTGTGACCCGGGCGGCTTCTCCTTCGAGACCACCGCGGACCTGCCGGATGTCGCGGGCATCATCGGCCAGCAGCGGGTCGTGGAGGCCGTCCGCTTCGCCATCGGAATCCGTCGCTACGGCTACAACCTCTATGCCCTCGGCCCCGCCGGCATGGGCAAGCACACCTTCGTCCGGGCCTTCCTCGAGCGTCGGGCCGCGGAGGAGCCCGCTCCCCCCGACTGGTGCTACGTCCACAGTTTCAAGGACGGCCGGCGGCCACGGGCGCTGAGGCTGCCCTCCGAGCGGGCGCCCCGGCTCCGGGAGGACATGGAGCGGCTGGTCGAGGAGCTGCGGGCCGCGATCCCCGCCGTCTTCGAGGGCGAGGACTACCGGGCCCGGCGCCAGGCGCTCGAGGCCCGCCTCAACGAGGCGAGTGCGCTGGCCTTCGCCGAGGTCGAGAAGCGCGCCCAGGAGCAGGGGATCGCCCTCATCCGGGCCGCGCAGGGGGTGGGGCTTGCCCCCCTCCGCGACGGCCAGGTGATCGAACCCGACGATTTCAAGCGGCTCCCCGAAGAGGAGCAAACGCGACTCCGGGCGGTGATGGCGGAGCTGCAGAAGGAGATCGAGGCGGCGGCGGGAGCCCTCCCGAAAGCAGCCCGGAAGCACCGGGACGAGCTCCGGAAGCTCGAGCGCCGGGTCACCACCCAGGCCGTGACCCAGGTCGTGGACGACGCCCGGGCGCACTGGACGGACGTGCCGGAGGTCCTCGGCTACCTGGCCGAGGTGGAGCGCGACGTCGTGGAGCACGCGGGCGACTTTCTGCCCACCCCCGAAGGCTCCGACGCGGTGAAGGCGCTTCTCGGCGGACGGGGCCGGGAGCGACGGCCCTTCCGGCGCTACGAGGTGAACGTTCTCGTGACGCGGGACGGGGCGGGAGCCCCGGTCGTGTACGAGGATCACCCCACGTACGCCAACCTCGTGGGCCGGATCGAGCACATCTCCGAGCTGGGGAACCTGGTCACTGACTTCACCCTCATCCAGGAGGGGGCGCTGCATCGAGCCAACGGCGGCTACCTCATCGTGGAGGCGCGGAAGCTCCTGCAGCAGCCCATGGCCTGGGACGAGCTCAAGCGATCCCTCCGTTCGCAGCTGGTCCGCGTCGACTCCCTCGCCCGGGCCTACAGCCTCGTCACCACCGCCTCGCTCGAGCCCGAGCCCATCCCCCTCGACGTGAAGGTCGTGCTGGTGGGCGAGCGACAGCTCTACTACCTGCTCTCCGCGCTCGACCCGGAGTTCTGCGAGCTCTTCAAGGTGGCGGCCGACTTCGAAGAGCAGATCGACCGCACCCCGGAGGGCGAGGAGCTCTACGCGCGACTCCTCGGGACGTTCGCGCGGCGCGAGGACCTGCGGCCCCTCGACCCGGGTGCGGTGGCGCGCGCGGTGGAGCACGCCTCGCGCCGAGCCGGCGACTCCGGGAAGCTCCAGGTCCACGCCGAGTCCCTGGCCGACCTGCTGCGCGAGGCCGACCACATCGCGGGCGAGGCAGAAGCCGAGACCGTGTCCGCCGCCCACATCCAGACGGCGATCGACGCCTGGATCCGCCGAGCGAGCCGGGTCCGCGAGCGTGTCCAGGAGGACATCCTCCGCGGGACGGTCCTCATCGACACCAGGGGCGAGACGGTCGGGCAGGTCAACGGCCTCTCCGTCCTCCAGCTGGGGGGATACGCCTTCGGGCGGCCGAACCGCATCACCGCCCGCGTGCGCCTCGGCAACGGGAGCGTGGTGGACATCGAGAAGGAGGTCGCGCTCGGGGGGCCCCTCCACTCCAAGGGGGTCCTCATCCTGGCCGGCTTCCTCGGGCAGCGCTTCGCCTCGGGGCGGCCGCTCTCGCTCGCGGCGAGCCTCGTCTTCGAGCAGTCCTACTCTGGGGTCGACGGCGACAGCGCCTCGTGCGCCGAGCTGGTGGCCCTTCTCTCCGCCCTCGCCGACGCCCCGGTGAGGCAGGGGCGGGCCATCACCGGCTCCGTCAACCAGCACGGGCAGGTGCAGCCCATCGGCGGGGTCAACGAGAAGATCGAGGGCTTCTTCGACGTCTGCCAGGGGCGAGGGCTCAGCGGCGGGGAGGGGGTCCTCATCCCGGCCTCGAACGTCAAGCACCTGATGCTCCGTGCGGACGTGGTGGAGGCGGCGGAGAAGGGCCTCTTCCACATCTGGCCGGTGGAGACGGTTGATCAGGCTGTCGAGCTCCTCACCGGGCTCCCCGCGGGCGTACGCGGCGACGACGGCCACTTCGCGGAGGGCAGCGTCAACCGGCGGGCCGACGACCGGCTGGCCGAGTTCGCCAAGAAGGCCCGCGCCTTCGGAAAGACCCCGCCCGCCAGCGGCAACAACAAGAACGAGAAGAACGAAGAGGCCAAACCGCAGACCTGAGGTCCCGAATGGGACCTCAGCGAGCTCGGCGGGTGGCATCCGAACACCCGATGGCCTGCGCCCGAGTTCTTGGATTTGCCTTAGATTTTTCTTGGAATCGGCCGTCTCCAGGGAGACACTTGAGGCCGTCAGCGTGGTCCCGGAGGCCGCATGCGGCTCTGCTTTGGTGGCTTTGTCCTGGATGACACCGCCCGCCAGCTGACGCGTGGCGGGCAGCCCGTCCACCTGACCCCCAAAGCGCTCGAGTTGCTCGAGCTCCTCATCAGGAGCCGCCCGCGAGCCATCTCGAAGACGGAATTCCTCGAGCGTCTCTGGCCCGGGACCCACGTCACCGATTCCAACCTGCCGGTCCTGATCCACGAGCTGCGCGAGATCCTGGACGACGACCCCCACGAGTCGCAGTGGATCCGCACGGTGGCGCGTTTCGGCTACTCGTTCTGCGGCGATGTCGAGCGAGAGCTCTCGGGCGGGGAGGACGAGTGTCCCTGGGACTGCCGGATCCTGTGGGGTGGGCGGGAGATCCTCCTCCGGGCCGGGGCGAACATCCTGGGACGGGCGCACGAGGCGGCGGTCTGGGTCGACGACGCCAGCGTGTCGCGTCAGCACGCCCTGATTCGCGTCTCGGACGGCGGTGCCACGCTGGAGGACTCGAAGAGCCGCAACGGAACCTTCCTTCGTGGCCAGCGGATCGACGGGGCAGTCCCGCTTCAGGACGGCGACGAGTTCGTGCTCGGAGGAGTCCTCCTCACCTTCCGGGCCTTCCGCCGCGACGGGCTCGGCGAGGGCGTCAGCCGGTCCACCGCGCCCGTGCCCTCACCCGTGAAGTCCTAGCGGGTCGTCGACCGGCGGGCGCGCCCCGTTCGGCCTCGGTTCCCGCGGCCGACCGGTCGTCGTCGGCGCCCGGCGGCATTGGCCTCAGATCCGTCGACCCAGGAACGCCTTGCCGGCCATCCAGGCCGTACCGAGAACGCCGAACCTCTCGACGAGGATCTTCTTGTAGAGGGCCGTCTGGTCCCGGGGGGGCACGGTCTCCTTCTCCTTCGCGACGAGGCTGAGCGCCTCCGAGGGACACGTCGTGACGCAGAGCCCACAGCCGATGCAGCGGTCGTGGTCGACGCGGGTTGCGCCGTTCGAGGAGTCGAGGGCGTCCATCGGGCAACGCGACCGGCAGGTCTCGCACTCCGAGCACAGCTCGGGGTCGACGACGGCGCGGTAGTTCGAGTGCAGGTACTCGGCGGGGCGGGGGAACTGCTTCGCCGTCGTGAGCACTCCGCAGCAGCACCCGCAGCAGAAGCAGATGAAGAGCGGGTCCTGGGTGTTCTCGGGCTGGAGGACCATCCCGTCTTTCTCGGCCCGCTCGGCCAGGGCCAGCGCCTCCTCGCGGGTCACGACCTGGGCGGTGCCCTCTTCGGCGAGACGCCGCGCCGCGCCCTTGAACGTCATGCAGACGCGCCGGGCGTCGGTCTGCCGGCACGGCTCGCCGGTCAGCTCCTTGCCCTGGCGGCAGACGCAGTTCATGATCGCGATCGGACCCTTCGTGCCCTCGATCAGCTGCCGGGCATCGTCGTAACGGCCGACCTGGCGCTCCGGGACGAAGCGGGCCCCGATCGGGATGGTCCGCATCTGTCGTGTCTTCGGGCCGTGGAAGGCCTCGCCGAACCCCTCGCGGAAGTACTGTTCGACGTCCTCCTGCAGCTCCTTTGTCAGGCGGTCCACCTGAAACTCGTACATCCCGACGGCGAGCTGGAGCTTGCTGTAGCGCTTCCGGTCTCCGCGCCCGCGCCGGAGGATTGCACCCTTCGCGACCATCCGGTCAAGGGCGCGCTCGAGCTCCTCCCGTGCCATACGCCCTTTCTTCGTGCGGGCGTGGATCCGGTCGAGCGTCTCGGGGATGGCGCTGAGAAGGAGCGCGACCTCGGCCTCCTCGGGGGTGAAGAGCCGCTTCAGCAGGCGCAGCTCCACGCCGGACTCCGTGGCCGGGAAGGCGACCGGCATCTTGTCGAGATGCTGCTGGAGCCTGCGGTAGACGTCGGGTTCGCTTCCCATGTCGGATCTCCGCTGCCGGCGCGGGGGCGCCGGAGAAATGCCTTCCCGGTTCTCGGGGGGAGACCCCGCGAGTTTGATCCCCCAGGGGCCGGAGGTCAACGAATCACCCGTGGCGGGACCGCGCGGCCTGCCACGAAGACGTCGCGCAAAGTCCTTGCCAGCCGCCGTCCTCCCGGAGTATGACTCGGGGAAACCGACAACGAGGAGGACGTTCATGAGAACCACGACCCATCCTTTCGCCAGCCCTTCGCTGGCGCACGGCCGGGGCGGGGACGGTTTTGACGGCTGGCTCCTTCGGCGCCTGGCTGGCCGCATGGCCCCCGCGCCCCTTCGCTTCGCCCTGGGATCTGTCGTCGTCGGGCCACCGGGCGCCGGGGCGGTGGCGACGCTCCGCTTCCGCGACCGGCGCGCGATCCTGGGTCTGATCCGGAGCCCGGAGCTCCACTTCGGCGACGCCTTCGCCGAGGGGCGCATCGAGGTCGACGGCGACCTGGTGGCGGCGCTCGAGCACGCGTACCGGGCCCTGGAGTCTCACGACCACGTGCCGACGCGGGCCCGGCTGCGGAGCTGGCGCTGGCACTCGCTCCGGCGCTCCCGCTCGAACGTGCACCACCACTACGACCTCGGCAACGACTTCTACCGCCTCTGGCTCGACGAGCAGCTGGTCTACACGTGCGCCTATTTCGCGTCCCCCGAGGTCTCGCTGGAGGAGGCCCAGGTCGCCAAGATGGACCACGTGTGTCGCAAGCTCGGCCTCCGACCGGGGGAGACGGTCGTCGAGGCCGGCTGCGGCTGGGGTGCGCTGGCCCTGCACATGGCGCGCCGGTACGGCGTGCGGGTGCTCGCCTGCAACCTTTCGCGCGAGCAGATCCGCTCCGCACGTGAGCGGGCCGATCGCGAGGGGCTCGCCGATCGCGTGGAGTTCCTGGAGGACGACTACCGGCGGCTCGACCGGCGCTGCGACGTGTTCGTGTCGGTGGGGATGCTCGAGCACGTGGGCCGACGGAGCTACGGCGAGCTGGCCGACGTGATCCGGCGCTGCCTCGATCCCGAGCGCGGCCGGGGCTTGCTGCACTTCATCGGCCGTGACCGGCCGCGCCCCCTGAACGCCTGGATCACGGAGCGCATCTTCCCCGGGGCCTACGCCCCCGCGCTGGAGGAGGCCCTCGAAGGGGTGCTCGTGCCCGCGCGCCAGAGCGTCCTCGACGTCGAGAACCTCCGTCGGCACTACGAGCTGACGCTCCGTCACTGGCGCGAGCGCTACGAGCGAGCAGTGACGGACGGCCGCGTCGGCTTCGACGAGCGGTTCCGGCGCATCTGGAGACTGTACCTCGCCGGCTCCGAGGCCGCGTTCCGGATGGGCTCGCTGCAGCTGTTCCAGGTGACTTTCGCTCCCCACGGGTCGAACGGCATCCCCTGGACGCGCGCGGGTCTCTACGACGCCGAGGCCGGCAGCTCGTGGAACACGCCGACGTCCTGATCGTCGGTGGGGGACCGGCGGGCTCGGCCTGTGCCGGGGCGCTGGTGGCGGAGGGGCGCGACGCGCTCGTGATCGACGCGGCGGCGTTCCCGCGCGACAAGCCGTGCGCGGGCTGGATCACGCCCGAGGTCGTGGCCGAGCTGCCGATGGGCCTCGAGGAGTACGCCCGGGAGCACACGCTTCAGCCGATCTCCCGCTTCCGCGTCGGGCGGATCGGGGGCCGGGGAGTGGACGTCGACTACGCCCGGCCCGTCAGCTACGGGATCCGGCGAGAGGAGCTCGACGCCGAGCTGCTGCACCGCTCGGGGGCGAGGGTCCGACAGGGCGAGCGGGTCCAAAGGATCCGACGCGAGGGCGGCCAGTGGGAGCTCAACGACTCGTATGCGGCGCCCGTGCTTGTCGGGGCCGGCGGGCACTTCTGCCCGGTGGCGCGCCTGCTGAACGGCTCCGCGGAGAGCTCGCCGGTGGTCGTGGCGCGGGAGATCGAGTATCGGCTCCAGGGGGCGGCCCTCGAGCGGTGCCGCGTCGACGGCGGGCGTCCCGAGCTCGACTTCTGCCGGGACCTCGAAGGATACGGCTGGTGCTTCCGCAAGGGGGACTACCTCAACGTCGGACTCGGCCGGCGCAACCCGCGCGCCCTCGGGCGGCACGTCGCTGCGTTCGTTGAATGGCTGGTGGGGGAGGGGCGCCTCGAGCCGCCGCCGGAGAAGGGGTGGCGGGGTCACGCGTACCGGCTGCGGGCGGGGCGGCCCCCCCGGCCCGTGGCGGATGGTGCGCTGCTCGTCGGGGACGCGGCGGGCCTCGCCTTCAGCACGAGCGGGGAGGGGATCCTGCCCGCGATGCAGTCCGGTCGGCTGGCGGCCCGGGCGATCCTGGAAGCCGGAGGAGAGTACAGCGAGAAGCGCCTGCGCGGCTACGTGCGCCAGCTGGACGCGAAGCTGGGGCTTCCGCCGCAGCGTCGGGGCCTGCCCGCGCCGATCGCCCGTCTCGCCGGCGCGGCGCTTCTGGCCTCGCCCTGGTTCACCCGCCGGGTCGTCCTCGACGGCTGGTTTCTCCACCGCAATCCGCTACGATAGAGCCACATCCCAGGAGGTCTGCGGAATGCGTCTGACGATTGCTGGTGCCGCTGTGTTGCTCGCCTGTTCCCTCCCGCCCGGTGCGTCACCGGTGTCGGCGCAGGACGAGCCCATGGAGCAGGGGAAGCCCGGGGAGTGGGTGCTGAGCTCGACCCTCGGCGCCGGGGTCGCCCGGGGCGAATACGGGGACTTCCTCGAGAAGCCCGTCAACTTCGACCTCAACATCTCGAAGGGCACCGGGGCCTGGCGCTTCGGAGGCGGGATCCAGTTTGGCTCCATGACCATGAAGCCCCCCTATGACGGGGAGAAGGAGTGGGCGCGCTTCGACACCTATCTCCTCGCCCGGCGGAGCTTCAACCCTGGCGGCACGGTGCGCCCGTACTTCGAGGGCCGCGTCGGAGTCGCCCGGATCCATCCCCGGAGCGAGCTGTTCTGGTTCGACGACCCGGAGAACCTCGACCCCGGAGCGAGCCCCACGGCGTGGGCCAACGGGGTGAGCTACACCCTGCAGCCGGGCGTCGAGATCCAGGTCCACCCGGGCGTGTCGCTCGACGTCTCCGCGTGGTGGGCCGGCTACTGGACGGGTGAGTACAGCACGACCCCCCCGCTCGACAGATCCATCGACCCGCCGGTGAGCGAAAAGGACCCCGTCAGGTCGGGGCAGGAGTACGGTTTCAAGGCCGGCCTCACCTGGAGGCCGCTGGCCCAGGGTGTCACGCCGCTGCCCCCCCCGATGGCCGATCCCTCGACCGGCACCCTCAAGCCGCTGCCGCCTCCGAGCGGGAAGCGCGACGCCTGGGGCGTTTCCCGCAGCTGGGGCTGGGCGACGGCCGAGATGCTGGCCATCAACTTTGGCGCGTCGATGTTCAACGAGTACGTCCGCAAGGCGAACTTCAACCAGATCAGCCCCCGCAGCTGGTACGACAACTTCAAGACGGGCTTCACCTATGACGACAACAAGTTCAAGACCAACCAGCTCATCCACCCCTTCAACGGATCGACCTACTTCAACTCCGCACGCGCCAACGGCATCGGCTTCTGGGGCTCCTCGGCCATGTCGCTCGTGGGGGCCTTCGTCTGGGAGTGCTGCGGCGAGACCCACCCCATGTCCTGGAACGACATGGTCAGCACGGGCATCGGCGGCGTCGCCCGCGGGGAGTGGGCGTACCGCCTCGGGAGCGCGATCCTCGACAACACGGACGACAATGGGCGCATCTGGCGGGAGATCGCGGCCCTCCCGGTGAACCCGGTCAACCAGTTCAACCGCTTTCTCTCCGGTCGTGCCACGCGAGTGCAGGGCAACCCCGAGAACCCGTACGATTGGCGTCCGCCGAACTTCGGGTTCCAGCTGATGGCGGGGGCCCGGATCATCGGCGAGGGGGAGTCGATCTCCGAGAACACCAACACCTATGGGTTCATCGCCGCCGACATCCAGTACGGGAGCGCGTTCTACAACGAGCGCCGCCGGCCCTACGACCGCTTCGATACCACCATGCAGCTGAACTACGGCGACAAGACGCGGGTCGGCGAGCTCACGATCCGGGGCGACCTGGCGTCCTGGGTGGTGGGCAACCCCGAGGACCCGAAGCACGTCGTGGCGATCGTCCAGGACTTCGACTACATCGACAACGAGGCCTACGAGTACGGTGGTCAGGGCTTCGGTGTGGGCTATTACTCGGGCCACGGGGCGCCCATGGGGACGCGGTTCGTCAGCCGGCTGGTGGCCTACGGCGTCGCGAGCGCGGCCGTGAACTCCGACTACTCCTTCCTGGCCGACGTGGCCAACCGTGAGCGGTTTCGCGAGTACGACTACGGCCCGGGCGTGGGCGTCGCCGCCGAGGGAATCCTGTTTCGGAACAGCCGGCCGATCGTCGACCTGCGGTATCGCTACACGTACATCGACGTGCGCAACGGCTCCCTCTGGAACCCGGACCCGGAGGACAACGAAGGGGGGCTCGAGGGATCCAGCGCGAACCACCAGGTCCACCGCTTCAAGCTGAGGGTGAACGTGCCCATCACCCGGGACTTCGCCCTCGGCGCCGAGGGGATCATTTTCTATCGGGACAGCAAGTACTCGCTCGAGGCCCTAAAGGACGTGACCCAGCGCAACCCGGAGGTCCGGGTCTTCGTGACCTGGGACCTGGGCTACACGCGACGACGCGCGCAGCGCGCCGCGGCGACCGCCGGGAACTGAGGCGCTCCCGATCAGCGACAGAAGGCGAAGCAGGCCGGAGGTGCTAGACTCACATTCGTGAGCGCGGGTCCGCCCCCGGCCAGGGGTCCCAGGGCCAGAGTGGACGGGTTGATCGTCCGATGCCTCGGAGACGAGACGATCGTCTACGACCGCGCGACGCACCACGCGCACTGCCTGAACCGCACCGCGAGCCTCGTCTTCCTTCGCTGCGATGGACGCACCTCGTCCGCGGAGCTCGGCCGGCAGCTGAGGGGCGAGCTCGGAAACCCCGCGGAGACGGCGAGCGTGGGCATCGTCGCCCTCGCACTCGAGCGGCTGGAGGAGGCCGGGCTTCTCGAGGAGGTCCCCATCCCCGAGGAGCCGACTCGCGCGGAAGCCCCGTCACGGCGCGAGGCCTTGCGGGCCCTGGGCACGGCAGCGGCATTGCCCGTGATCCTGTCGGCACTCGCTCCGGCTCCGGCGGACGCCCAGACCTGCATCCCGCGGGGTGGGAACTGCCAACACTCGTCGGAGTGTTGTCCTGACGCCCCCTGCTGCCGCCAGCTCGGCCCCCGCCCACCTACGTGCACCCCGGGCGGGGGGAACTGCATCCCCTGAAGCCGGCGATTCGCGTGAGAGTGCACCTCGTCGATGGCACGTACGAGCTCTTCCGTGCCTACTTCGGGGTGCCGCCCGCGCACGACGGGGCGGGTCGTCCGGTGGGCGCGGTTCGCGGGCTGCTCGCCACCCTCGCATCGCTCCTGCGGGAGCGAGACGTCAGCCACGTGGCAGTGGCCTTCGACACCGTGATCGAGTCATTCCGCAACCAGATGTTCGACGGCTACAAGACGGGGGAGGGGATCGAACCCGATCTGGCCGCCCAGTTCGAGCCGGCCGAACGCGCGATCGCCGCCCTGGGAGTCGTGGTGTGGTCGATGGTGGAGTTCGAGGCGGACGACGGCCTCGCCACCGGGGCCGCCCGGTTTCGGGACGCGCCGGGGGTGGAGCAGGTCATCATCTGCTCGCCGGACAAGGACCTGTCGCAGTGCATCGTCGGGAGCCGGGTGATCTGCCGCGACCGCCGAAAGGGGCAGGACCGGAACGAGGACGACGTGATCGGGCGCTTCGGCGTCCCGCCGTCGTCGATCCCGGATTGGCTCGGGCTCGTGGGGGACGCCGCCGACGGGATCCCGGGGATCCCGGGCTGGGGGGCCAAGTCGACCTCCACGGTCCTGGGCCACTACAAGAAGATAGAGGCCATCCCCGACTCGGGCGCGGAATGGGCGGTCAAGGTCCGGGGGCGCGAGCGCCTGGCCGCGTCGCTCGCCGCGCGGCGGGACGAGGCGGCGCTGTACCGTCGGCTCGCCACCCTGCGCACCGATGTCCCGCTCACCGAGGGGCTCGACGAGCTGCGCTGGCGAGGGCCGCGACCGGCCGAGCTCGAGGAGCTGTGCCGCCAGATCGGGGCGGAGGAGCTCCTCGATCGCGTGCCGGGGATGGGTCGGGAGTGAACCGGGCCGGGGCCCGCTGAGCCATCCCGCCGGCCCCGCCCCGCTTCGCCCAGCGGGTCTCGCCGCGGGGGAGGGCTCTGGTACGATCCGGACATGCCGTCACGGTGGCTCTTTGCCGCGGGGGCCTGGGTGCTGATCGCCCTCGGCCTGGCGCACTTATTCGGGCACTACTCGCTCGTCACCGCGGAGGCGGTGGACGAGTCGCACCACCGCCTGCTCGAGCTGATGCGCGGCTACCAGTTCGACCACGGCCACAACTTCCTTCGCTCCACGATGGAGATCCTCACCGGCTTCAGCCTCGCCTTCTCTGTGCTGTCGCTGGGCCTCGGCCTGCTCGACCTCGTCGTGCTGCGCCACTCCACGGGCTGGCCGCCGCTTCTGCGTGGGGCGGCGACGGTCAACGCGGGCGTCTTCGGGATCATGACTGCCCTCGCCCTCCGTTACTGGTTCCCGGAGCCGTTCCTGTTCCTGGCCACGGCGTTTCTCTGCTTCGTCACTGCCCTCGGCCTGTCCCCACGCCGGGACTGAGCGCGCCAGCTCCGTTCACGGGTTCGGGAGGGACGGAGCGGGTGACGGCGTGCGCCGTGCCGGATCAGCCGGTGGCCTCGGCCTTCTGGAGGGCCTGCAGAAGCTCCACGTAGCCCCGCAGGGCATCGCGCTCGGTGAAGACGCCGACCAGCGTGCCGTTCTCCACGACCGGCAGCCCGCCGATGCGGTTCTGGACGAGGAGCTGGACGGCATCGGCCACGTCGGAGTCGGCATCGACCGTCATCGGGTCGGGGCTCATCACGCGGCTGATCGCCGTCGTCTCGAGCAGGGCCTCATACTCCTCACGGGCGGACGAGACCAGTGGGCTCGGCAGCGTGCGCTTGATGTCGCGATCGGTCACGATGCCGACCAGCCGCTGCTGGGCGTCCAGGATCGGGATGTGACGGATCCGCCGCACCATCACCATCTCCACCGCCTCGCGCAGCCGGTCGTCATCGTGCAGCGTGACCGGCTCTGTCGTCATGAAGTCCCGCACGCGTGCATGGGGCATGTTGCCTCCCTCGCTTCCGTTAGGGGATTGTACGCCCGTAAGCCTCGGTCGGAGGACTGAATGCGAAGGGAGCGAGAAGCTGACGCCGACGACAAGTCGCTCCGGCTCGGGTACCCTTGTCCCGAGTGGACTCGAACCGTCGCCCGCTGGACATGGTGCCCGCGGAGGAGCGGGGGACATGAGCCGAATCGTCGTCTTTCACCCGAAGCCGCAGGAGATCGAGACGCGCGTCGAGACGCTGCGGACGGCGGGCCACGACGTGCGGACGATGTGGCCGACTGGCATGCCGCACCTCGTCTCGCTGCGGCGGAATCCCCCCGACGCCTTCGTGATCGACCTCGCTCGACAGCCCTCGCAGGGCCAGGCCCTGGCCACCGCCTTCCGACAGCTCAAGGCGACGCGCGGCGTGCCCATCATCTTCATCGAAGGCGACGAGATGAAAACGGCTCGGGTCAAGATGACGCTTCCCGACGCCACCTACACGAGCTGGAGGGGCGTGCGTGGGGCGGTGAAGACGGCGCTGAGCCGGCCTCCGGACAAGCCCGTCGTGCCGGGAACGATGGCCGGCTACTCGGGGACGCCCCTTCCGAAGAAGCTCGGTATCAAGGCCGGCTCGGCAGTGGCGCTGCTTGGCGCGCCGAAAGGCCTCGAGACGACGCTGGGCCGGCTGCCCGAGGGCGCGAAGCTGCGGCATGGGGCCAGCACGCCGGCCAACGTCATCCTCCTCTTCGTCAGGTCCCGAGCCGATCTGGAAGAGCGCTTCCCGCCTGCGGCGAGGGCGATGGGCGATCCGGGGGCCCTGTGGATCGTCTGGCCGAAGAAGGCCTCGGGTCTTGCCACGGACCTGGGTGCGAACGAGGTCCGCGCGTTCGGCCTCGCTGCCGGCCTCGTCGACTACAAGATCGCCGCCATCGACGAGACCTGGTCCGGCCTGTGCTTTGCCCGCCGCAAGGAGAAGACCCACCCCCAACGTGGGGAGGGATAGGGTGGGGGGTCAATGAACAGGTGCGACGGGCCGACAGGCCTGGACTCGCCCGCGTGTCCTCTCCCTGGGGACACGCGGGTGTACGGGGCCTATCTCAAGCATTTCCCTCCCCCAACGTGGGGAGGGATAGGGTGGGGGGTCAATGAATGACCAGGGCAAGCTTCAGCCCGGAGTTGTTCACCTACCTGAAGGACCTGAAACGGAACAACCGCCGCGAGTGGTTCCTCGCCAACAAGGGACGCTACGAGGAGGAGGTGAAGGGTCCGGCTCTCCGCTTCATCGCCGACTTCGAGCCGCACTTGAGGAAGATCAGCCCGGAGTTCCTCGCGATCCCCAGGGCCGTCGGGGGGTCGCTCTTTCGCATCCAGCGCGACGTCCGCTTCTCGAAGGACAAATCGCCCTATAAGACCCACGTCGGGATCCGCTTCCTCCACCGTGACGCGAAGAACGTCCACGCCCCGATCTTCTACCTCCACCTCGAGCCGGGGGGCTCCTTCGCCGCCCTCGGCGTCTGGCATCCGGAGCCCGCCACGCTCGAGCAGATCCGCCAGGCCATCGTCGAGGGTCCCGGGGCGTATCGCAGGGCCGCGGAGAGCGCGCGCCTCCGGAAGCGCTTCGAGATGCTGGGGGACTCCCTCCAGCGGCCTCCGCGGGGCTACGACCCGGAGCACCCGCTCATCGAGGAGCTGAAGCGGAAGGATTTCGTCGCCTCGCGCCGGCTGGACGAGAAGGACATCGTTCGCGCCGGTTTCGACCGGCGTCTCGCGGAAGCCTGGCGCGACGGCGCCGGCTACGTCCGCTTCCTCTGCCGCGCTCTCGACGTGCCGTTTTGAGCCGAGGCCCGATGACGGCAATATGGCACCGGACGCTCGCCGCGCGGCGGGCCAGGTGAGGGGGAGTGTGGCGTGACGGGTGAAGGCCTGGGTGACATCAAGCGGTATCTCGAGTCGGTGTTCGAGCGACAGCGCGGGGCGATCCGGGCGGTCGCCGATGGCCTCGAGGAGAGCTCGAGGCGCCTGGAGGCGGTCGAGAAACGCCTGAAGGGCGTGGAGGCCTGCGTCGACGGCGTCGGGATTCGTCAGGGGGGGATCGAGACCCGTCTGGACGGGATCGAGGCCCACCAGAGCACGCTCGAGGCCGAGCTCCAGGCGTTCCGCGAGGAGATGCGGCGCGACATCGCGGAGCTGAAGGCGGCCCTCAAGGGACGTTAGCACCCCCCCCAGGCGGCCCGGTCGCATGTCCCTTGCCCCGCGCCTCCGGTTCAGCCTATAAGTCGCCCGTGCTCACGGCGCTCCGCGCCCCCGGCGGACGGGCGAGTTTGACATCGATTCCCTTTTGGTATAGATTACCAAATAATGAAGTCCAGCCCTCGAGACGATCGCCTCGTTGCCTTCGCGCAGGAGTGTCGGCGCCGGGGTCTGGCCATGACCATCCAGCGCCGGACGGTGTTCGAGGAGCTGGCGGGCCGCCGCGACCACCCGACCGCGGATCAGGTCTACGAGGCGGTCCAGCACCGCCTCCCGACCCTTTCACGCACGACGGTGTACCGTGTGCTCGAGACGCTGGTCGAGACGGGCTTCGCCCGGAAGGTCCACCACCCGGACGCGGTGGTGCGCTTCGACCCCGCGACCGGACGCCACCACCACCTGGTCTGCGAGGCGTGCGGACGCCTGGTGGACCTCGACGACGCGGTGGTGCCGAAGGTACGGCATCCCGACACGAACGGCACCGGATTCCGGATTCGCGACTATTCCGTCAGCTTCAACGGGTTGTGTTCGCGCTGTCACTGATCACTGATAGGTTTAGGTATAGGGAGTAAGGAGGACAAGGATCCCAATGGCCAAGGAACTGAAGGGCACGAAGACTCACGGCAACCTGAAGGAGGCCTTCGCGGGCGAGTCGCAGGCGAACCGGCGCTACCTCTACTTCGCGAAGATCGCCGACGTCGAGGGCTACCCCGAGATCGCCAGCAACTTCCGCGAGACCGCGGAGGGTGAGACGGGGCACGCGCACGGGCACCTCGACTACATGAAGCCGGTCGGCGACCCCGCCACGGGGCTCCCGATCGGCGACACCTCGGAGAACCTCAAGGCGGCGGTCGCGGGCGAGACCCACGAGTACACCGACATGTACCCGGGCATGGCCAAGACCGCGCGCGACGAGGGCTTCACCGAGGTCGCGGACTGGTTCGAGACGCTGGCCAAGGCCGAGAAGTCGCACGCCGGCCGCTTCCAGAAGATGCTCGACAGCCTCAGCTAGCATCCGCAGACGCCGCGGGTGGCCGAACCGGCCGCGCCCGACCGCCCGCGGCGCCTCCCTCCCTTCTCGAGCGCGGCGACCAGGCGCCATCATGAGCGACACCGACAAGCCGGTCTCCTTCGGGCCGACGGACGGCCTCAGCTACGACCCCGAGGAAGCGCGCTACTGGGACCCGACGGCCCTGCAGAAGGAGATCACGCGGGCCTTCGAGATCTGCCACAGCTGCCGCATGTGCTTCAAGTACTGCGACAGCTTCCCGATCCTCTTCGACCTGCTGGACAAGACGCACGACGGAGACGTCCACAAGATCACGCCCGCGGAGACCGGGCGGGTGATGGACGCCTGCTTCCAGTGCAAGCTGTGTGAGGTGCAGTGCCCTTACACCCCGCGCGACGGGCACGAGTTCCAGCTCGACTTCCCGAAGCTCGTGCACCGCTACAAGGCACAGCAGGTGAAGGCGAAGGGGGTCCCCCTCCGGGCCCGCGCGCTCGCCGATCCCGACGGGGCGGCCCGGATGGCGCGGCTCAGCCTGGGCATGGCCAACGTCATGAATCGGGTGAAGCTGCACCGGATGTTCATGGAGGTGGCCGTCGGGATCCACCGGGACAAGCTGCTGCCCGACTTCGCCTCAACCACGTTCGAGCGCTGGGCCGAGCAGCAGGGACGTATCGGGGCGAACCCGAAGGACGTCGAGGCGGTCCTCTTCCCGACCTGCTACGTCCAGAACAACGAGCCCCAGATCGGGAGGGACACCCTGGAGGTCTTCGACCGCAACCGGGTCAAGACCGCCTGCGTGAAGGGCCTGCAGTGCTGCGGCATGCCGGCCTGGGAATCGGGCGACCTGGAGTCGCTCCGGAAGCAGGCCGCGAACAACATCCGCATCCTGAAGCCGTTCGTCGAAGCGGGGGCCAAGGTCGTGGCCCTCAACCCCACCTGCGCGATGATGATGCGCCGCGAGTACGTCGAGCTGCTCCCGGAAGGCCAGCGCGAGGACGCACGCAAGCTGGCCGAGGCGGTCCGTGACCCCGCGGAGCTTCTGTGGTCGATGCGCGAGGAGCCGCGCTTCAACACCGAGTTCAGGTCCACCCCGGACGGCGCCGTCGCCTACCACGCACCCTGCCACCTGCGCGCGCAGGCGGTCGGGTTCAAGGGCCGTGATCTCCTGCGCAAGATCCCCGGGGTGAAGCCGAAGCTCACGATGGAGTGCTGCGGCCACAACGGCACCTACGCGATGAAACGGGAGGGCTTCGAAGCCTCGAAGCGGATCGGGAAGAAGGCGTTCGACGGCATGAGGGCCGCGTCCGCCACGGTCTGGGCGACCGACTGCCCGCTCGCGGCCCTGCAGTTCGAGCAGCACGCCGGGAAGAAGCCCCTCCACCCCATGTCGATA
>JAJDNV010000313.1 GCA_022340545.1 Acidobacteriota bacterium | reverse complement strand
GCCCGCAAGTCCCAGAAGATCTTACGGTTGTGGCACCCAACGGGCGACCGTAGCATGCGTGTTCAAACCGGTCAAGTGAGCACCGTCACTCGGTCATCCTCAACCGGTCGTGGTGTGGCGTACCGAGACCACCAGGCGTTGTGTGGTTGTCTTGACCTTCAAGGAGGCGGTTCGTAAACTGCCGTCACGCGAGAAAGGAGGTGGTCCAGTGAACAGTCGCCACAAAACCCGCGAGGTGGCTGACGCCTAGGCTGTAGCCAAGCGCCTCAACCCAGGAGCGTTGTTCATCTGGAGATGCCTCCACCCGCGGCGGGCCGAGCCGGGGGGGGCCGCTGGGCTCACGACCTGGCGAATCCCAGCAGCACACCGACCCCGGAGGGCGGACGCCCTCCGGGGTTTCTTCGTTTGACCTGCCGCGGGAGTGCGAGCCCATAATAGACTATGCGTCCGCTGGCCACTCTGGTGGGCTGTCTCCTGCTGGCCATCGCCTTCGGGGCGACCGGCTCGACCCAATACGAGTACGAACCCATCGGCCGATACGAGGCCCAATACGGGGAGCCGGTCGACGTCTCGCTCGAAGACCTCATTCGCATGCCCGAGTCGTACTACGGCCGTGCCGTGCGCACGACCGGGACGCTCGACATGCTGCTACAGACAGAGTACCGAGCCTGGGCCCTGAAGTCCTTCAGCGGGCGGGTGACCATCGTTCCCATGCGGGAGATAGGGGCACGCTTTGAGGACGACGCGCAGCGGTGGATTGGATGGGACGTCGAGATCACCGGCGTCATCGAGCGGGGGAACGCCGGGGATGGCTCCACCAGGTCCGTGATCGACTTCTGGGGGTACTACGGCCCGGAGAAGGAGAAGCCAGACAAGCGCGCCCCCGCCGAAGAGGTCTCGCTCGAAGATCTGGTGAGGCGCCCGGGACGCTGGGAGGGCCGCGACGTCCGCGTCGTGGGGCAGTTCCGGGGAGCCAACCTGTTCGGTGACCTGCCCTCGGCCAGCCACCTGAAGTCCTCGGACTGGGTTCTCAAGGAAGACGTGTTCGCGGTCTGGGTCACCGGGAAGAAGCCCGAGGGCAAGGGCTGGAAGCTCGACGCCAAGCTCCGGCGCGACACGGGCAAGTGGCTTGCGGTCGAGGGTCGTGTCCGGACCTCCAGGGGCGTGGTGTACATCTCCGCGGCGGAGCTGGCCATCACGACGGCTCCCTCTCCAACGGCCCGGGCCAAGGCGCCCCCCCCTCCGCCGCCCCCGCCGCCGGAGCCGCCCATCGTCATCTTCTCCCTGCCGCTGGACGGGGAGCGGGACATCGCCCCGGACACCGTATTCCTGGTTCAGTTCAGCAACGACATGGACGACACGACCTTCGAGCACCGGGTCGGTCTGCGGTACGCGGGGCGGCCCCAGCCGGGGGACCGGGCGCTCGACGCGGTCACGACCGGATACGATCTTGGCCGGCGCGCGCTGGTCGTCAACCCGGGAGACCTTCTGCGCGCCGGGCGCGTGGTCGAGCTGATCCTGCTGCCTGGGATCCTCGACGTCGATGGCCAGCCGCTGCAACCGCGACCCGGCCACAACGCCGGGGGCGCGGCCGACGTGCTGCGGTTCCGGGTCGCGGGCACGCTCCTCACCGGCCCGTGATTGTTCAGTAGTGAAAGCTACTGAGGATCGGACCGTCGCAGGATCACGATCTCCGGATCCAGGAACTCGTCGGCCGACGGTCTGAGCCACCCCTCCTGCCGGAAGCGGGCGACGCGGTCGAACCCTCCACGACCCTCCAGCAGGTCGCGGAAGAAGCGCGCCCGCTCCGGCGCCTGCTCGGGGTTGTCGAGAAAACGCTCGTAGAAGGCCGCGGTCAGGACGAGCCACCCGGAGGCCTCCGATCTGTAGCGGGCTGCGGCCTCGGCGAAGCGCTCGGCCGGGGCCATCTCGCGGGAGAGGGTTCGGAGGACCCTTGCGCGGCGGCCCTCGGGCACGCTAGGGGCGTACCCCTCGTGGTTGGTGATGAGGTCCACGGTGGCCCCGCGGGGCACGTGGACCGCCATCCATCGCTCCGCTCGGAGGCGTGAGTCCACGAAGAAGAGGCGCACCACGAGAAGGGCCGCGATGGCGGTCCGAGCCACCACGCCCGCCGTCAGCAGACGGCGCACACGCCGATCGCGCACGATCGCGAGGGTGAGGGAGGCCAGCCAGGCCATGGCCGGGATGGCCACCGCCACGAAGCGCATCGCGCGGTGTCCCGACGAGGCGACAAGAAGATACGGAGACGCGGCGGCGAGGGTGACCACCACCACCGTGCGGTCGCCGCGCCACGCCCGCGCCGCGGCCACGACAAGCCCAAGCAAGGCCGCCACCAGAACGGGCCAGGTGAGAGCGTCGGCGAGGAGCTCCAGGTAGGGCAGGTAGGCCGTTCCCGCGTCGGCCAGTCCCTTGTACTCGTGCCGGGTCTGGGCGTTGAAGGCGAGGTACGACAGGAACTCGCGGGGGGCCAGCACTGCACCTGGCGTCCCGGCGAGGAAACCGGCTACGGCGGCGCCCCCGGCCACCACCACCTCCCGCCGCACAAGGGGGGCCACCCGGCCGCCCACGCTCCAGCGGTCCGAGAACGAGGCGACAACGGCGAGGGACACCGCCGCGAGTCCGGCCAGGCACGCCGCCCAGGTGACCGCGGTGACGAAGGCGCTCGCGGACTCCGGTCGGAGGAGCCGCGCATCCGGGAGGCGAAGTGACGAAGCAATGCGTGCGCCCGCTCCTCCCCAGAGCGTGATGCCGAGGGCGAGACAGACGAGCCCGGCCGCGATCCAGGTGGCCCGGTCGGCCGGCCGGCTCGGCTCGCGGGGGCGGAGCCAGAGCGCGGCCAGGACGGGCACGACGAGGGCCGCCGCCGTGTACTTGGTCGAGGCGGCGAGACCCAGGGCCAGTCCGAGCACCCAGGCCGGGCTCCGCCCCTGCAGGTGCCGAACCGACGCCAGGAGCACCCCGGCCGTCGTCAGGAAGACCCAGGCCTCCGGGGTCGCAAAGTGGCAGAGGTTCACCACCCCGGGGGCCAGCGCGAACAGGAGCGGGGCTACGATCCGGCACTCGGGGTGCACGGGGCCGATGGCCGTCCCGAGCAGCAGCACCGCGACGGCGCCGGCCAGGGCCGAGAGGAGCCGACCGGCGAGGAGCGGGTCGCCCCAGGGGTCGGGGAGGCTCACCGCGCCGGCGATCCACTGCTGCACGGCGAGAACCGGCGCCATGACGGTGAGAGGCAGCGATGGGTTGATGTAGGAGCCCGGCAGGAGGCGCCCCTCGCTCAGCATCCAGGCGGCGACGTCGGCCTTCTCGTCCGGATGAAAGCGGGAGGGCAGTCCCCACCCGATCCCGGCGACGCTCAAGGCGAAGGCCAGGGCGGCGACGGCGAGGAGCAGGGTGGGCGGGCGGAGGTCGCCTCGCACGGAAGGCCCGGGTGTCAGCGTGGCCGTTGGAGGCGGGAGAGGGCCCGGTGGCCGATGTCCTTCCGGTAGAACATACCCTCGAAGGAGATGTGGCCGACCGCCTCGTAGGCGCGGGCGATGGCGGACTCGAGGTTGGCCCCGAGCGCGGTCACCCCGAGGACCCGGCCGCCGACGGTCTTGACCTCGTCGCCTTCCTTCTTCGTGGCGGCGTGGTAGACGACGACGTCGCCCCAGTCCTTGAGCGACTCGAGACCCTTGACCACGTGACCCGTCTCCGGGCTCTCGGGGTATCCGCGGCTCGCCAGGACGACACAGCAGGAGGGCTCCTTGGCCCACTCGATGCGAGTCTCTCCGAGTTGCCCGGCCGCGCCCTGCTGCAGGAGGGGCACGATGTCCGAGCGCATCCGGGCCATGATGGCCTGCGCCTCGGGGTCCCCGAAACGCGCGTTGAACTCGAGGACCTTGGGGCCCTCTTCCGTCATCATGAGGCCCGCGTACAGCACGCCCTGGAAGCGCCGACCCTCCTTGGCCATCCCCGCGATCGTTGGGACGATGATCTCCTGCATGATCCGCTTATGGGCGTCGAGCCGGAGGTTCGTCGCCGGGGACACCGTTCCCATGCCACCCGTATTGGGTCCCTGGTCCCCGTCGAGGGCCCGCTTGTGATCCTGGACCGAGGCCATGGGCACGACCCGGGCCCCGTCCGAGAAGGCGAGGAAGGACACCTCCTCTCCTCTCAGGAACTCCTCCATCACGATCTTCGCCCCCGCCGAGCCGAAGATCTTCTTGTCCATCATCTGATCGACGGCGGCCTTCGCCTCCTCCGCGCGTTCGACGAGGATGGTGCCCTTTCCCGCCGCCAACCCGTCGGCCTTCACCGCGTAGGGATAGCCGAACGGCGCCTTGTCCACGAAGGCGAGGGCATCCTCGAGCGATCCGCACACCTCATACCGCGGCGAGGGGATGTTGTGGCGCGACATGAACTCCCGGGCGAAGGCCTTCGACCCCTCGATCTCGGCCGCCCCCCGCGAAGGGCAGAAGATCGGCAGGTCGCGCCGGACGAACTCGTCGCCGATGCCCAGGACCATGGGGAGCTCGGGGCCCACCACGGTCAGGTCCGCCTTGATGGTCTGGGCGAAGTCGGCGACCTCCACGATGCTCGAGGCGTCGATCGGCACGCAATCCGCGATCTCTGCGACCCCGGCGTTTCCGGGGGCACAGTAAAGCTCGGTCACGAGAGGACTTTGGCGGATTTTCCAGACGAGGGCGTGCTCACGGCCGCCATTCCCGACGACCAGAACCTTCATGGGCGGGGAAAAGGTGACACGGGGCGTAGCCCCTGTCAACTCGGGCCCCGCATGCCGTTCAGCTTCACTGTGCTAGCCTCTGCGGGCCATGGCGTCCACGAACGGCGAGTCCCTGAAGAGCCGTCGCCGTCCGATGGAGGGGGCCTCGCTCGCCGGGATCGCGGCGGCCATCCTGTGGGTCCTGCTGTGCGTCCGCTGGTTCGACGCGGCCGCGCCGTGGCGGCCTGCCGCCCTCGCCGCCCTTCCGGCCCTGGCCCTGGCCGTGCCCGTGGCCCTTCTCGGCCTGGTCTGGCTGCGTGCGAGGTGGGGCGTCCTCGCCGGGCCGTCGCTCGGGGCGGCGTGGGGGGGGCTGCTACTCGTTCTCTTCCTGGCCTTCTTCTTCCGCCTCCCGATCGTGACGCATGGGGCGGCGGCGGCGGTGACCCCCGACGGCGCGCTGTCGGGCATCGTGGCCCTTCACGTGAGAGACGGGCTCGAGCGGCTCGTCTTCGTGCCCCATGTTCCCTACAGCGGGAGCCTCAAATCGCACCTGACTGCCCCCCTGGCCGCGCTCATCGATCCGGCGCGCGCCTTTGCCCTGGTCTCGGTCCTCTTCTACCTCGGCTACGTGGCGGGCCTCCATCGTCTGGCCCTCCTTGTGGCGGGCCCGCGCGCAGCCGTCCTCGCCGGCCTGTACGCCGCGTTCAGCCCGCCGTTCCTCACACGCTACAGCGTCAGCAACGACGGCAACTACGTGGAGGTCCTCGCCCTGGGGACCTGGGCGCTCTGGCTGGCCGCCCGCGGGACCACGGAGACGGATCATCGCCCGCTTCTGGCCCTGGCCACAGGCTGGCTCCTGGGGCTGGCCTTCTGGTGTCACATCCTGGCCGTCATCTACATTGCCGCCGTGGCCGCGATGATCGTCCTGGCCGCCCGGATTCGATCGGCCTCGTTGCTGGCGGCCCTGACCTTCGGCACGGCCCTCGGCTATGTCCCCGGACTGCTCTGGAACGCAGCCCACGGGTGGC
The DNA here is from genome assembly GCA_022340545.1 of Acidobacteriota bacterium. GTDB lineage: Bacteria > Acidobacteriota > Vicinamibacteria > Fen-336 > Fen-336 > JAJDNS01. Next base: position 833 of record JAJDNV010000313.1, on the reverse strand, counting down.
TCTCATTCCGATATCTCGTTCCCGGGGAGGCCCGAGCGGGAGAGGCTGGTCTCAGCGTCCTGGTCAGCGACCTCGGGGCGAAGCTGTGGGCCATGCTCGTGGACGGGTGGCCCGTGCTTCTCGGCTACGACTCGGGCTACGGGCCGGCCCTTGATGGGCTCCTGCGGGCCGTCGGCTGGCTCGGGGTGGTCGCAGCGGCGGTGGCCACGGTGCGGTTCGCCCGACGTGCCTTCCGTGAGCGATCGTGGCCGCTCGCGACCCTGCTGTTGTTCGCGGCGCTCAACGTGGTCGTGGCCCTGCTGGCGCTCCCGCACGTGCCCGGCATCCCGCGCTACCTCCTCTTCCTCATGTCGGTGCTCCCGGTCTTCCTCGCCGACTGCTTCGGCACCGGGTGGCGGCGCGTGGTCCTGCTCGTTCTCATCGTCGCCGGGGCCCTGTCTTCGTTCGCCCAGGTGCCGGGGACCCTGCGGAAGGATGCACGGTGGCGGGGATTCGTGGCCGCCCTCCAGCAGGAAGGCGTCCGCTGGTGCTACACCGACTTCCATCTCGCGACTCCGATCAACTTCCTCTCGGAAGAGGCGGTCATCTGCAGCGCGAAGCTCGGCCCGGTGACAACGGAGTACTTCTTTGCCTACCGCGAGCAGGTGGAAGCGGCGCCGGAGGCCGCCTTCGTCGCCGTCAACCGCACGTCCGCGGGAAAGCTGGGCCGGCGGCTGGACGAGCTCGGCGTGAGCCACGAGCGGCTTGACCTGATGAAGCCGGTCCTGCTGCGCCTGAGCCGCAAGGTCGACCCCGAAGAGCTTTTCCCGGGTCGGACGTTTCCTTGGCGGTAG
>JAJDNV010000309.1 GCA_022340545.1 Acidobacteriota bacterium | reverse complement strand
TTCTCGCTGGGGGTCATCTTGTACGAGATGGCCACCGGGGAGCGCCCGTTCGGGGGCGACACCTTCGCCGAGGTGGCGTCGTCGATCTTGAGAGACACGCCGAGGTCGGTGACGGACCTCCGTCCCGATCTGCCCCGCGACGTGGCGCGGCTCGTCAAGCACTGCCTGGAGAAGGAGCCGAAGCGGCGCTTCCAGACGGTCCTGGACCTGCGCAACGAGCTGGAGGAGCTGAAGCACGAGGCCGACTCCGGGGCCCTCCTCTCGGCCGAGCAGGCCCTCAAGGCCGCGCCCCCACGAAGGAGGCCCCGTTGGCTCGGGGCCGCGGCCGTGCTCGTGATTCTCGGAATCGCCGTGGCTGGATGGTGGCTGTGGTCGAGCCGAGGGCGGGACGTCCCGACGGTCCCGCTCGAGATCACTCCGTTCACGAGCGACGGAGAGCTCAAGCGCTTCCCCCAGCTCTCCCCAAACGGTGAGAAGGTGGCCTACGCATGGACCGGGACGTCCGACGACAACTGGGACATCTACGTCAAGGCGCTGGGCGTTGGCACGAAGCCTCTTCGCCTGACGCAGGACCCCGCCGCCGAGGTGAGCCCCACCTGGTCGCCGGACGAGCGGCAGATCGCCTTCGTGCGTGGCGAGGTCGGGGCCGGGACCTACACGATCTACACCGTGCCCTCGCTGGGCGGGCAGGAGCGCAAGCTCGTCGACTACGTCGGCGTACCCCTCTTCGGGGATCGTGGTCCGGCTCTCTCCTGGTCCCCGGACGGCGAGTCGCTGGTCTATGCCGAGAAGGCCGAGGACGAGCCCTCCCGCATCGTCCAGCTCTCGCTCGAGACGCTCGAGAAGCGGGTGCTCACCACCCCGCGGGAGGGGACCGCTGGCGATTGGTCCCCGGCGCTCTCGCCCGACGGGAGCCTGCTCGCGTTCATGCGTTCGGCCGCTGGCGAGGGCCCCTGGGACCTGTGGGTCCAGCCGATGGCGGGCGGGGAGGCACGGCAGCTGACCCGCGAGAGCTACGTCTGGTGTTTTCGCACCGAATGGACACCGGACGGTCGCGAGATCCTCTTCACCGTAGCGGTTCAGGGGAGCGGGATCATCCTCCGAGTGAGCCTCGCGGGCGGAGACCCGCAGCTCGTCCCGGGCGTGGGGCGGAACACGCGCAACGCCTCCGTCCGTGGAGGCCGGATGGTTTTCGAGCAGTGGACGATCCTGCCCGGGGATATCTGGCGGGCGCCGGGGCGGAGGGCGTCTCTCCCTGACCGAGCAGCGGAGAAGCTGATCGTCTCGAGCGGGGCTGACCACGCCCCGGACTATTCCCCCGACGGTCGAAGGATCGTCTTCGTGTCCTCCCGCAGCGGCGTCGAGAACATCTGGGTCTGCGACTCCGACGGCACCAACCCGGTCCAGCTGACGGACTTCGACAGCCTCGCGGGCTCGCCCCGCTGGTCCCCGGACGGCCGCCGGATTGCCTTCGACTCTACGGAGGCCGGCAACCTAGACATACACATCATCGACGCCGATGGCGGGATTCCCCGGCGGCTGACGCAGGACCCCTCGGACGAGTACATGCCGATCTGGTCCCGCGACGGCTGGTGGGTCTACTTCACCTCGCGCCGAAGCGGCAGCGGGCAGGTTTGGAAGATTCCGGCCGAGGGGGGCCAGGCCATCCAGGTCACGCGGAACGGGGCGTTCCATGCCGAAGAGTCCTGGGACGGCCGGGACCTCTACTACAGAAACCTCGACGGCCTCTGGCGGATGCCCGCGGAAGGCGGAGAGGAGACCCGAGTACTGGAAGCGCGCTTCATGGGTGGTTTCTTTGACCGCTGGGCGGTTGTGCAGGATGGCCTCTACTTGCCCAGAACGGAAGGCGTTCGAGGGCGGCGCCAAGAGTATGCGATCCGGTTTTTCAACTTCGAGTCGGGCTATGTGACCGAGCTGTTTCGGAAGGAGGGTCCCTTCGCTCATGCGTGGACCGCGGTCTCCCCCGACGAGGAGTGGGTTCTCCTCACCGAGGTGCCTCTCCCCACGTCCGAGCTGATGCTGGTGGACAACTTCCGCTGAGGCTCCTTCCCCGTTTGGCAGACGGCTCCCTCCCCGAAGCCCGACCGCAGTCGCGCTTTTCTTAGAACGTCAGCCGCGTGACCAGCTGGATGGTCCGGGGCGGGCGGACCCCGTTGATGGTCCCGAATCCGTTCGGCCGGACGAGGTTCCCGTCCGCGTCGTAGGGCAGGTTCAGGACGGTCGAATCGGACAGGCCGGCGAAGACCACGGTGTTGTTGACGCCCGAGTACTGGGTGTGGTTGAGGGCGTTGAACATGTCGAGGCGCACCTCGAGCCGGACGCGACCTCCGAGGGTGAGGGCCTTGGAGATCGAGAGATCGAGGTTGTTCACCCCCGGACCATGCACGAAGTACCGTGCCGATTCGGTGCCGTCGCTGCCGGGCTGGGGCGGCGCGAAGCACGAGGTGTCGAGCTGTCGGTAGGGATCACTGCTCGAGCCCTCGCCGGGGTCACAGGTGAGGACCACTCGCGCGTTCTGGCGGAAGTCCGACCCCGTGAGGTTGGCGGCCCCGATGCCCGGGATGAAGAAGTTGATGGCGTAGGGCGTCCCGCTCATCCAGCGGTAGATGCCCGAGATCTGCCATTCGTTTGCCAGGACCCCGAGGACGCCGCCCGCGACCCGGGGCGTCTGGTAGACGAAGTTCACCACGAAGGTGTGGGGCCGGTCCAAGATCGTGTAGGAGTAGTCGGCCCGGCGAACCTCCTCGTCAGTGGCGTTCGGACGGATTGGCCACCCATCGCCGTCGTTGATGCCCAGGGTCTTGCTCCAGACGTAGAAGACCGAGAACATGAACCCCCTGTCGAACCGCCGCTGGAGCGAGGTCTGGAGGGAGTGGTGGTTGGAGTACCCCGGGTAGCCCACCAGTCCGATGTCGCCGTAGCCCGGGTACGGCCGGAGGAAGTCATCGGGAAGGGCGCTCGCGCCCGGAGTGGGGCTGGAGGGCCGGGTGGGATCCTGGTTCTCGGGCTGGAGCTTCGCACCGTACGGCACCGCATTGATAAATTCATAGCCCAGGAGATTCTTCGAGGACGAGCCGACATAGGCGACATCCAAGACGATGGCGTGTGCCAGCTTCTGCTGCAGCCCGATGTTCCACGCATAGACCCTCGGCGGCGTGAAGTCGTAGGCGGTGGGCCACATGACGAGGGTCGGGTTGGGGTCACCGCTGGCCGCACGGAGGTCCTGGAGGCGTCCCCATTGGAGAGTCGGCTGCAGCATGCCGGGAGCGTTGGTGATCTGGTCGTACACCATGTTCCCCCAGGGACGGTCGTGGAAGACCCCGAAGCCACCGCGGAGGATGGTCGTGTACTGCCCCGAGACGTCGTAGACGAAGCCGAACCGGGGCGAGACGCGGAAGATGCTTCCGCTCTGCATCGTCTCGTTGACGCCCTGGCCGGCCTGGAAGGCCCCGTTGAACGGGTTGGAGTCGGGCGTGAGGCGCCCGATGAACCGGCCATCCACCGTGTTCTCAGGTGTGGGCGTCACCCCGGCGTCGATCAGGGCCGGATCCATTCCCCGGCGGGCGGCGCCAGAACAGGGGGCGGCGCCGATGCAGACGGGGGAGTAGAGCCGTGCAGCGCTGGCGGCGTCGAACCGGTCGGGGAGGAAGGTCGAGGCCTCGAGGGTCTGGTCCCACTGCGGCGTCAGGTAGTAGAAGCGGACGCCGTAGTCGAGGGTGAGGCGTGAGGTGGCCTTCCAGTTGTCCTGGGCGTACCACTCGAAGTTCTTGTAGACCCACTCGGGGTAGGCGTACTTCGAGGCCTGGGAGTACTGTGTGAACACTCCCGTCGCCGCGTTCGCGTAGCCGAATCCCGTGTCGAAGGGGTTGTTGGGGTCGTCGATGAAGTTGACCGCGCTGTTGAACGGGGCGAACGGGCTCTGGGCCTTCCAGCTGCTCTGGTAGTAGACGCCGAGCTTGGCGGTGTGGGCTCCCCAGACCTTGGTCAGGTTGGCGAGGACGTCGTACGTCGTGTTCTCGTTCATGAAGGGCCCGTCGTAGGTCCCGTAGAAGCCTGCGCTCCCGCCCACGCGTCCTCCATTGAAGCGCATGTCCGGGATGAGGTCCTGCTGGACGGCGTCCGGGTAGAGAAGCGGCATGTCGCTGAGTCCCGCGGCCGACCGGCTGAGATTTGGATTCCCGATGGCGAACTCCAGTGCGTTGTTGGCGCGGCCGGCGCTGATCTCCAGCGAGGTGGTGTTGTCGAGAATCCCGGTGGCCGAGAGCATCCAGTTCTCCCCAGGGTGGGCGAACGTCGTGGCGACGTCGTCCAGGTTGTTGCTGCCCGCCCCAGCCCAGGGGGCACCGTAGGGCAGCTCCTGCGTGTCCTTGTTCTGCATGTACCGGCCCATGAAGCGCCAGCGATCCGTGGCCTGGACATCGATGCGCAGCAGCTCCTCGCGCCGGGGCTGGTCGTTGGGAGCCTGGCTGCGGTAGTTGAGACCGCTACCCAGCCCCTCGGCGTTGGGCAACGGGAAGATGTTCAGCCCGTTGATGCCGGGCGGGTAGAGGCGATCCTGGGGGATCCGGCCCAGGACACCGCCGTACTGGAAGCACCCCCGCGTGTCGTCCGGACCGCACGGCAGACCGGTGGCGTAATCCCGGATGTAGGTCCAGGGATTGCCGTTGTTGTCGACGCTTTGGGAGAAGTCCCCCTGCCGCTCCAGGGCGGTCGGCACGCGCGAGAGCCGCTCGGGCACCGGGTCCTTGCGCTTCTGGAACTCCTGGCTCCAGAAGAAGAAGAGCTTCGTCCTGTCCTCGTTGAAGACACCTGGGATGAAGATCGGACCGCCGATCGTGTACCCGTAGTCGTTGCGGGAGGCCTCGGCCGGCTCGATGTCGTCGCGGTTGTTGGTCCAGCTGTTGGCGTTCCAGCCCGAGCGCCGCCCGTACCAGTAGCCCGAGCCGTGGAACCCGGTCGTGCCGCTCTTGGTGACCACCTGAACCTGCCCGCCCGCCGCGCGGCCGTACTCCGCCTGGTAGGCGTTCGTGAGGACCTTGAACTCCTCCACCGCGTCGAGGTTGGTGGTGGCCATGGGATCGCCGTTGCTGCCGGTGTCGATGTTGGTGACACCGTCGATCGTGATGTTGTTCTGGCTGCCTCGTTGTCCGTTCACGCTGAAGAAGGTGTTGATGGGGTTCTCATTGCCGGGAATAGGAGAGACGCCCGGAACGAGGGTCGCGAAGGCGAAAGGCGAGCGGCCGTTGCTCGCGATGTTCTCGATGGCCTCGCCCTCCAGAGTGAACGAGCGCTCGCCGCTCTCGGTCTGCAGCTCGGTGACGCGCGCGAGGACGCTGACGCTCTCCGACATCTCCCCGATCTCCAGGGTGAGGATCCCCGCGGAGAAGTCGTCGCTGGCGTTGACCACGACGTTGGCCTGCTCCAGCGTCTTGAAGCCCGGCATGGCCGCCTGGAGCGAGTACCGGTCCGGCCGGACGATCGCGAAGACGAACCGCCCCCGCTCGCTCGTCATCGTGGTGAGCGCGTTGCCCTGCGTCCGGCTCGTGAGCGTCACGGTGGCCCCGGGCAGAACGCCTCCCTGGGAGTCCTGCACCGTGCCCGACACGGACGCACTGGTCGTCTGTGCGTGAAGGGAAGTCGCGCCAACCAGGCAGACGAACGCCAGCAGGAGCGTGAGTGAACAAGAAGGGCGTCTGGCCATGGGACCCTCCTCGAGCCGTCCCCGGTCGGGTCCCGAGTGGACCCGCCGGGCAGTGGCAACGTCCCGAGCGGATGGCCACCACGGCCTGGGCGCACTGGGCCTCAGCGCTCCCGGATGCGGAAGGGGTCGTCGTGATGCCTTGGCTCTCTCGTTCGTTTTCGAGGCGAAGGACTTTGGTGCCCTTCCGTCCCTCGGGCCGTCGACTGCGTATCTTGCCCCATCGCGCTCCCCTTGGTTCTTAGATTTCTCTTAGATTTCGGTTTTGGGGCTCGCGCCGGACCCTAGGCATCCGATAATGCGCGCGACGCCCTGGCAGAAGGAGCCGCCGATGACGCTGGCGTCCGGCACCCGGCTCGGTCCCTACGAG
>JAJDNV010000295.1 GCA_022340545.1 Acidobacteriota bacterium | reverse complement strand
GGAAAGGGCGGCGCAGAGTGCGACGCCGAGCAGAGGCTTCCATCGATCATTCATGGAACAGGACTCCCATTGTCAATGTCCGGCAAGAGAATACCCAGGTGCACGCGGCGAATCGAGAGGCGTACCAACATCCCCCCTCTGGTCCCCAGAGGGTCTCTCATAGAGGGTCTCCGGCGTCAAGGTCGAGTGCCTGAACACGGCGTCCCATGTGTCCTAAAATCAGCCGCCCCCCCACTCGGATCGTCCCGACTTGCGGGGGGGCGGCTTTTGAGGTACCCGATTGAGACTGCCGTCGGCTTCCTCGGCGGGAAGGGAGTGAGAGATGAGGTTCAGAATCCCCATGGTCACCGCGACCGCGCTGCTGGCGTTTGCCCCCTCTGCCATTCGCCCGGCCCGCGCCGTGGAGGTGAAGGCCGAGCGCATTCCCGGAGCCAGGCAGTACAACGTCGTCTTCATTCTCAGCGACGATCACCGCTATGACGCAATGAGCTTCATGGGACATCCCTTCCTCGAGACTCCTCACCTGGACTCGATCGCAAAGAACGGTGTCCACGTCAAGAACGCGTTCGTCACCACCTCCCTCTGCTCGCCCAGCCGGGCGTCGATCCTCACGGGCCTCTACACCCACAAGCACCGGGTGATCGACAACAACCGGCTCGTGCCCGAGGGGACGCGCTACTTCCCCGAGTGGCTGCAGCAGGCCGGCTACGCCACGGCCTTCATCGGGAAGTGGCACATGGGCAGCTCGGCCGACGATCCGCGGCCAGGCTTCGACCACTGGGTGAGCTTCCGCGGGCAGGGACGCTACCTGCCCTCTCCGGGCTCCACCCTCAACGTCGACGGAGAGCATGTGCCACAGAAGGGCTACATCACGGACGAGCTGACCGACTACGCCGTGGACTGGCTGAAGCAGCAGACGCCCGAGGAGAAGCCCTTCTTCCTCTATCTCTCCCACAAGGCCGTTCACGCCAACTTCACCCCGGCGGCGCGCCACGAGGGCCGCTACGCCGACGCGCCCTTCGCGATGCCCGCGAGCGGCGACGCCGACGCCCCCGGGTATCGCAGCCAGCCTCGCTGGATGCGGGACCAGCGCAACAGCTGGCACGGGGTGGACTTCCCGTACCACAGCGAGCTCGACATCGGGAAGTACTACAAGCGCTACGCCGAGACGCTGCTCGCCGTGGACGACAGCGTTGGCCGCGTGCTGGCACAGCTCGAGGAGATGGGCGTGCGCGACGACACGCTGGTCATCTACATGGGCGACAACGGCTTCATGTTCGGCGAGCACGGGCTCATCGACAAGCGCGTCGCCTACGAGACCTCGATCCGGGTCCCGATGCTGATGCAGTGCCCGTCGCTCTTCCCGGGCGGGGGCGTGATCGAGCAGGTCGTGGCCAACATCGACATCGGGCCGACGATCCTGCACGCGGCGGGCCTGCGCACGCCATCGCACATGGATGGGCGGAGCGTCATCCCGCTGCTGCGGGGAGAGGACGTCGACTGGCGCGACTACTTCCTCTACATCTACTACTGGGAGAAGAACTTCCCCCAGTCGCCCACGGTCTTCGCGCTCCGCGGCGATCGCTACAAGTACATCACCTACTACGGCCTGTGGGACACCGACGAGCTCTACGACCTCCAGGCGGATCCGGACGAGACGCGGAACCTGATCGACGACGAGGGCCTCGCCGACGTGGTGAAGGAGATGGAGGATCGCCTCTACGCGATGCTCTCCGAGGAGGGAGGTATGCAGATCCCCCTCAACCAGCCCCGGGGCTTCACGGCGAACAAGCGCCTCGGCCCCCGAGGCGGTCTGCACGCCGCGGACTTCCCGCCTGACATGGTGCTGGACGAGCCCCAGTTCCGCAACGCGCAGTGAGAGCCCGGTAGGCTATCGGAGGTTCTCGGCCAGAAACGCCTTCGTCAGCTCGGGCACCCTCGGATCTTCGAAGCCGCCGTGGCCTCCGCCCGCTACGGTGTAGAAGGTGACGGGGACGCCCGCCTGCCTCAGCGCATCGGCCAGCAGCTCGCTCTGATGATGGGGCACGAGGGGGTCGTCCTCCCCGTGCACGATCAGGAACGGTGGCGCCTCGGACGTCACGTACGTGATCGGGTTCGCCCGGGCGACCCTGTCCGGGTTCTCCTGGATCGCGCCACCGACGAGCTCCGACTCCGGGGAATCGGGGCCGTCGTGGACCATGCCGTTCGGGGGACGATGCGCGTCCATCTGGAGGAAGTCCGTGGGACCGAAGAAGTCGACAACAGCCTGAACCCGGCTGGACACGTCGCGATGCTCCCCGACGTCGAGCTTCGGCACGTGGCCGGTCGTGCCCACCATTGCCGCCAGGTGGCCTCCGGCCGAGGCTCCCCCCACCGCAAAGCGCTCCGGGTCGAGCCCGTACCGCGCCGCGTTCGCGCGCAGCCAGCGGATGGCGGCCTTGCAGTCCTCGATCTGGGCGGGGAAGAGCGCATGCTGGCTCAGGCGATAGTTGATCGCGGCGAGGGCGTACCCCTGATCCAGGTACTCGAGCGGGGGGGCATCGCCCTTGTCGCCGGTCCTGAAGGCCCCGCCGTGGATGTAGACGACGAGCGGGAGGGGCGCGTCTGCCCCGGGAAGATACAGGTCGAGCTTCTGCCGTGGGTGGCCGTCGGTGACATATGCGAGGTCACGTTGGACGGCAACCTCCGGGGGCAATGCGGGACTCTCGGCCGAGAAGCAGGTCGCGTGCGAGACGAGACCCAGGCCGAGAGAGGTCGACAGGGCGAGCAGGCGCACCAGGAGAGCGCGGGTAGACATCACCTGCTCCCGCCTTCATGGTCACGCGTCAAGACTGCCTCGAGGGCCTCCAGAAAGCCCTCGACGTCTGCGCGCTCGATCGTCAGCGGCGGGTCGAGCCGCAGCACGTTCAGCCCCGGCCGCCGGGCGACGATGTATCCGCGGCGGACGAGCTCTCGATGGACGCCGGCCGTGAAGGAGGCCTCGGGGTCGTCGTCCAGCTCCAGGGCGATCATGAGACCCCGCGCGCGGACCTCCCTGATCCTCCCCGCCCGCGCCTGGAGAGCTGCCAGCCCCGACGAGAGAAGGGTCCCCATCGTCCGCCCGTGCTCGATGAGACCTTCGTCGCCGATCACCCGTACCACCTCGCGGGCCACGGCAGCCCCGAGCGGGTCGTTCTGATGGGACTGGGCGTACCTCACCGGCCGATCCCCGAGGCGACGGACGGCCTCGCCTCCGAGCGCGGCCACGCTCACCGGGTAGCCGTTGCCGAGACCCTTGCCCAGCGCCACGATATCGGGGGTGACCCCGTAGTGCTCGTACCCGAACCAGGCGCCGGTGCGGCCGATTCCCGTGGTCACCTCGTTCACGAGCACGAGTCCCCCGTCGTCCCGCACCCTGCGCACGATGCTGCGGATCAGTTTCTCCGGCGGGAATCGCACCAGGCCGGAGGAGCTGCCGGGCTCGAAAAGGAATCCTCCGATCCGCTCGAAAGGAATGGCCGCCCAATGCTCACATCGTTCGTAGCCGTTGCCGGAATGGGCGCAGCCCGCACAGGCCTCCCAGTCGAAGGAGAGCCACTCGTCTTCGTCCCTCTGACTCGCCGAGCCGTAGGCGCCGAAGTAGGAGTCGGTCATGGTCATCAGAAGCGGGCGATCGGTCAGGGCCTGGGCGACACGGACTCCG
>JAJDNV010000262.1 GCA_022340545.1 Acidobacteriota bacterium | reverse complement strand
CACCGCACGGGAACCGCCCTGGGCCTGCCCGCGGTCGTGCGCCTGGCCGTGGGGGCGCTCGAGGGGCTCGCCGCCGCCCACGCCGCCGGCTTCGTCCACCGCGACATCAAGCCCGACAACGTGCTGCTGGCGGAGGATGGGACGGCCAAGCTCGCCGACTTCGGCCTGGCCAAGAGCTTTCAGCAGGCCGGTCTCTCGGGGATGACGGCCACCGGGGCCGTGGCCGGCACGTTCTTCTTCATGCCGCGCGAGCAGCTCACGAACTTCCGCCAGGTGAGGCCGGTGAGCGACGTGTGGAGCATGGCCGCGACCCTGTACTTCCTCCTCACCCTCGAGTACGCCCGCGACTTCAAGTCCAGGCCGGACCCGCTGGCCGTGATCCTCCGGGGCGGGGTCGTCCCGATCCGCGACCGCGACCCGTTCCTCCCGGACGACCTGGCGAACGTGATCGACCGTGCGCTCATGGACGACCCGGAGCAGCGCTATCCCGACGCCGGGGAGTTCGGCGCCGCGCTGCGGGCGGTGCTCTAGGATGGCGGCCGCGCAGTTCCTGAGCGTCACCTGCAGCGGCTGCGGCGCGCGGTCCGACCGCGTGCCGGCGAGCCTGGCCGGCAAGGTCATCCGCTGCAGCAAGTGCGGGACCAAGTTCACCGCACCCACACAGGTGCCGACGCCTCCCGCCGCCCCTCCCTCGCCCGCGCCACCGTCCGAAGCCCCAACCGTTCTGGAAGGCGCGGACGAGGGCCAGCCCGAAGCCGCCACGATCCTCGAAGGCGCGGAGGAGGTCCAGGCCACCGCGCTCGAAGACGGGGCGGCGGCGCCCACCGTGGCGGAGTCCGGGGCCGCGGCCCCCACCGCGAAGGAGAGCACCGCGCCACCCGTCGCCCCGCCGGCGAAGGCTCCGGTCCGCCCCGCCGCCGGGGTGGACTGGAAACAGGGCGAGGTGGTCCTGGGGCTGTACGAGGTTCTGGGCGTCCTCGGTCAGGGAGGGATGGGACGCGTCTATCGAGTGCGTCACCGTGGCTGGGGGCTCGACCTCGCGGTCAAGGCCCCCCTGCCGGCGGTTCTGGAGGCCGCGGGCGGCGCCGACCTCTTCGAGCGCGAGGCGGAGACCTGGGTCAACCTGGGCCTGCACCCGCACGTCGTCACGTGCCACTACGTCCGGCGGGCATTCGACCTGCCCCTCGTCTTCGCCGAGCTGGCCGACGGCGGCTCGCTGCTCGAGGCCATCCGCGAGCGGAGACTCGGTTCCGTGGACGCGATGCTGGATGTCGCGGTGCAGGCCGCGTGGGGTCTCCACTACGCCCACGAGCAGGGCCTCGTGCACCGCGACGTGAAGCCGGCCAACATCCTGCTGGGCTCGGACGGCGCGGCCAAGGTGACGGACTTCGGCCTGGCCCGCGCCCAGAAGCGCCAGGCTCGCGGACCCCGGGTTGCGCCGGAGGCCCAGGGCGGCCACACCATGACCGTCGAAGGTGGAGGCGGTGGGACGCCCGCCTATCTCTCACCGGAACAGGCGGCGGGCGAGTCCCTCACCCGCCGTTCCGACCTGTGGAGCTTCGCACTCTCCGTCCTCGAGATGTTCCTGGGGCAGCGCACGTGGGAGCACGGGCTGGCCGCGTCGGAGGTTCTCGGGGAGTATCGCCGCGGGGGTCTCGCCGCTCCCGACCAGCCGGCCATGCCCGAGCCCGTGGCGGAGTTCCTCGGCCAGTGCTTCCGCGAGCGGCCGGACGAGCGTCCCCGTGGCCTGGCGGAGGCGGCGGCCGTCTTGAAGACGGCCTGGGAGCAGAGCACGGGCCGCGCCTACCATCGCCGCGAGCCGCGCGGGGGACGGGGCTCGGCCGACGGCATGAACAACCGGGCCCTCTCGCTCGTCGACCTCGGGCGCGTCGCGGAGGCCGGGACACTGTGGCGACGGGCCCTCGAGGCCGAGCCCCAGCACCCGGAGGCCAGCTACAACGCCGGCCTCGTCGCATGGAGCCGTGGTCAGCTCGCCGACCCGGACTTCGTCCGCCGAATGGAGGAGGTCGCGGTCTCCCACGCCACCTCCGCGCGGGCCCACCAGCTTCGGGGGCGCATCCGGCTGCTGGTCGGAGAGGCAGCGGAGGCCCAGGCCGCGTTCGGGCGAGCGGCCCAGCTCGGCAGCACCAGCGATCTCGCGCACGACGTCAAGGCCGCGGCCGCACCGGGGACGGGTCCCCGGCTCGTGCTTCGCGGGCTGCGCGGACCGGTGAGTGCGCTGGCGCTCACCGCGGACGGCCGCACGGTTATCGGGGCCCACGGCGACGAGGCCCGGATGTGGGACGCCGGCACCGGCACCGTCTTGAAGACCCTCGCCATCCCGGACGGACCGGTGCACGCCCTCGCCGCGCTGCCCGACGGACGCTTCCTCGTCGTGGCCGCCGAGAAGGCCCCCCTCACCGTCTGGGACCTGGTCTCGGGGCAGCAGGTGAAGGCCTGGGCTCGTCAGCCCGGCCACGTCACCTGCCTCTCCCTCCTCCCGGAGGGCCGGCTCCTCGCCTCCGGCGGCTCGGATCGGGTCGTCCGCCTCTGGGACCCCGCCGACGGGCGCTGCGTGATCGAGATGAGCGGCCACGACGACGCGGTGACCGCGGTGGCCGCCGGGGCCACGCGCCTCGCCTCCGCCAGCCGCGACGGGACCGTACGCCTCTGGGCGGTCGAGGACGGCCGGCCCCTCGGGGTGCTCCAGGGCCACGACGGCCACGTCAACGCCGTCGTCCTGAACGAGGCGGACTCGCGCGTCGTCTCCGCCGGCGACGACCGGACCGTGCGGGACTGGGGCCTGAACTCCCGGGAGCTCGTCCGCACCTACTCCTCGCACGCCGGGGCCGTCCACGCGCTCGCGATCTCGCCGAAGGACGGGAGGCTCCTCTCCGGCTCCGCCGACCGCAGCGTGCGCACCTGGGATCCCGACCGCGAGCGGCTCGTCGAGTGGCATCAGCTCGACGCCGCGGTCCACGCCCTGGCGGTCAGCCCCGAAGGGGACGTCTGGGCGGCCCACGGCACCGCGGTGAGCGTTCTCGACCCCGCGCCGCTGGAGCTTCCCGCGCCCGTGCTGTGTCAACCCTCCTCGGCCATCGAGGTCGAGCAGCGGGCCGAGTCGTTCGAGGAACGCATCGACGAGGCGCGGCGCACCCTCGCCGCCGGGGATCTTCCCCTGGCCGTCTCGCTCGTCAAGACGGCCCGCGGCATCAAGGGGCACGAGCGCTCGGCCGCCGCCCTGCAGGTCTGGGACGAGCTCTGCGCGCGCCTTCCCCGTCGCGGCCTGCAGTCCGCCTGGGAGGAGGGACGGCTCTCCGGTCACGGCGAGCCGCCGGTGGCGGTCGCGGTCGGACCGGACGGCGAGCGGGCCTTGACCGGCAGCCTCGACGCCACCTTGCGGCTGTGGGACCTTCGCCGCAAGGAGACGCTGACCACGCTGTCCGGCCACGACGGCGCGGTGACGAGCGTGGCCTACCTGAGCGGCGGCCGCCGGGCGGTGTCGGGTGGCCGGGACCGGACGGTCCGCGTGTGGGACCTCGCCGACGGGCGGCAGCTGCGCGTGCTCGAGGGCCACGGCGAGACCGTGTCCGCGGTCGACGTCGCGCCCGGCGGCGCCCAGGTGGTCAGCGCGAGCTGGGATGGAACCATCCGGCTCTGGGACCTGCGGCAGGGGGCCGGAGCAAACGTGATCGAGGGTCACGCGGCCCAGGTCACCGCC
>JAJDNV010000258.1 GCA_022340545.1 Acidobacteriota bacterium | reverse complement strand
CGTCCCCACATCGGGTACCTGCACCGCTGCTTCGAGAAGCACTGCGAGAACGTCGACTACCCCGGGGTCATGCCCTATGCCGACCGCATGGACTACGTGGCGGCGATGGGCAACACCCTGGGCTTCGCCCTCGCGGTGGAGAAGCTCGCCGGGATCGAGGTGAGCCCCTACGTCAATACGGTCCGCGTGATCATGGCCGAGCTGCAGCGGATCGCCTCCCACTGCGTCGCGGTCGGCACCTACACGATGGACATCGGGGCCTTCACCCCGTTCCTCCATCTCCTGCGCGATCGGGAGAAGGTGCTGGACCTGTTCGAGTGGACGTGCGGGGCCCGGCTTCTCTACAACTACAACTGGGTGGGCGGGGTGAGCCACGACCTGCCCGATGGGTTCGGCCGCGCCGCCCGCGATCTGCTGCGCGAGTTCGACGCCATCACCATTCCCGAGCTGATCGACCTCATCATCGGCAACAAGATCTTCATCAAGCGGCTGGCCGGTGTCGGTGTCTGCTCGCCGGAGCTCGGTATCTCCTACGATCTGACCGGCCCCAACCTCCGCGGCAGCGGGATCCCACGCGACCTGCGCAAGGATGCTCCGTACTGCGGCTACGAGAGCTACGACTTCGAGGTCGCGCTGGGCGAGGGGAGGTTCGGCCCTCTCGGCTCCTGCTTCGACCGGAACTGGGTGCGTGTCGTCGAGATGCGGGAGAGCTCGAGGATCCTCCACCAGGCCCTCGACCGCCTGGAGAAGATGGAGAGGACGGATGTCCACGAGAAGGTCCCGAAGCGGGTCAAGGTCCCGAAGGGGGAGGTCTACTTCCGGAGCGAGGCCCCGCGGGGCCAGCTCGGGTATTACGTCGTCTCCGACGGAAAGGCCAACCCCTACCGGGTGAAGGTCAAGAGCCCCTGCTTCACCGCCATGAGCGTCTTCCACCACCTGGCGAGGGGGATGATGATCGCCGACATCGTCGCCCTCATCGGCAGCCTCGACATCGTCCTCGGAGAGATCGACCGGTGAGGGGCGGAGTTCCCTGATGGACATCACCTACGACCTGCTCCTCCGGATCTTCCCCGCCCTCGCCGATGCCCCGTCCTGGGTGCTGGTGGCGATCGTGGCCGGGCTCCCCGCCCTCGCCTGCTTCGCGTTCATGGGGGTCGGCCCGGTCATCTACGTCTACGCCGAGCGGAAGATCTCGGGCTTCATGCAGGACCGCCTCGGCCCGATGCGGGTCGGAAAGTGGGGCCTGCTGCAGACGATCGCGGACACGGTGAAGCTCCTCTTCAAGGAGGCCATCTTCCCGCGGGACGTCGACCGGACGCTGTTCCTCCTCGCCCCGATCATCGTCTGCGTCGGCGCGTTCCTGCCCCTCGTGGTGATCCCCTGGGGGGCCCGGCTCCAGACCGCCGACCTCAACGTCGGCGTCTTCTTCGTGGCCGCGATCTCGAGCCTGTCCGTGATCGGGCTGATCATGGCGGGCTGGGCCTCGAACAACAAGTACGCCCTCTTCGGCGGCATGCGCTCCGCCGCCCAGATCGTCTCTTACGAGATCCCGGCGATCATGCTCCTCCTCGTCCCGGTCATGATCGCGGGCAGCCTAAGCCTGCAGGACCTCGTAGCGGTCCAGGCCGGGGGCCTGCAGAACTGGCTGCTCTTCCGCTACTTCCCCATCATGCCGATCGCCTTCGTGATGTTCTTCGTGGCCGGGATGGCCGAGTGCAACCGCACTCCGTTCGACATCCCGGAGGCGGAGAGCGAGCTCGTGGCCGGGTTTCACACCGAGTACAGCGGCTTTTTCTTCGCCATGTTCATGATGGCCGAGTACACGGAGATGTTCGTGATCTCGGCGGTCAGCAGCGTCCTCTTCCTCGGCGGCTACCTGTCCCCGTTCCCGGGCGGTGTCCTCCAGACCCTGGGCCCGCTGCCTCTCGGGTGGTTCTGGCTCATCTTCAAGGCCTGGTTCCTGATCTTCGTGATGATGTGGCTGCGTTGGACGCTGCCTCGCCTGCGGGTGGACCAGCTGATGCACGTGGCGTGGAAGGTGCTTCTCCCCGTCGCCTTCGTGCTGGTGGTCGTGACCGGCTTCTTTGTCCTCCTGCCGGAGACGGCGAATGGCTTCCTGTGGGATCGCTGGGTGGCCTGGCCGCTCACCTTGGCCTTCGTCGCCTTCCTCTTCGTCGTGATGGTCCGCGCGCTGCGCTGGAACCGACGGCGGGCCCAGGAGCTGGCGGCATGACCCAGTGGTTCAAGGACGTCTGGGAGGGCTTCTGGACGGTGCTCGTCGGGATGAAGGTCACCTGGCGGCACCTGTTCACCCAGCCGGCCACGCTCCAGTACCCCTCGGTCAAGTGGCCGCTGCCGCCGAAGAGCCGCATGCGCCTCTTCATGAAGTACGAGGACTGCATCGGCTGCGGCCAGTGCGCGCGGGCCTGCCCCGTGCACTGCATCTCCATCAAGACCGAGAAGAGGCCGAAGGACGCGCCGCCGGCCTTCGCCGCGACCGGCAACCCCATCAAGCTCGACGTGACGGTGTTCGACATCGACATGTCGTTGTGCTGCTACTGCAACCTGTGCACGTACCCCTGCCCCACCTTCTGCATCTACATGACGCCGGAGTACGAGTTCGCGAGCACCGACCTCACGCATCACCTCTACCGCTTCGCCAAGAGGGACGCGAAGTTCCTCACCGAGAAGCCGGAGAAGAAGGAGGCGCCGGCGACGCCGGCCGCGGAGGGGTCGGCCCCGGCCCCGCCTCCGAAGCCCTCGGAAGCCTGATGCCATGACCGCCGCCGACTACGTCTTCTGGGTGTTCGCGACCGCGACCGTCGTCTCCGGTGCGGTCGTCGTCTTTGCCCGCAGCCTCATCTACAGCGCCTTCGCGCTGCTGTTCACGTTCTTCGGCGTGGCCGGCCTCTACGTGCTGCTGGGGGCCGACTTCCTGGCCGCGACCCAGCTGCTCATCTACGTGGGCGGCATCCTCGTCCTGCTGCTCTTCGGCGTGATGCTCACGCACCGGATCTACGACCTCAAACTGAGGACGGAGAAGACCCAGCTCGGCCCCGGGCTGATCGTGGCCGCGGGAATCTTCATCATCTTCGCCAATGCCGCCCTCATCACCGAGTGGCCGACGGTGGGCCGCGAGCCCGCACCGACGACGAAGGAGATCGGGCGTCTCTTCCTCGGTGAATACCTGCTGGCCTTCGAGGCCGCCTCGGTGCTCCTCCTCGTCGCCCTCATCGGGGCGGCGATGATCGTGCGCCGGAAGAAGGACGCGTGACATGATCGGCCTGAGCCACTACCTGATCGTCTCCGCGGCGCTGCTCTCGCTCGGGATCCTCGGCCTGCTCACCCGCCGCAACGCGGTGAACGTGCTCATGAGCATCGAGCTGATCCTCAACTCCGCCAACGTCAACCTGGTCGCCTTCTCGCGCTTCGGGGCCGGGAACCTCGACGGGCAGGTCTTCGCGGTCTTCGTGATCGTGGTCGCGGCGGCGGAGGTGGCGGTGGCCCTGGCCATCGTCCTCACGATGTACCGCCTGCGGCGCACCCCGAACCTCGACGACGCGGACATCCTGAGGGGCTAGCCAAGATGGAAGAAGTCCTCCGCAGCCTCGGCCTCTTCAAGCCCGAGATCGCCCTCACCGCGGGGCTGCTCCTGGTGGTGATCGTCGACTCGATCGGTGGCGCCTGGCGCAACGGGGCCGTCCGCATCCTGAGCATCGCGACCCTCGCCGTCGCCCT
This sequence comes from Acidobacteriota bacterium, assembly GCA_022340545.1. Classification (GTDB taxonomy): domain Bacteria; phylum Acidobacteriota; class Vicinamibacteria; order Fen-336; family Fen-336; genus JAJDNS01. Next base: position 18,183 of record JAJDNV010000258.1, on the reverse strand, counting down.
GGGATACGCCGTCGAGCTGCAGGTGGCGGGGGCGCAGGGGGCGATCTTCTCGGGGATGCTGACCGTCGACCCCCTGGGGAGCTTCTTCAAGATCATCCTGGTTCTCGCGTCGCTGCTGATCATCACCGCCTTCACGTTCCGGGCCGCCCGTGAGCTCCACGGCCTCGGCCAGGGGGAGTTCCACGCCCTCATCCTCGCCCTCACCCTGTCGAACCTGCTGCTGGCCGGGGCGAACGACATCGTGATGCTCTACCTCGCCCTCGAGATGGTCTCCATCACCTCCTACGTGATGGTGGCCTACCTCAAGGGCGACCGGATGTCGAACGAGGCGTCGTTGAAGTACCTGCTGTTCGGGGCGGTCTCGACGGGCGGCATGCTCTACGGGCTCTCGCTGCTCTACGGGCTCACCGGCACCACCTCGCTCCCCGGGATCCGCGAGGTCCTGGCCACAGGCGTCCCCGGGCCCCAGCTGGCGCTCTACCTCGCCACCCTGCTGATCGTGGTCGGCTTCGGCTTCAAGATCGCCGCGGTGCCCTTCCACTTCTGGTGCCCCGACGTGTACCAGGGCGCGGCCACCCCGGTCACCGCGCTCCTCTCGGTGGCCCCCAAGGCCGCCGGCTTCGGGATCGCGGTGCGCTTCTTCTTCGGCACCTTCGCGGTGCCGGTCACCGGCACCTGGGACCTGAGCGGCGTGATCGACTGGCAGCTCCTGCTGGTCGTGATCTCCGTCGCCACGATGACGCTGGGCAACGTGGCCGCCCTCACCCAGAACAACATGAAGCGGCTGCTGGCCTACTCCTCGATCGCCCACGCCGGGTACATCCTGATGGGCATCGTCGCCCTCTCCGACGTCGGGGCCCGGAGCCTCCTCATCTACCTCTTCGCCTATCTCTTCATGAACCTCGGGGCCTTCCTCGTGGTGACGCTCGTCCACCTGCACGACGGCACGTTCGACCTGCGCGACTACCCGGGCCTCTATCGACGGGCGCCGCTGCTGACCCTGGCGATGGGTCTCTTCATGCTCTCGCTGATCGGGATCCCGCCTCTCGTGGGCTTCCTCGGGAAGCTCTACGTCTTCGGGGCGGTGGTCAACATGGGGTCCGGGTACTACTGGTACGCCGCGGTGGGTGCGGTGAACGCGGCGATCGCCGGCTTCTACTACCTGCGGGTCCTCAAGGTGATGTTCATCGACGCCGGGAACGAGGACAAGCCGCCCTTGAAGCTGGCGTTCGTGGACCGGGCCTGGCTGCTCTTCTTCGCCGCCGCGAACCTGCTGCCCGTGCTGTTCTGGAGCCGCATCGACGAGTGGGCCCGGGGCGCCGTCGTGTTGTACACCGGACGCTAGCCGGTAGACCCCACGTCACGCACACCCACCGGCGGAGCCCGGGAGCGGTCCGGTCTCGAGGCAGTGGCGCGGCCCGTGGGATGCTAGAATGCCCCACCACTAGCCGACAAATGTGACAGGGGGTCATGGGTTCGTCCTCCCCAGGCGATTCCGAGACACGGGAGCGGAGCAGCTCGGACGCGCGGAACTGGTCGTCGGCGCCCACCCTGGAGAAGCCAGGTGGGGCCACACCCGGGCAACGGCCGGAGCCTTCGGACTTTCCCGGACGCAGACGTGCGCCCTGGTGGATGTACCTCGTCGCCGCGTCCTATCTCGCCCTGTTCGCCCTCATTCCCTACCTGGTGATCTGGGGACCGGCCGACCTCCTGGGGCTGACCGCGGATTATGTGGACGACACCCTGCTGCTCCGCGCTGTCGATCCAGGTTCGCTTCCGGCCCGGGCCGGGCTCCGCGCCGGCGACCGGGTGCTGGCCATCGACGGCCGCCCCATGCGCCGCATCCGGGACTGGACGATCTTCAACGCCAACCTCGAGGTGGGACGTTCCCAGCGCTGGGAGATCCGGCGCGACCATAAGAGCCTGGAGCTCGAGGTCACGCCCGAGCGGGCCGACTGGCGAAACCGGCTGGCCGGCGGCTACGTCTCGTATTTGGGTCTGGCGCTCATCAGCTTTGCCGTGGGTCTCTTCGTCGCCTTTCGGCGCCCCTGGGACCCCACCGCCAGGGTCGGGGCGTGGTTCATCGCGACGGCATCGATCGCCTTCGGACTGCCCAACGGGTGGGCCGTCGCCTGGCGTCAGGCGCCCCTGCTCGTCCAGGCCTCCTTCTGGATACCCGAGGTCAGCCGCTTCGTCCTCGACGGCATCTTCCTGACGCTGTTCCTCGTCTTCCCCCGGCGGCTGTTCCTGGCCCGGTGGCCCTGGATCCTGATCTGGGCGCCGGTGGTCGCCACCCTCCCGTGGCGCGTAGCGCAGTTTCACACCGTCATCTACCGGCCAAGCGAGACTCTGGATGTTCCCGTCTGGGTGAACCAGGCCGCCTTCCTGCGGGCGATCGTGTACCTGGTGGCCGGGATCGCCGTTCTGGTCGTCAGCTATCGCTGGCGACTAGACGCGCACGAGAAGCGTCGCGTTCGCGTCCTGATGGTGGGAACCGCAGTGGGGATCGGCGCCGCGATCGCCCAGATCTGGTTCCACAACTTTGCCCCTGAGCTGGAATTCTCTCTCCTGAGACTAGTGTTCCTCCATCCCCTGATCATGGCCTGCCCTCTGGCCTTCGCCTATGCGATCCTTCGTCACCGCATGTTCGGCATCCAGGTCATTCTCCGCCAGGGGCTGCAGTACGCGCTGGCCCGGGGGGCGGTGATCGGCGTCCTCCCCGTGCTGGGCGCCCTGCTTCTCCTGGATCTCGCCCTGAACCGCCAGGAGACCCTCGCGACGATCATGCAGAGCCGGGGCTGGGTCTACGCGGGCCTGGGCGGCCTGGCTCTCGCGGCCTACTGGCAGAGGAAGCCGTGGCTGGACGCCCTCGACCGCCGTTTCTTTCGGGAGGCCTACGACCGGGACCAGATTCTCCTCGAGCTCATCGAGAGCGTGAAGGAGAGCTCCTCGCTCCAAGAGATCTCGGCTCTGGTCAGCAACGAGATCGGAAAGGCCCTGCATCCGGAGGGCATCCACGTCCTTTATCGGGAGCCGAATCGGCCGGACTTCTCGGTGGGCAGCTCATCGAGCGGCGCGCACCTTCCGGCGCTGCGGGAGGACTCGGCCCTCGTCCGCGCGCTGGGACAGAGGTCCACCCCGCTCGAGGTGAGCGCCTCCAACCTCGGGAGCGGGCTCCCCGCCTCCGAGAGGGCCTGGCTCGATGAGCTGCGGGTCGATCTGCTGGTCCCCATCAAGGGCCCCGCGCTGTCTCTGGCCGGCCTGATCCTGCTGGGACACAAGAAGTCGGAAGAGCCCTACTCACCCACCGACAAGACGCTGCTGCAGGCCATCGCCGGTCAGGTCGCCGTTCTCTGCGAGAACCTCTGGCTCCAGGATCGCGTGGGCCGGGACTCGCGCATGCGGCGGGACGTGCTGGCTCACCTCGAGAAGGAGAACGTCAACCTGGTCAAGGAGTGCCCGGCGTGCGGCCGGTGCTTCGACCGTTCCGATGAGGTCTGCCCCGACGATCGCAGCGAGCTGACGTTGACCCTGCCGGTGGAGCGGGTTCTGGAGGACCGCTACTGCCTGGAGCGCGTCCTCGGCCGAGGGGGCATGGGGGCGGTGTACGAGGCGACGGACAGACGCCTGGGCCGGTCGGTGGCGGTCAAGATCATGACGGGCCACCTGTTCGGACAGCCCAGGGCCCTGCGGCGCTTCGAGCGAGAGGCCCGGGCCTCGGCCACCCTGAACCACCGCAACATCATCGCGGTCTACGACTACGGGAGGATCGGCGACGACGGCGCCTTCCTGGTCATGGAGCTGATCCGGGGCACGACGATGCGGAGCCAGCTCGAGCGGCACGGCCGCATCGGACCCGCCGTCGCCGCCGCGTGGTTCGACCAGGTCCTGGACGGTCTCACCGCAGCCCACGGGCAGGAGATCATTCACCGCGACCTCAAGCCGGAGAACATCATGATCGGAGGGCAGGGAACCGAGGGCGACTCGGTCAAGATCCTGGATTTCGGCCTGGCAAAGACGAAGTGGGCCTCGACCGCATCGACGGGCTTGACGGCCCCGGGCACCGTCCTGGGAACCTACGCCTACATGTCTCCCGAGCAGCTCGGCGGCAGCGAGCTGGACGAGCGGAGCGATCTCTTCTCCGTCGCGGTTATGGTCGTCGAGGCCATCACCGGATCTCACCCGTTCCGGTCGCGCACCACCGCGGAGATGTTGCACGCGATCCTTCATCGGCCCGTGCGGCTGGAGGGCGAGGGTGAGGAGGTCCGGAGGCTGGAGAGCGTCCTGGTGAGGTCCTTGGCCCCCGACCCGCCAAACCGATTCGGCACCGCGAACGAGCTCCGTCAGGCACTGATTCCGGCCCTGCGCTCGTTGCCCTCGACGGCATGAGCCAGCGGCGGCGAGTTGCGCCAGCACTCTCGTACTCCGTCTGAACGGAGCTACTGCGCCGACCGGAGCTGCGTCCGGGTGTGTTGAGCGCTACTCCCGCGCCCAGCCGGGCGGATGGCCGCTCTGTCGGAACTCCTCCTCCAGATCGGCCAGATCCCGCTTCGCCTGGCGAAACGCCTCGCTCTCGACGAACTCCTGGACCTTCATCTGGACCGGCACACCCTGGTAGAACTCCGTGCGGACGACCTCGCGCCAGCAGCGGGCCTCCTCTTCGCGCACGCGGGCGCGGGCCTCTTTGAATCGGGCCCGCCACTCGCGCTCCTGGAGGGCGCGCTCCTCGCGCTCCCGGTCGAGCTGCTCGCGGAGGGGGTCGGCCGCCCCCACCTTGACCAGCTCCGGCGGACCCTCAGCGTCCCCCTCCACCGCGTCCCCGGCGCCGTCGGACCCCGTGGCGCCGGTGTCCGCATCCTCCCCGTCCGACAGGTCCTCGTTCGTGAAGACCTTCGCCGCGGCCGCCGGCTTCTTCTCCCGACGCTGGCGTTCGCGACCGGCGGCGTCGCCCAGACCCTGGGCCGGGAGCGCAACCGGCGAGAGAAAGACCACCGCCAGCGCGATCAGCGAACAGGCAAGGGCCGCGGTGTCGCCTCCCGGCCGGGCACGCTCGCTCACCCTTCCACCTCCAGGGAACCCGCCCAGAACCGCCGGGAGCCGGCAAGCGTGAGGATGGCCTTCTCGGCGAACGTTCGAGAGTCTGCGAACTCGGCGAGGGCCTCGTCCTGGCGGTGAACGTACTCGCCGAAGTCGGCCAGGACCAGCCAGGGGTCGTTCTCGTCGAGAAGCGCCCCCCGCACCCAGTCGAGGGCGCCCGGCTCCGGCGCGTAGCGCTCCGAGACAAGCTCGTCGAGTGCCCGCCGGACCAGGGGGTCGATGGCGTAGACATCCTTGGGTCGGTAGACGCGGCCGTCGCGCCAGGCCCGGGCCTCGAGCGGGCCGAGGCCGAAGAGGAACATGTTCTCGGCGCCGACGGCGAGCTCGATCTCCCGCACCGTCCCATCGCGCGTCCCGAGGGTGACCGCTCCGTTCACCGCAAATCCGAGAGCCCGGGCCCCCGCCGCACCCGAGCCCGCGGTCCCGGCCTGGTTCGACAGGTCGGCGGCCGCGGCCAGGAGGTGAACGGTGGGCTCCGGGCACTCGGGCAGAACCGCCACCCGCAGCGCGGGGCGGGCCCGCTCGTCGCGGTTGACCGCGTCGGCCACCGCACGGGCCACCGCCAGGGATCGTTCCGCCTCCGGCCCGGACACCCCGGCCTCCCGCGCGATGACGACGGTCCGAGGCGCAGGAGGCGTCCAGCCGCCGGCGGTGATCCGCAGGTGCTCGCGCACGAGGCCGAGGACCCCGAGGAGCACGCGCTCGCGGTCGCGCATCGAGCCGAGCCGCACGTCGACGAGGGCGTCGGGGTCCGTCTCGACCCCCACCGTCGTCCGCAGGAGCTCGGCCAGCCGTTGGCGGTTGGCCCGGCGCGCGTTGCGGAAGGCCCCACGGAAGGCCGGCTCGAAGGCCAGGGACTCGAGCTCGCCGAGGGTCTCGGGAGTCGACCGCCAACGCTCGCCGAGAGCGAGGGTGAGAGCGGCGGCCAGGGGTGCGTTCGCCTCGTGGAGCCAGCGCTCGGCCCGGAGCGGCGTCGGCCGTGGTCGGAGCGACTCCCCCCGCATCTCGCGGAGGTCGGCGAGGATCTCGGCGGCGGGACCCTCCCAGGGCTCCGCCATCTCGACCCGGCCGGCGCCGACGATCGCCAGCGCTCCCAGTCGCAGGCGCTTCGGGTCCCCCTCGCGAAAGAGCGACACGTTGCGCCGACGGTCGACGTCGCCGGGCCACTGCTCCTCCGCTTCGTCCAGGTGGCGTCGGTTGATCTCGTAGAGGATCTCCAGGATCCGCGGGCACTCCTCCCCGAGGAGCTCGGCCGGCCAGAGAGGACCGGGTTGGTCGCCGGGGCTGCCCGCCCGCGTGAAGGTCGCCCCGCGAACACGGGTCCAGGCCGCGTCCCACGACGCAGCCTGCTCGTCGAGCAGTACCCGCATCATCTCCGGCACGACCATCGCGGCGCGCGCGTCGGCGAGCAGGACAACGCCGTCGTCGGCAAGGGCGGCTCGGGCCGCATTCTCGGCGAGCGCGATCTCCCGACGGAGGAGTTCGCGCTCCCCCTCGGCGTCCCCGGGCCCCGGCCCGACGCCCGGCGGCAGGGTGTGGCCGAGGACGGTGCGGCGTTCCGCGTGGAGCGCGCCCGTCATCTCCGGAACCCGGTCAGACCCTGCCTCCGCGGCGATGACGTGCACGGGACGGTGGGCGGTCTCGGTCGGCATCGCCTCATTGTCCCCCACCCGTCCATCGGAACGGGAGCGCCGGCCTCCTGCGTTATAGTGCCCGCGGCCACTCGCGGGAGAGGCCGGAGGGCAGCTTGGGCACGATCGTCGTCACCGGAGGCGCCGGGTTCATCGGGTGCAACTTCGTCCGGCACCTGCTGGCTCACACCGACGAGCGGGTCGTGGTGGTGGACAAGCTCACCTACGCCGGGCACCTCGAGAGCCTGGCCGAGGTGGCCGACCACCCGCGCTATGTCTTCGTCCAGGCCGACATCGCGGATCGCACCGGTGTGCGGGCGCTGTTCGAGAGGCACCGGCCCACGGCGCTGGTCAACTTTGCCGCCGAGACCCACGTCGACCGCTCGATCGACGACCCCGCCACCTTCGTTCGGACCAACGTCCTCGGGACGTTCGAGCTCCTGGAGGCCGCCCGGGTGCACCTGCGCGAGCACCCCGACGCCGTCGCGGGCTTCCGCCTCCTTCACGTATCGACCGACGAGGTCTATGGCACCCTGGGACCCGAGGGTGCCTTCTCGGAGACGACGCCCTACGCCCCGAACTCGCCCTACGCGGCGTCCAAGGCCGGGGCCGATCACCTCGTGCGGGCGTACCACGAGACGTACCGAGTGCCCGTCGTTCTCACGAACTGCTCGAACAACTACGGACCCCACCAGTTCCCGGAGAAGCTGATCCCGCTGATGATCCTCAACGCGGTGGAGGGCCGACCCCTGCCCATCTACGGCGACGGCGGCAACGTGCGGGACTGGCTCTACGTGGAGGACCACTGCGCGGGGATCCTGCTCGCGTTGCGGAAGGGCCAAACCGGCGGGAAGTACAACATCGGGGGGGGGAACGAGCGCACGAACCTGCAGGTCGTGGACGCCCTCTGCGCGATCCTGGAGGAGGAGCTCCCGGCGCGCGAGAACGAGGCCCTCTCCCGCCGGGGGGTGTCGTCCTACTCCGACCTCAAGAGCTTCGTGCCCGACCGCCCCGGTCACGACCGGCGTTACGCGATCGACGCCTCCCGGGTCCGGGACGAGCTCGGCTGGCAACCCGCCCACGCGTTCGAGGAGGGCCTGCGCGAGACCGTGCGCTGGTACCTGACCCACCGCGGCTGGTGCGACGCCGTCCAGTCCGGGACATACGGCCGGGAGAGGCTGGGCCTCGAGGGCTCGGTCGACTGACCCTGCGAGGGCGGGCCCTCGCAGGGTCCGGTCCGATCTAGGTCATGGCCGGAAGCGCCTTTCTGGCCTCCCGGTCGGGGTCATTCCTGACCTCGCAGACGTCGTCGAGGATCATGGTCTCGCCGTTGGCGGACGTGTACTTCGGCCAGGTCGGGAGCCCTCCCCCGTTCGGGTCGCCGTTCTTCATGAAGTTCAGCAGAGCGCCGGCCATCTTGGTCGAGAGCTTCCTCGGACGGGCGCCGCCGCCGGTGTGGGTCAGCATCAGGTCCGTGTTGTGGAACCAGAAGCAGATGTCCACGCAGTGGAAGGCGCCGATGCGGCTGTCGAACAGCGGTGGTTGCCACCCGAACCAGGCCACGTAGACCGGCGGAGGCTGCTTCGACTTCGCGTCCGCGAGGGCCACGGTCCCCTGCCGGGTGCTGCCGACCAACGACCAGATCTGGACCGGCTTCATCTCGGGGAACGCCTTCGCGTAGGCCTCGACGACCTCCTTCGCCTTGTCGCCGTACCCGCCTCGGAAGCCCGCTCGCTCCTTGACCTTCTCCGCGACCTCGTCGAGTGTGATGTTCTCTGCCGAGGGGTCGAGCCAGCCGGGCGACATCTCGTTGAACGTCGAGCAGATGATCATCGGGACCTCGGCCGCGGTGGGGGCGGCGTCGGGGTAGTAGGGGTCCTGCGGCAGGATGACGCCATCGACGACCGGGTTGAAACCTCGACGCATCCCGCCGCCGGAGCCGCTCAGCTCTTCGTTCAGCTTCTCCTGAGCCTTCGTCGCGAGGGCGTAGTACTCCTTCCAGGGCATCTCCTGCAGCTTGCCGATCTCCGCCGGCGTGAGCCCGGCCTCCTTCAGCACGTACGCGCCCAGCTTCTCGGAGTGTTCCTTCTCCCCCTGGCGCAGCGAGGCGCCGCTCAGGACCACGGCCTTGTGGAAGAGACCCTTCGCCTTGGGCATGGCGGTGAGCGTGGTCACCTTGGCCCCGCCCCCGGACTGACCCATGATGGTCACGTTCCCCGGGTCGCCGCCGAAGCCCGCGATGTTGTCGCGGATCCATTCCATGGCGGCGACGATGTCGAGCATGCCCACGTTCCCGGAGGCGGCGAACCGCTCCCCACCGACGCCGGCGAGGTTGCAGAAGCCCAGCGGACCCAGGCGGTGATTGATGGAGCAGAAGACCACATCCCCGAACCTCGCCAGGTTCTCGCCGTTGTAGCCGTCCTGCTCGATGCCGTTGCCGTTTCTGAATCCGCCCCCGTGCAGCCAGAGCAACACCGGCCTCTTCTTGCCGTCGTCGACCGCTGGCGTGAAGACGTTGATCCGGAGGCAGTCCTCGCTCACGTCGTCGTAGTTCCAGTGATCCCGGAACGAGGCGTACTTGTTCTCGTACCGGTTGTCCATGTTCTGGGGTGCGGTGTTGCCCCACCACAGGGCCGGGAACACGTCGGTCCAGGGCTCCGGTTTCTTCGGAGGCATGAACCGGTTGGCCCCGGAGGTGTCGGCCCCGTAGGGGATCCCGAGGTAGTACTGGATCCCCCTGAGAACGTAGCCTCTGACCTTCCCGTATTGGGTGTCGACGACGGCGATGTCCTCGCCGACCTGCAGTATCGGCCCGTCGCCCTCACCCTCAGCGCCAGCGGGCGGAGCGGCGAAAAGGGCCGACGAACCCTTTGCCGCGACGGTCAGGCCGGCCGCCCCGGCACCCATCGTCTGAAAGAATCGGCGTCTGTTTGCTCTCACTGTGATAGCCCCCCGATTGTCAAAACTGTCTCGGTTTCAACGGCTTGGCGACTGACCTTATGTGTCGCGAACGGGGCATTCAAGAGACAAATGGACTAGGAGTGATCGGGTCTTCCTGCGGGCAGAAGCGTCCGGGAATGAATCGGCAGGGCGACGCGTGCCTGCTATGATCGGCTCCGAATGAAGCTCACGCCGAAGGAGATCCCCGACGTCGTCTTGATCGAGCCGGACGTCTTCCGGGACGCCCGCGGCTTCTTCCTCGAGACCTGGCACGAGCGCAAGTACGCCGATGGCGGGATCACCGGCCCGTTCGTGCAGGACAACCACTCGCACTCCCGGCGAGGATCGCTCCGCGGGCTTCACGCCCAGCGCGAGCACCCCCAGGGCAAGCTGGTGCGCGTGGTCGATGGCGAGGTGTTCGACGTCGCCGTCGACATCCGCCGCGGCTCGCCCACCTTCGGTAGATGGGTAGCCGACCGTCTCTCGGGGGAGAACCTGCGCCAGCTGTGGATCCCCCCCGGCTTCGCCCACGGCTTCTGTGTACTCTCGGAGACCGTCCACCTCGAGTACAAGTGCACGGACTTCTACGACGCCGACGACGAGATCGCCATCGCCTGGAACGACCCGGAGATCGGGATCGACTGGCCGGTCTCCGACCCGACGCTCTCGGCGAAGGACGCCGCGGCCCCCGCCCTGAGGGACTTCGTCGACCGCCTGCCTCCCGGGAAGGGCTAGCGGGCGGGTAACGGCCGGGCGTGGCTCCTTCTCTTCCCTCATGAGGAGGAGGAGCTGATGATCCCGGTGACCTGGCGTCGAAGAGCCCGGGCGCGCTCGCTCGTCGCGGCCGCCCTGATCGTGTCACTGGCGGGCTGCCACCGCGTCCTGACGCCCGAGCTGCATCCCGCGGGCGAGGTCCCCGTCCCTCCCGAGACGCTGCCCGTTCTCAAGGCCCACATGATGTCGGGAGAGCTCTACGTTCTCGACTCCTGGACGGTCGTCGAGAACGGCCGTCGGCTCGAGGGCACGGGCATCCACTACTCAATGGATCGCGAGCAGATGGGCGAGGGGCCGGTCTCGATCGGCGTCGATGAGGTGGCGCTCTTCGAGACCAACCAGCCGGACGATGTCTCGTCGGCGGGCACGGTCGTGATGGGCATCATGACGACGGTGACCGGCGCAGCTGCCGTCTACTGCCTGGCCAATCCAAAGTCCTGCTTCGGGTCGTGCCCCACCTTCTACGTGGAAGGTGTCGACGCGGGGCGCCCGGCGGCGGAGGGCTTCTCGTCCTCCTTCGCTCGGGCCCTCGAGGCCCGCGACGTCGACGCCCTGCCCGTCCCGGAGGCAAGGGCACGCCGTTTCGCGCTCACGATGCGCAACGAGGCCCTCGAGACCCACGCGGTCCGCCGCGTGCGCCTGCTGGCGACACCTCGCCCCGCGGGCGGGCGGGTCTTCGCCGGCATCGACGGGCGCTTCTACCCCGCCGTCGAGGTCCGCAGGCCGAGGGCCTGCCGCGCGGAGGAGGGCGACTGCCGCGCCGCCGTCGCCTCCCGGGACGGGGACGAGCGGGCTTCGCCCGCGGACCCGCACGACCTCGCGACCCGGGAGACCGTTGTGATCGAGCTCGCCCCCGCGGAGGGGCGGGTCGGCCTGGTGCTCGCGGCCCGTCAGACCCTGCTCACGACCTACCTCTTCTACCAGTCGATGGCGTACTTCGGGTCCCGAGCCGGAGAGTATCTCGCGACCCTGGAGCGCGGCGGGCCCGCGCTCGCCGCGCGGGCCACCGGCATGGCGCGGGCTCTCGGTGGCATCGAGGTCGCGGTCTCCGAGGGCGGAGGGGAGTGGAGACCCGTCGGGATCTATGACGAGGCGGGCCCGATCGCAACCGACGTGCAGGTCCTCCCTTTCGAGGCGACGGGGGGCCCTTCCCTGCGTGTCCGCCTCCGCCTGGCGAAGGGCCACTGGCGCATCGATCAGGTGGCCCTGGCTCGGCTCGGGACGCCGGTGACACCGCAGAGACTGAGCCCGATCGGCGTCGAGAGGGGACTGGAGCCCGATCCCCTGGCCTGGGCCCGCCTCGAGCAGGACGACCGTCACCTGGTCACCTTCCCCGGGGACGAGTATCGGTTGTCCTTCGCCCTCCCCGAGGCGCCCCACGGGCTCGAGCTCTTCCTCGAGACCGAGGGCTACTACTACGAGTGGATGCGGGACGCGTGGCTGGCCGACGAGGACGCCGAGATGGCGTCGCTCGTGCTGTTCAATCCAAGGGAGGCCCTTCGGCGCCTGGCGGAGCCGTTCAAGCAGCGCGAGCCCGGGATGGAGCGGGCGTTCTGGGCCAGCCGCTTCCGCAGGTGAGGTGTGTCATGAGACGAAGACCACGCGTCGTCGCCACCGCCCTCGTGCTCGCGCTCACGACCGGCTGTGCCACGTCCCCGACCGTGCCAGTATTCGGGCGATCCGTCACGGTCATCCCCGACGGAGAGGGGCTCGAGGTAAAGGGTGAGCTGCTGGCCGTGGGACCTGACCGGCTCTGGGTCCAGGACGACGACGAGCTGACCGAGGTCCCCCTGCCCGAGGTCCGCGAGGTCCGCGTGAGGCGCCATCCCCACGGGGCCGGCGCGGCGTTTCGATGGGCGGCCCTGGGTGGGCTCACCACCGGGGGGGCGCTGGCCGGGGCATGCTCCAGCGTCGAAGGAGCCGACAACTGCGGCGTGGTGGGCCTCGTCGTCCTCGGCGCCTGGTTGCTCGTGGGGGCGCTGGCCGCTCCGTCCATGGAAGCGTCGAGCCGCCTCGATCTCTGGCGGCCGACACCCGAGGCGCTGCGGCCCTTCGCCCGGCTCCCCCAGGGGCTGCCCGAGAGCCTGAGGCCTCCCGCACTGCGCCCCTCGACGGACGACCCACCGCCTGAGCGCTGAGCCGTTCGGTCCGTCACCCCCCCAGTGGCCGAAGGTCCGCCTCGGGAGGGAACGAGGCCGGCTCAAGGAGAGTCTCACCCGGGGGAAGCGTGCCGGTCTCCAGCCACCGGGCGACGGCCTCGAGCGCGGGCCCCGTGTTCGAGGGTGTGATGACGGTGGCGACGAGCGCCCCCTCCCTCACCTGTTTCTGGCCGCCCTCGGGCAACCCGTCGCACCCCAGGCCGGGGACCTTCGCCCAGTCGGGATGGTGCGTCGTGAGCGCCCGCTGCGCCCCCGTGGCCATGAGGTCGTTCTGCGCGGCCACGAGGTCAGGGGCGAAGGCCTCGGTCGTCTTGAGGCGAAGCCAGGCCGTCACCGCCTTCTCGGCGCTCGCCGCGGTCCAGTCCCCGTTGAGCACCCGTACCTCGAAGCCCGCCCCGAGCCCTTCCGTCAGGCCCTCACCACGCTCCCGGGTCACCGTGGAGTCGGCCGGTCCCTGGACGCTCAGCACCCGGCCGCCGCCGGGTCGCAGGGCCCGGCACTGCTGGCCCTGGATGCGGCCCACCGCCGCCTGATCGGTCCCGAAGATCGAGACCGGGACGTCGGGGTGGGCGGAGCGAAGCTCGGGAACGTAGCTGGGTCGCATGTTCACCAGGATCCAGCCGATGCCGGCTTCGACGGCGTTGCGGCCCACTCGCTTGAACCCCTCCCCGGCCGCCGGCTCGACGAGGATCGCCGCCGGCCGCTCGGCCTCGGGGGCGTGGATCCCTTTGTAGAGTTGCTGGATCTGGAGGACGGGGTGGCTCTCCGCGAAGACCACCTCGACGTCGAGGCCCAGCCGGGCCCCGACCGCCCGAGCGTCGGCCGCCTGCATGACCTGATAATCCTGATCCTCACTCAGGAGCGACACGAGAACCTTCTTGCCCATTCTGCAATCTCCGGGACGACGGTCGTGCGACATTGTACGGGATCTCCAGCGTTTGCTGAGGACTTGGTTCGACCGGGGCCGGGGGAGCGAGGGGGCCGCCGGGCCGGGCCGCCGCCGAGGCCCGCGTGGCGACCCCAGCGGGGCTTGAGTTATCATCGCCCTGGAACCTCGGAGCCGAGGTCATCCGCCAGTGACGACGGGTTCCGCTGGACGCGGAACCGGACTCCCGTCCAAGACCGGAAAGGGCCATTCCTGCCATGGGGCTTCTCGACCTCTTCAAGGGCAAGTTCGTGGATCCGACGTACCCCGGGGTCCACGGCGGCGGCAACATCATCACGACCACACTGAGCGCCATGGTGAGGTGGGGGCGTCGCTCCTCGATCTGGCCGATGCCGTTCGGGACCGCCTGCTGCGCCATCGAGTTCATGGCGATGTCGGCCTCTCACTACGACATCGCCCGCTTCGGCGCCGAGGTCCTGCGTTTCTCGCCCCGGCAGTCCGACCTGATGTTCGTGGCGGGGACGATCCCGGACAAGCTGGCGCCGGTCCTGAAGACCATCTACGACCAGATGCCCGAGCCCAAGTGGGTGATCTCCATGGGGGTCTGCGCCTCCACCGGGGGCTTCTATCGCTCCTACCACGTGATGCAGGGCATCGACGAGATCATCCCCGTGGACGTGTACGTCCCGGGCTGTCCCCCCTCGCCCGAGGGCCTCTTCGCCGCGCTGATGAAGATCCAGGAGAGGATCAAGACGGGAGAGCAGGCGAAAGACCCCCAGGGCGCGCACCGCGTGGGTGCGGCCGGGGCGGGGGCGATCGATCGTCGCACCCGCCGGGAGGCGTGGGCGAAGGACGACGCGGCCCGCGCCGCCGAGGGCAAGCCCCCTCGCGGTGTCCTCTCCCTCCCGGTGATCCAGGGCTCGACCGAGGACGCTCGCCATGGCTAGCGTGACGAACACGAACACTGCGCCGCCCGTCTCTCCCGAGGTGCTGGCCAAGCCCGCCGCACGGGCCCTGAGGGAGGCGCTCGGGGACCGCGTCTTGTCCATCGAAGACTTCCGCGGGGACCTCACGATCACCGTCGAGCGGAGGGCGTGGGTGGAGGCGGCGCGTCAGCTTCGTGACCACGCCGACTGCGACTTCAAGCTCTTCCTCGATCTCTGCGGGGTGGACTATCTCGACCGAGAGGATCGCCCGGAGCGGTTCGAGGTGGTGCTCCACCTCTACTCGGTCTCCCGGAAGCACCACGTCCGACTCAAGACGCCGGTGCCGGAGTCGGACCCGAGGGTGGACACGATCACCGGCGTCTTCCGGGGAGCGAACTGGTTCGAGCGAGAGGCCTGGGATCTCTACGGGATCGTCTTCAAGGGCCACCCGAATCTCATCCGCCTCCTCACCCACGAGTCGTTCGTCGGCCACGCGCTGCGCAAGGACTATCCCACCGCGAAGCGGCACGTCCTCAAGTCGTCCAAGGAGGTGCTGGTCGACATCCCTCCCGGCTCCGAGAACCTCCTCGTCAACATCGGACCCTCCCACCCCTCGATGCACGGGACCTTCCGCGTCCAGGCCCTCATGGACGGCGAGACCGTCCGCGACGCCGAGGCCGAGATCGGCTACATGCACCGCAACTTCGAGAAGATGGCGGAGGAGCGGACGTACTGGCAGATCATCCCCTACACCGACCGCCTCAACTACTGCTCATCGTTCATGAACGGGCACGGCTGGGCCCTGGCGGTCGAGAAGCTCCTCGGCGTTCCCGCCCCGCCCCGGGCCGAGGCCGTCCGGGTGATTCTCTCGGAGTTCTCGCGGATCATGGACCACATCATCTGCGTCTCCACCAACGTCGTGGACCTCGGGGCGATCACGCCGTACTTCGTCATGTTCCGGGCCCGGGAGGACATCTACACGCTTCTCGAGGCCTGCAGCGGCGCCCGGCTCACCGTCTCCTACGTCCGCATCGGCGGGCTTGCCCAGGACGTGCCGGACAACTTCGAGGCGCTGTGCCGCGCGGCGCTGGCGAGCGTCCAGGAGGTCGTGGAGGCGGGAGACAAGCTTCTCACTCGGAACATCATCTTCATGAAGCGCTTCAAGGACATCGGCGTCATGGACCGGGACGAGGCCCTCTCCTGGGGCTGGGCGGGGCCCTGCCTGCGCGGCTCGGGCGTCGACTACGACGTGCGCAAGGACCACCCCTACTCGGGCTACGAGCAGTACGACTTCGACGTGCCGGTGGGTACGGTCGGCGACTGCTTCGACCGCTACCTCGTGCGCATGGAGGAGATGCGCCAGAGCGTGCGGATCGTCGAGCAGGCGCTGGCGCAGCTGCCGGGTGGACCGGTGATCACCGACGACAAGCGCGTGGCCATCCCTCCGAAGTCGGAGGTGTACTCGAACATCGAGGCCCTCATGAACCACTTCAAGCTGATCTACGAGGGCATCCTCCCCCCGCCGGGCGAGACCTATGGCTACACGGAGGGGGCCAACGGCGAGCTCGGCTTCTACATCGTGAGCGACGGCCAGAAACACCCCTGGCGGGTCAAGGTCCGCCCCCCCTGCTACAACATCTACCAGGCCTTCCCGCACATGATCCGGGGCGGGATGCTCGCCGACGCGATCGCCATCATCGGCGGGCTCAACGTCATCGCCGGGGAGCTCGACAGGTAAGCGCCATGCCCAAGTGCACGATCGACGGAAAGGACATCGAGGTCGCGGACGGGACCACCGTCATCCAGGCCGCGGAGGAGCTCGGGATCCGCATCCCCCGCTTCTGCTGGCACCCGGACCTCCCGGTGGACGGGAACTGCCGGATGTGCCTGGTCGAGATCGAGAAGATGCCGAAGCTCCAGATCGCCTGCAACACGGTGGTGCGCGACGGCATGGTGGTCCACACGAACTCGGAGAAGGCGGCAGAGGCGCACCGGACGACCCTCGAGTTCCTGCTGATCAACCACCCGATCGACTGCCCGGTCTGCGACCAGGCCGGCGAGTGCTACCTGCAGGACCAGTACATGGGGCACGGCCTTTACGACGCGAAGGTCGAGCTCGAGGACAAGGTCCACAAGCGCAAGGTCGTCGATCTGGGCCCCATCATGCTCGACGCCGAGCGGTGCGTGCTGTGCTCGCGCTGCATCCGCTTCGAGCGGGAGGTCACGGGCACGAACTCCTTCGCCTTCGTGAACCGGGGAGACCACACCCAGATCACGACGTTCGAGGAGCGGCCCATCACCCACCAGTACGCCGGGAACCTGGCCGACGTCTGCCCGGTGGGGGCGTTGCTGAGCCACGACTTCCGCTTCAAGATGAGGGTCTGGTTCCTCAAGTCCCACGAATCGGTCTGTCCCGGCTGCTCGACCGGATGCAACATCTTCGTGGACGAGCGCGATGGCGAGGTGCAGCGACTCCGCCCCCGGCGCAACGTGGACGTGAACAGATCGTGGATGTGCGACCCCGGCCGCGCCCTCTACAAGGAGATCGGCCTCACCGCGCGCATCACCGGGGCCCGGGTCCGCGGCGCCGCCTCCTGGGAGGGCGTCAGCGTCGAGGAGGCCCTCGACCTCGTGGCCCAGAGGATCAAGGACTCGGGACCGGCCAGCGCCTTCCTCGCGACTCCCCAGGGGACCAACGAGGACCTGTTCGCCTTCCGGAGTCTGGCCGACGCGGCGAAGGGAATGCTCGACTTCCGGGTAGGCGACCCCCACCTCAAGGTCCGCCAGCGCATCGACGACGTGCTGCAGCGGGCCGACCGCAACCCCAACACCCAGGGGTGCCTGGATCAGGGGCTCGACCGCGACGGGGTCGACGCCATCGTCGCGGCCTGCCGCGCCGGGAAGATCCAGACGCTCGTGCTCCAGGGGCCGGAGCTCCTGCGGGTGGCCGAGGTCGTGGACGCCCTGGCGAAGGTGCCTTTCGTCGTGGTGATGGCCACCCACGAGGGTCCGGAGCTCGATCGCGCGCACGTCGTTCTGCCCGCCGCGGTCTGGGCCGAGGCCGACGGAACCTACACCAACTTCCAGCGGAGGGTGCAGCGCCTGCGCGGGGCGGTCGCTGCCCCCGGCGAGGCCACCCCGCGGTGGGAGCTGGCGGCGGGCGTGCTCGAGCGGCTCGGGGAGCCGATCGGAGCCACGAGCGCCCGCGAGGTGTTCACCCGGCTTGCCACGTCCGTCCCTGACTACGAGGGGCTCGACCACCGAGCGATCGGCGCCCAGGGCCGGGCGCTCGCCCCGGCCGAGGAGGCCACGTCCACCACCCAGGAGGCCCGCGCCTAGAGCGGGGAGACCACCATGGCTGCCACCGTCGTCACCGTCGACCGCAACTTGAAGGCCGGGATCCTGCCGATCTTGATCGGCCACTGGGTCACGCTCACGAACTTCTTCAAGAGCCTCTTCCTCGGAAAGGCGTCGACCGTCGAGTACCCCGAGGAGAAGAGGCCGGTCTCGACGCGCTACCGGGGCATCCACATCCTGACCGAGCGCGAGGACGGGACGCCCAAGTGTGTCGCCTGCTTCATGTGCGCCACCGTGTGCCCGGCCGAGTGCATCTACATCGAGTCGGGCGAGCGCCCCGAGAAGAGGATCGAGAAGTACCCGACACGGTTCGAGATCGACCTCCTGCGGTGCGTCTACTGCGGCTTCTGCGTGGACGCCTGCCCGGAGGAGGCAATCATCATGAGCCGCGAGAACGACCTCGTCGGGACGTC
>JAJDNV010000252.1 GCA_022340545.1 Acidobacteriota bacterium | reverse complement strand
CTGTGGGCCCGGCAGCTTCGAAGTGGAGCAGGGTCCTCGTCGGGGCCCCGGCGTCCGAGCCCCTCGTCGCGCCGCGTGTCCCGTTGATGCAACTTCGGTGACGCAGGGGGTCCTTGGGACAAGGCTCCACGCCCCGCTCCGCGGACCTCTGGAGCGCCTATGGCCGCGACGGCTTGCTTCTCGTGAGGCCTGCGGGGGAGTCCTCGGTCGGGGGCCCCTTGAGGGTCCGCCGGCGCGTTCCCCGTGAGCTCGCCGGTCTTTGCGGGGCAGAACACGCCCAAGTTTGGTGGCTTCCTTTGTGGAGAAATGCAACATCTTGTGTAGGCTTCTTGCCCCATCTCGAAGGCGGGTGCTACTTTAGGGGGTCCAGAATTGCCGTGGAGGCGGGAGCAGAGTGCAGAGGGTCGGCCAGCGACAGGGGTTCCTCGTCTCCGCCGTCATCCACCTGACCTTGCTGATGATATTGCTCGCCCAGCCCCCGTCGACACGCGATCAGGACGATCTGGATCTCTCGGAGCTGGAGAGGCGAGACGTCGTGTTCCTGCCTCCCTCTGAGGTCCTGCGCCAGCTGGTGCCCGCACCCCGGCCGACGCCCGTCCCGACCCCGCCGCCCCAGACCCCGGATCCGACCAAGAAGGACCGGATCAGCATCGGGCCCCCGTCCGAGCTGCAGAGCAAGGGGCCGCTCATCCTCCGGCGCGAGGACGATCTGACCCAGGTGCCCAAGGGCCAGCCCTCCCGGCCGCCACAGCAGGCGCCGACTCCGGCCCCCAACCCGACCCCCGCGCCGAGGATCGCGCAGCGGGGCGATGATGTCGCCGAGACGGCAGGTCGCCAGGGACTCCGGCTTCCCTCAGGGCTGCTCGGACCGCCGGTACCACAGGGCGACGAGGGCTCGCGCCGCGGTTCCGGGGCGATCGGCTCTTCCGTGAACAAGGCGGTCGATGAGGTGACCCGTCGCATGGCCCAGAATGCCCCCCTGGGGCTTCCCGACGGCACGGGACAGAACCTCTACGGGCTTCGCTTCGACCCGCGAGGTGCGGACTTCACGCTCTGGGTCAACGACTTCAAGAACCAGGTGTACCGCAACTGGATCGTCCCGCAAGCCGCGTACCTGGGCTACGGAGGGCACGTCGACTTCGAGTTCACCGTCGAGAGGGACGGATCGATATCGGCGCTGAGGATGCTGAAGTCGTCCGGGACGGATTCGCTGGATCGGGCGGCACGAAACTCACTCACCAGCAGCCGGTTCGAGCCCCTCCCCGACGACTACGGCCCGCCTCGAATCACGATGCAGGTCGCCTTCCACTACGGGCCGGACCGCAACTCGTGAGTCGAAAGCGGGTCCTGACCTCACCCGGCGCGGCCTGGGTCGCGGCGGCTCTGGGCGCCTGGCTGGTCGCCGGCGCCTGCCGGACCATTCGGCCCAGCACCACCCCGGAGCCGCACGTCCTCCCGTCGCCGTCCGTCGACGGCCTCGTCGAGCCGCCGGTGGTCCGTGTCGGCATCCTCCCCGAGGTGCCACGCGTGTCGATCGGCGCCGACTCCGGCGTGCGCGTCCTCGCCGACGGTGAGGGGCGGGAGCAGCCGTACTGGAGGCCGCTGCCGCGGGCGACCTTCCTCCCCGGAGCGACCGCGGGGAAGGTGAAGCTCCTGGAGACGGGCGAGGAGCTGGCGATCGCCACGGTGGTCCCGGCGGAGGCGTCCGAGATCCTGGACGCCGATGCCCGGCCCTACCGGGGGCTCCTCGAGGTTCGGCCCGCTGAGGAGGGATCGCTCACCGTCGTCAACATCGTGAACGTGGAGGACTACCTGCGGGGCGTCGTCCCGAACGAGCTCTCGCCCCTGGCCTTTCCACAGATCGAAGCCCACAAGGCCCAGGCCGTGGCGGCCCGGACGTGGGTGCTGGCGCACCTCGGCGACTACTCCGCGAAGGGGTACGACGTGTGCGCCACTCAGGCGTGCCAGGTGTACCGGGGTCAGGCCACCGAGCAGCCCCTCACCGACGAGGCGATCGCGGACACGCGCGACGTCATCGCCACGTGGAGGGGACGGCCGATCCACGCGTACTACACCTCGACCTGCGGTGGGCACACCGAGGACGGGGACTTCATCTTTGACGATCCGGCACCCTACCTGAGGGGCGTGATCTGTGCCCCCGAGCGCTCGGCGCGTCACGCCCTTCACACCACCGCCAAGCCGCGCAAGCACCTCCCGGGGCCGGCGGCCGTTCCTCGCAGCCTCGCCGTTCTCGAGGCGCTGGGCGTGGTCGAGGCGGGGACCGCCGACCCGAAGACGCTGGCCGGGATCCCCACGGACGAGGAGATCCGGGGCTGGATGGGCCGGCTCCAGGCGGGGCTGCATCGCACCGGTTGCACGAGCCCGGTCACGGGAGGCCTCGTCCGCCGGGCCACCTTCGCCCAGTACGGCGTGGCCTCGGTGTGCTGGCAGGAGAGGGCGAAGCGTCTCCTTGCGCCGGGGGATTCCGAGTACCTCCTCGAGGTTCCGGACGCGGACCAAATCGTTGGAGAGGACGAGCGGCAGGCGGTGACGCTCCTGGTGCAGGAGGGCCTCCTGTCCCCGCGGCCCGACAACCGGATCGAGCCCGACGGGACGATGACCCGCGCGGAGGTGATCGACCTGCTCGCCGGGCTGGCCGAGAAGGCCGGCTCGCCGGAATGGCGGAGCGGCGAGTTCGCCGGCATCGCGGACGGGCAGCTGACGGTGCTGCGCGGCGAGGACGCCGAGAGCTTCCTTCTCGACCCCGAGGCCCGACTCTTCCGCAGCCTCGACGGCCTCTACGCCGGGACCTCGGAGCTGACGCTGACGATCGGCGACGAGGTGAGCTACGTGACCCGCGAAGGCCGGGTGGTCTACCTCGAGGCACACCAGACCCGGCAAGGGGCGGCGGCGGATCGAACCTCGCGCTACTACCGGTGGGAGGCGCGTCTCACCCCGTCCGAGGTCGCGCAGACGGTGGCCCGCTACGGATCGGTGGGCGAGGTCCGCGACCTCGTGCCACGTCGCCTGGGCGTGTCCGGACGCGTCATCGAGCTCGAGGTGCAGGGCTCGGCGGGCGAGCTCCTCCTCAAGGGACTCAAGGTGCGATGGGGCCTCGGCCTGCGGGAGAACCTCTTCGTGATCAATCGCGAGAGGAACGACGAGGGTCGGGTCGAGCGGTTCGTGATCTCGGGGAAGGGCTGGGGCCACGGGGTGGGGCTGTGCCAGGTCGGCGCCTTCGGGATGGCGCAGGCCGGCTCGACCTACGACCGGATCCTCCAGCACTACTACACCGGGATCCGGCTGGCGCGGTCCGCCGACGTTGACCTGACCTCGGACGGCTCTGCCCGACTTCCCTAACTTCTTGGGCCGCCTTGCTTTGACACGCATCCACCCCTCCCCCTAGAATCGTGCGGTCTCCGGATCGCCCGATGAGCCCACCCTCGACCCCGCGCCTCGAGCCCTACGTCGTGCCGGGCGGTCTGCGGGGCGCGCTCGAGGCCCTGCCCCTGCCCGATCTGCTGCGGGAGCTGCAGATCTCAGAGGCGACCGGCGTCCTCTCCCTCAACTCGAACCGCGTGCGCAAGGCCCTGTTCTTCAAGAACGGCCGGGTGGTCTTCGGCTCCAGCAACGTCGCCGGCGACCGGCTGGGCGAGGTGCTCCTCCGCGAGGAGAAGGTCACGCGCGAGCAGAACGACCTGTCCCTCCGCGCGGTCTCGAAGGGAAAGCGGCAGGGACGCGTCCTGGTGGAGATGGGCGCCCTCTCGCCCGACGACCTGTGGTCGGCCGTGCAGTCGCAGGTCCGTCATATCGCCCAGAGCGTCTTCGAGTGGGGAGAAGGACAGTTTCACTTCGAGGAGTCGCCCCTGCCGGAGCGCGAGCGGATCACCGTCGACCTCGACGTGACCGCGCTCGTGCTCGAGGGTCTGCGGCGGCTCGACCCCGGCGGCTGGGTGCGGCGTCACCACCCCGACGGCCATCTCGTTCTGGAGCGGGGGAACACCTCGGCCAAGGCGCTTCTGCACGCGTACGAGGAGCACGTGCTCAGCCTGATCGACGGCGAGCGAAGCGTGATCGAGATCTGCCACGAGAGCGAGGTGGGCGACAACCAGACCCTGAAGCTGCTCTACGCCTTCCTGGCCACGGGGATCGCGCGGGGGAGGGGACGGAAGATCCGCACGCTCGACCAGGACTTCGTGCCCACCGACACCACGTTCTCCGTGCTCGAGTCCTTCAACCGGATGTACCGCTTCATCTTCGCCTACATGGTGAAGGAGGTCGGGCCCATCGCCGAGAACGTCCTCTCCAAGTACCTCGGGACGGTGCGGGAGACCCGGCCCGACGTCCTGGAGGGCGTCGGCCTGCGCCCGGACGGCTCGCTCGACGATCCCTCGGTGGAGCGCAACGTCGGGCGGCTTCCCGACGAGGAGCAGCGCGAGGCCCTGGTCGGGGCCCTCAACGAGCTCCTGTACGCCGAGCTGCTGGCGGTCAAGCGGACGCTCGGCGAGGACCACGAGGGCACGATCATCCGTGCCCTTCGCCCTCGGTGATGATGCGATGGCGACGCTGACCCGGCCGCAGGTCCGAGGGTCGGTCGTGATCCTCGCCATCGTGCTCATCGTCGTCCTCTGGAGGCTGTGGCCCCTCCTCTGATCGCGATCGTCGGCCCCACCGCCTCCGGCAAGAGCAGCCTCGCCCTCCGCCTGGCCCGCGCCCACCGGGGCGAGATCGTGTCCTGCGACAGCCTGCAGGTCTACCGCGGCCTCGACATCGGCAGCGCCAAGGCAACGGTCGAGGAGCGACGCGAAGTCCGCCACCACCTGATCGACGTCGTCGACCCGGGCGCGCTGTTCTCGGCCGCGGAGTACGCCCGGCTCGCCCGGGCCGCGGTGGCCGAGATCACCGGGCGCGGGCGACTCCCGATCGTCGCCGGGGGGACCGGCCTCTACCTCAAGGCACTGCTGGAGGGGCTCTTCGACGGCCCCGCCCGCGACGAAGCACGGCGTCGCCGTCTCGAAGGGCTGGCCGAGCGCTTCGGCGACGAGCGGGTTCACCGCCTGCTGGGCCGTCTGGACCCCAAGGCCGCGGCACGGATCCGACCCCGCGACCGGGTCCGCATCGTGCGCGCCCTCGAGGTCTACTGGGCGACGGGGCGACCGATCAGCGACCAGCAGCGGGCCGGCGCCGAACCCCTCTCCGGACACCGCGTGTTCCTTGTCGGCCTGGCCCCGGACCGCGACGCCCTCCGCCGGGTGGTCGAGAGGCGGACGCGCGCGATGCTCGAGGGCGGCCTGGTCGAGGAGGTGCGTGGTCTCCTCGACCAGGGGTACGGGCCGGAGCTTCGCCCCCTCCAGGCCATCGGCTATCGCGAGGCGGTGGCCGTGATCCGGGGAGAGATGACCCCCGAGGAGGCCGAGCAGGCCATCGTCACCGCCACCATGCGCTTCGCCAAGCGCCAGATGACCTGGTTCCGCCACCAGGCCGACGTCACCTGGTTCACCGACCCCGACGACGCCTACGCCGCCGCCGAGGAGTGGCTTCGAGCGCATGCAGGGGCAGGGAAGACCGGACCCAGCGCGGAGAGCTGAACCGAAGGCGCTTTGGCCTGGCGGCCTCGCCGAAACAGTTATAGTCTGCAGCCGGTACTGGCGCAGCTGGAGGGTGTCCGCGTGGCGCTGTCGCCGGGAACGAGCCTCGGCCCCTACGAGATTCTGGCGCCCCTCGGCTCCGGGGGGATGGGGGAGGTCTACCGCGCCCGCGACACCCGCCTCGGGCGTGAGGTGGCGATCAAGGTCCTGCCGCCCGACCGGCTCTCCGATCCGGCCCGCCGCGCCCGCTTCGTCCAGGAGGCCCGCGCCGCCTCCGCGCTCAACCACCCCCACATCGTCACGATCCACGAGATCGAGTCGGCCGAGGGGATCGACTTCATCGTGATGGAGCTCGTCCCCGGCAAGACCCTCGACGGGCTTATCCCGCGGCAGGGGATGCGCCTCGGCGAGGCGCTGCGGATCGCGATGCCCCTTGCCGACGCGCTCGCCGCCGCCCACGCCGCCGGCATCGTCCACCGGGACCTGAAGCCCGCGAACGTCATGGTCACGCCGGACGGTGTGGTCAAGGT
>JAJDNV010000241.1 GCA_022340545.1 Acidobacteriota bacterium | reverse complement strand
CCGAGGGGCAGGGCGTCTTCGTCGATGTCGAAGCGGTCGGTGTGGTTGACGGAGGGGATGCCCTTCGCGTCGTTGCGGGTGCCCAGGAAGAAGAAGAAATAGGGGGCCTTCTCGCCGTAGGCCGGGAAGTCCTCGGCCACCATCTGGGGATCGACGTGAGGAACGTTGCCGGCCCCGAAGACACGCTCCAGCACCGGACGGGCGAGCCGAGCCAGGTCGGGGTCGTTGACGGTGGGCGGGTTTCCCTCGTCGAGGAAGCGCAGGGTGGCGGTCGTGCCGTGGGCCTCCGCCACGCCCTTCACCGTGCGGGCCATCCGCGCCTTGATGTCTTTTCTTACCCCGGCGTCATGGGTGCGCAGCGTCCCGTCCATCACGACCTGGCTGGCAATGATGTTGAATCGGGTCCCGCCCTGGATGCGGCCGATGGTGAGGACGCGGGGCTGGCGTCCGTCGATCTGGCGCGACACGATGAGCTGCAGGGCCTGAACGATCTCCGCCGCTACCGGGATCGGGTCGAGGCCCTGGTGGGGCTGGGCGCCGTGGACACCCCGGCCCGCGACCTCGATGGTGAAGGTGTCGCTGGACGCGAGGAGCGCCCCGTCGGTCCAGCCGGCCTCGCCCATCTCGACCCAGCTGCCGACGTGGAGCCCGAAGACCGCCTCCACCGGCGGGTCGTCGAGGGCCCCTTCCTTGACCATCAGGGGAGCCCCGCCCTCTTCGCCCTCGGGGGGGCCCTCCTCCGCAGGCTGGAAGAGAAAGACCACGGTGCCGGGAAGGCGGTCCTTGAGACTGGCCAGGACGTCGGCGACGCCCAACAGGATGGCGGTGTGGGCATCGTGTCCGCAGGCGTGCATGACGCCAGGGACCTGGCTCTTGTACGGGACGTCCGACGCCTCCTGGATGGGGAGGGCGTCGATGTCGGCGCGGAGGGCGACCACCCCGCCCGGCCGACCGCCGCGCAGGATCCCCACGACGCCCGTCTTGGCCACCGGGTAGCGCACCTCGAGACCGAGGTGGCCCAGGTGCTCGGCCACCACCCGCCCCGTGTGCTCCTCGCGGTTGGAGAGCTCGGGGTGAGCGTGGATCTCGCGACGGGTGGAGACGACCTGGGCGGCGATCGCGTCGGTGGCCGCCCGGATCTCGGCGTCGGGCACGGCGGCGGCGGCCAGGAGTAGAGCCAGGGCGAGAGGCATCGGGTCCTCCTCGAGAGAGGCGTCATCATACGTCAGGCCGTCTCGGCACCGCGTGGGATCGGAAACGTCAGCGACGAACGAGCGCCTCCTGCTCGCCGGGCGCGAGCTCGCGCCACTCCCCGGGGGAGAGGTCGCCGAGGTCGAGGTGACCAATGCGCACGCGGACGAGCTCGAGGACGTCGTGGCCGACGCGGGCGCACATGCGGCGCACCTGTCGCCTTCGCCCCTCGGTGAGGACGATCTCGAGCCAGGTGCCGCCGGCCGTTCCGGGGCCGGGGGTACGGGCCGACAGGTGGTCGTCGGCAGGGCGCGCCGTGGGACTGGGCTCAGGACGCGGGGAGCCCAGGGCGCGCACGAGCGCCGGGCGGGTGAGCTCGCCTCCGCCGAGGTCGACTCCCTCACGGAGGGCCTGCAGCGTCTCCGCGTCGGGATGACCCCGAACGCGGGCGTGGTACGTCCGTGGCACGTGGCTCCGTGGGTCGGTCAGCTGCCGGCCGAGGCGGACGTCGTTCGTGAAGACGAGGAGGCCGGACGTGTCGCGATCGAGACGGCCGACGGGGAAGACCCACCGGTCGAGGCCACGGAGCGACTCGTAGACGGTGGGGCGCCCTCCGGGGTCCGCGCGTGTCGTGACCAGGCCCACCGGCTTGTGCAGCACGAGGACGAGGCGGCCGGCCGCGCCGCCGACGCACCGGCCATCGACGTCGACCCGGTCCCGGCTCGGGTCGATCGCACGGCGGGGTGAGGGCTCTTCCCGGCCGTTGACCCGGACGCGGCCCTCCGCGATCCAGCGCGCGGCCTCGCGCCGAGAGCAGACCCCGAGCTTCGACAGCGCGCGGGCGAGGGAGATCGGGCCGACCGGCCTCAGCGCGCCGCGGGGCGCGGGGCCAGGGCAAACGTCATCTGGCCTTCGCACACCACCTTCCCGTCCACGAGGGCCCGGCCCTTGAGAGTCCCCATCTTGGCCCGCAGGCGCACGACCTCGCCCTCGAGGTGCACCTGGTCGCCGGCGACGACCGGGCGCCGGTAGCGCACGCGGTCGATCCCCATGAAGTAGACGATCCGCGAGCGGTTCTCGGGCTTGGAGAGGATGAGTATCCCTCCGGCCTGGGCCATCGCCTCGGTGAGGATCGAGGCGGGGAGCGTCGGGACCCCGCCCGGGCCGGCGATGAAGTAGCGCTCGTTGGTGGTGATGTTCTTGACCGCCAGCACCCGCTTGTCCGGCTCGAGCTCGAGGACACGGTCCACGAGCAGGAAGGGATGGCGGTGCGGCAGGATGGCCTTGATGTCCTCGATCTCGAGAGGCAGCTTCAGGTCGGCGTCGCCCATGAAGCGCCCAGTGTACCCCGATCCGTGTGCGAGCCTTCACAAGGGCGGAGAACGGGGCTAGCATGCCGAGTGCGCGGTCGGTCCAGCTCGAAGTCCTCGCCTCCCCTCCCCGGGGAGCTTCTCGTCGACCTGCTGGCCCTCGTCGGTGAGATCAACAGCGTCCTCGATCCCGACGAGCTCTATCCCACGATCGCCCGCTGCGTGGGACGCATCGTCGAGTACGACGTCCTCGAGATCGTGCTTCCCGACGACGCGGGCTTTCTCGTTCCCGCCTACGTGGAGGGGTACGACCTCGACAAGGCGATCCGGGGCCTGGTGAAGCTCGGCGAGGGGATCTCGGGCGCGGCCGCCGTCGCCCGGGAGCCGGTGTTCGTCGCCGACGTCTCGCGCGATCCCCGCTACGTGCCGGCGTTCCCCGGGGTGGTGGCGGAGCTCGCGATCCCGCTGGTCCACAAGGACCGCCTGGTGGGCGTGCTGAACATCGAGGGGCCGGACGCGGGGGCCTTCACCGACGCCGCACGAACCGCCCTGCGGGTGCTCGCCGGTCACCTCGCGGTGGCCATCGACAACGCCACGCTCTACCGCGAGGCCCGCTGGTACGCGGGGCTCCTGGCCACGCTCTACGAGATCGGCAAGGAGACCGCCTCGATCCTCGATCTCGACGAGCTGCTGCAACGTGTCGCCGAGCTCGTGAGGCGAGTGGTCGACTACGAGATGTTCGGGATCCTGCTGCTCGACGAGGACCGGCAGGAGCTGGTGCTGCGCCAGGCCGTGAACTTCGGCCCGGGCAAGGAGAAGAGTCGCCTGGCGGTGAGCGAGGGGCTCTGCGGGGCGGCGGTGCGGAGCAAGGAGCCGATCCTCGTCGGCGACGTCGGGAGCGACGCCCGGTACGTCGGGCTGGTGTCGGGGACCTCCTCCGAGCTCGCCATCCCCCTCGTGCACAAGGACGAGGTGGTCGGGGTGTTCGACCTCGAGTCGCGCGAGCTCGATCATTTCACCGAGCGCCACGTCAAGGTGCTGTTGCCGCTGGCCAGCCAGGTGGCGGGGGCCATCGTGAACGCGCGGCTCTACGACGAGATCCGCCGCACGGAGCACCGTCTCCACCGCGAGCTGCGGATTGCCCGGGACGTGCAGCACGCGCTGTTTCCGGGGGCCTCGCCGGCCGGGCCGGGCTGGGAGGCCTCGGCCCACTTCCGCCCGGCACGGGAGGTGGGGGGCGACCTCTACGACTTCTACGACATGGGGGAAGGCCGGCTGGGCGTCGCCACCGGGGACGTCTCGGGCAAGGGCGTGCCGGCGGCGCTGTACGCGGCCTTTGCCTCCGGCACCGTCCGCCGCCGGGCCTTCGAGCGGCGGGGCCCGGCCGACCTGCTGCGGAGGGTGAACGGGACCCTCCGGCGGCGGGGTATCGAGGGGCTGTTCTGCACCCTGGCCTACGCGGTCTTCGACTTCCCGGACCGGAGGGTGACCGTGGGGAACTCGGGCCTCCCCTACCCCTTGCACTACCGGGCGGAGACCGGTCGCGCCGAGCCACTCACGGTCTCGGGGCTGCCGCTCGGCACGTTCGACGACGTCGACTACGAAGAGCTCTCGGTCGAGCTCGCCCCCGGCGACGCGTTCGTGTTCTTCAGCGACGGGGTCTCCGAGGCCGTCCGCGGACACGAGGAATACGGGGTGAAGCGGCTCCGGCGGGCCCTCGAGGCCCACGGCACCCGGCCCGCGACGGAGCTGGGCAAGGGGCTGATGGCCGATCTCGAGGGTTTCGTGGAAGACGAGACCCCGGCGGACGACATCACCCTGATCGTGGTCAAAGTCCTCTAGAACAACGACTTGGGCTTCGGGCGTCAGTGTGAGCGGGATCACAATGACCATCCGACGCGCGGATATACTTAGCCGTTTTGCAGATGGATCGGAGACCAGACTCCTGAGACGAGCTCTATGGGCTATCGTGTTGGCCGCCGTCCCGGTCGCCGCCCTCGGGCAGGTGGCGTCCTTCCCTGCGGAGGGCGACCTGGTGGTGTTTTCCGCCACTGCGGTGGACAAGAAGGGACGCCCGGTCACCGACCTCAGGCAGCAAGATTTTCGCATCTACGAGGAGGGCCGGCTCCAGCCGATCTCCCGCTTTCATGGGGGCCTCGAGCTCCCCGCGCGCGTGCTGCTGCTCGTGGACGGCAGCGGCAGCATGGACGAGGAGCTCAAGGTGGCGAGCGTGCGGTTCGCCGCGGAGCGGATCCTGGACGTCCTCGGCGACGAGGACCAGGTGGCGCTGGCCGGCTTCGACAGCCGCTACTGGGGGGTCGTGGCCTTCACCCACGACCGCGAGGCGGTGCGGAGAGGGCTGGCCACCGTCGAGCCCTTCGGCTCGACCGCGCTCCACGACGCCCTCGACAAGGCGGCACGGGACATCGCCAGCCATGGAGAGGGGCGCCGAGCGGTGGTCGTGATCACCGACGGCATCGACACGGCGAGCGAGAAGACGCCCGAGGAGGTGCTGCAGCGCTCGCGCGCCCTCGACGTCCCGATCTACGCGATCTCGGTGGTGTCGCGGCTCGACGACCCGGAGTCGTCCCTGTACCTGGGCCGGAAGAACCGGGGCGCGGGCGCCACGGGAGGAGAGATGCTCGAGCGGTACGCGAACCTCTCCGGGGGCGCGGCCTTCCTCATCAGCGACTACGCCGGACTGCGAAAGGCGGCGTTGCGCATCGCCGCCGAGTTGAAGCACCAGTACCGCCTGGGCTACGATCCGCCCCCGGGTCCGGCCCGCTTCCGCCGCGTGGAGGTGCGGACGACTCGCCGGGGCGTCACCGTACGCACCCGCAGTGGCTACGTTCCTTTTTGAAGTCGTCCCAGCTGACTTGATTTCGTTCGTCGTGGTTTGGCTTCATTCGTACCGGCCGGGCGGGCATAACGCCCTCCCTCCGGCCCAACCAAGGAGGTCGTCCGTGAGACTCATGATCGTGCCGCTTCTGGCGGCAGGACTGGCCCTCGCCGGCTGTGCCAAGAAGTCGTTCGTGCAGCGTGAGGTCGGCGAAGTCAACGAAAAGGTGGACGCGGTGTCGGCAGAGGTCGAGCAGACCCAGGAGCGCGTCCGTCAGAACGAGGTCCAGATCGCCAAGGTCGAGAAGGACTCGCAGGCGGGGATCGCCGACGCCAAGAGCTCGGCCGACGCGGCCATGTCGAAGGCCACCGAGGCGGAGCAGGCGGCCAAGGGCAAGCTCGTCTACACCTTGACGCTGTCGAACGACAAGGTGCAATTCCCGTTCGCCAAGTCCGAGCTCAGCGACGAGGCCAAGGCGCTGATCGACGACACGATCGGTCCGCTCGTCCAGAAGAACGCCGGCGTGTGGTTCGAGATCGAGGGCCACACCGACTCGACCGGGGACGAGGCCTACAACATGCAACTCGGGGAGCAGCGGGCGATGGCCGTCCGCGACTACCTGGCCAAGGCCCACGGCATCGCCCTCAGCCGCCTGGAGGTGATCTCGTACGGCGAGAGCGAGCCGGTCGCCGAGAACAACACCCGCGAGGGCCGCGCCCAGAACCGTCGGGTCGTGATCCGGGTCCTCGAGTAGCCCGGCCACGTGTCCCCGGGGCCGCTCCGGCGGCTCCGGGCTCCCCACCTCCCCCCGGGGGGTCACCCGTTGGGGGAATAGAGGCACCCGTCCCGCCGTATCATTGCGGGAGGTGATGGGTCTTCCGATCGGGTGCCGGGCCGCACGATGAGCGCCGAAGTCCGGGACGAGACGTTTCTCCTGGCTCGGGCGCGGCAGGGGGACCTGCCGGCGTTCGAGGAGATCGTGCGGCGCTACCAGCGCCGCGTTTACGGGGTGGCCCTCAGAATCGTGCGCTCGCATGCCGTGGCCGACGACGTCGCCCAGGACGCGTTCCTGCGGGCCTGGCAGTCCCTCGACCGCTTCGAGCTGGGGCGCCCGTTCGGCCCCTGGGTTTGTCGCATCGCCGCCAACCTCGCCGTCAACCACGTCCGCTCGCCGGTGGCGCGCGAAGACCCGCTGCCCGAGGGCCTCGGAGAGACGCGGAGCGGGCGGGGGAACCCCCTGGACGCGGTCCTCGACGGCGAGGCGCAGGGGCTGCTCCAGGAGGCGCTGGCGACCCTGCCCCCCGAGCAGCGAGCAGTGTTCGTCCTGCGCGCGGTGGAGGACATGTCGTACGCGGAGATCGGGGAGGCGCTCGCCCTGAGCCCGGGAACGGTGATGAGCCGGTTGTTCCGCGCCCGTGAGAAGCTGGCGCGGGCCCTGGGCCCCTATCTGGGTCCGGCCGCGAAGCGCCGGGCCGGGGGGCGCCCATGAGCGCTCACGAGCGCGAGCGACTCGCAGGCTACCTCGACGGCGAGCTCTCGCCCCCCGAGCGGGCCGAGGTCGAGGCCCACCTCGCCATGTGCGAGGAGTGTGCGTCGCTTCTCGCGGAGATGGGGGCGGTTGACGACGTTGCCCGCGGGCTTCCGCTCGAAGCCCCGTCCGGGTACTTCGAGACCCTTCCCGGTCGGGTGCGGGCCCGGATCGAGGCGAAGAGTCGCCCCCGGAAGCGCACCGACGCGGCGGCGCACGCGGGCTGGCGGCTGCCCGTCTGGGCCTGGGCCGCGGCCGCCGCCCTTCTCCTCGCCGTCGTGACTCCACTGACGCTCCCGAGCCTCTACCGCGCCCGCACCACCCCCAGCGAACGTCCGGTCACGGCCGCCCCGATGCCGGAGGCGATCGTGCCGCCACCGCAGTCGGCGGGGGAGCAGCTCGCCGCCGGCCCGGCGAACGACGAGCAGGCGGCAGGCCCGCCGGCGAAGCGTCAGGTGGAAAGAGAGCGACGGGCGGCCCCCGTCGCGGCGCCCGAACCGGCCCCGATGGCACGGGCTCGACCGGGCGAAAGGGACGTCGCCGCACCGGCGGTCGCGGAGGTCACCGTGCCGGAGCTCCGGAAGGACGCCCCGGCCCGGGCCGGCGTCGCCACCCAGGCGGCACCGGTTGTCGCGGAGGGCGAGTCGCTCGAGGAGGCCCCGGCGGTCGAGCCAGACCGGGACCGCCGCCAG
>JAJDNV010000237.1 GCA_022340545.1 Acidobacteriota bacterium | reverse complement strand
GCCCCCGACCAGCGCACCGGCGAGGATCGTGTACAGCATCTGCAGGCCCATCGCCTTCGCGGCGGCGTCGAAGCCGGCGCTCGAGGCTGCGGGCAGGGCCTCGTACACGAGGACGGCCAGCGCCGCCCCGATCGGGTCGATGACGATCCCCTCCCAGTGGGCGACGCGCGCCACCGTGCCGACCGGACGGACGTGGCGCAGGAGCGGACCCACCACCGTGGGTCCGGTCACGACCACGATGGCGCCGAGTAGCAGGGCGGGCCCGGCAGAGAAGCCCAGGAGCCGCTCCGCCGCCCAGGCCGCCATCGCCCAGGTGATGAACGCCCCGATGCTCACCAGGCTCCAGACCGAGGCACCCATCGTCCTGAGGTCCCGGGCCCGGAGGCTGAGGCCGCCCTCGAAGAGGATCAGGCCGACCGAGAGGGAGACGAGCGGAAAGAGGAGCTCTCCAAACAGCGCGTCCGGGTCCAGGAACCCGGTAACCGGCCCCGCCACGAAGCCGACCGCGAGCAGCAGGAGGATGGACGGCACCCGCAGCCGCCAGGCCAGCCACTGGGCCCCCACCCCGAGGACGGCGATGCCGGCGAGGCCGACGAGAAGTTGCTCTTCGTGACTCATCGCGCCTCGGCTACCGGGGCCGGCTCAGGGCGCGGTATGACCCCATGGTCTTCGATGGGCTGGTAGGGCATTGGGAATTCTATTCCGAGTTCGGTGCGGAGGCGTCGAACTCGGAATGTTCCGTTCCGGCCATTCTGAGGGCGCCGTCCTGAGCCATGCCCGAAGAATCTCTCCGTCAGGTCAACAAAGAGATCGTTCGCCGCCCGCTCTGGCTCCTCTGTGGGAGCGGCCACGGCAGCTCGGCCATTCCGAGTCCGGTGGCTCGGGGATCGGACTCGGAATCTCCTTCGTTCGGAGTCCGTTGACACGCGCACCGAACTCGGAACTACAAGGAAAACCAGTGCTGCAGCTTCACCAGGAAGACGTTGCGGGCCTCGCTCCGCCAGAGGGCGTCGAGGTTGTGGCCGAACGAGTCGTCGTAGAGGGCGTCGTCGCTGGTGCGGCCCTGGGACCACACGACGTACAGCGCCGAGCCTGGCCGATATTCCCAGCGCACGACGAGGTTCGAGCGGAACTCCCGGAAGCTGAAGTCGGGGTTGTCGAAGGAGTACTGGCTGCCGGCACCGCCCTCCGCCTCCCGGACCTCGTAGATGTTGTCGTCGGGCACGAAGCGGATCTCGTCGGACCCGTAGAGATGGAAACGGTCCTGGTACTCCGCGGCCAGGGTGTCGGTGGCCTTCCTGAAGCCTGTGTAGCTTCCCGACGAGACGAACGGGCTTCCGTAGTACTGGATCGACAGATCGGGCGTGATGTGCAGGTTGAGGCGCACCGTGAGGCTGTGCGTGGTCTGGTCGATGCGGCCCATCACGTAGCGGAGCCCGGCGGCGGTTTCCGGGGTGTCCACGTACTGCAGATCGTCGACCTGGTGAGAGTAGTCGTAGTCCGCCGAGACCGAGAACGCGTTCGACAGGCGGAGGTTCAGCCCAGAGGAGACGTCGAAGATGCTCGACCCCCCGTCCGCGTATCTGTGGGTGTGGACGCGCGCGCTCACCCGGACCCGCCTCGATGGATCCGTAGACCCGTCCACGGACATGTGGAGAAAGGGGCTCAGCCTCATCGACGGACCGCCCCGAAGAAGTCGGGTATCGACGGTGTCGTGTCTCGCGAGAAGCGAGCCGCCCAGGCTCCACCTATTGAGAAACTGCGCTCGGGCGGAGAGGCTGGTCGAGGTGTCCGTCTGGAGCCCGCCGTAGTCCCAGGCGTCCCGCCGGTCGACAGAAACCCGCCACTCGCGCAGGACACCCCGAGGCACCGGGTCCTCGTAGCCGATCGAGAACTCGTTCTGAACGAGGTCGGCCTGTCGGAGGAAGCCCATGTCGTTCAGCTCGAGGCCGGGCGAGATCCACTGCAGCGAGTCCGAGGCGCGCCACTTGCCGCTGCCCGAACGGCCGAAGCTCACGAAGCCTCCGTGTCCGGACAGCGAGGTCGCGGTCGGGTCCACCTCGAGATAGTCGGCGTCCGGGCGCTGGAAGTAGTGCACGGCGCCCGTCTGCAGGGCGGTGATGGCCTCGGGGTCGCCGGTCACGTGACTGAAGATCCCCTTCGCCTGCAGGACCCACGAGCGGTTCCAGAAGTACTGGGCAAAGTCGAGTCCCGCGGTAACCGCATCGTCCGGCAGGAAGGCGAGCGCCGGATCGTCGATCCAGCGGTGCGTCGACGTGACCATGCCGCCGAGGATGGTGTTGCCCTTGGCCCAGTCCTTCTGGACCCGGGCGGCCAGGTGGTTGGTGTAGGGCTCGACGACCTGGCTACGCTCGCGGCCGTCGCGCGAGATCCGCACGGTCTCCTTCGAGCCCAGGCTCTGGACGACGCCGACCGAGAGCCCGTCCCGCGTCTTGCCGGTGACCTTGAGCGCGCTGAGGATCGTGGTGGCGGTCGGGGGAGAGCCGGTGAACTCGCCCTCGCCGAGCGTGGGGAGGAGGGAGGGCGCCGCTCCGATGCGGCGGGAGTAGTAGAGCATGTCGCCGCGGCCACCGTCCCCGAGGCCGAACTCGAAGATGTTCTTCCCCTCGAGGAAGAAGGGGCGTTTCTCCTCGAAGAACGTCTCGTAGGCAGTCAGGTTGATGACCGAGGGGTCGGCCTCCACCTGTCCGAAATCGGGGTTCACCGTGGCATCCAGCGTGAAATTCGAGCTGAGCCCCACCTTGGCGTCGAGACCGGCGGAGCCGTCCCCCATCATCCGCTCACGCTGATCGTCCGCGGTGAACCTCGCCGAGTCGAGCTCGC
Organism: Acidobacteriota bacterium; assembly: GCA_022340545.1. Classification (GTDB taxonomy): domain Bacteria; phylum Acidobacteriota; class Vicinamibacteria; order Fen-336; family Fen-336; genus JAJDNS01. The sequence goes on along the minus strand of JAJDNV010000237.1, from coordinate 5,595 downwards.
CGAGGACGTGCGGGAGCAGCTCGATCCGCCGGTTCTTCGGAAGGTCCCGGATCCCGTGCAGCTCCCCGATGTTGTGCATGAGGCCAGTGTTGTTCCGTGGGATGAGGTTCCACTGGGCCTCTTCCCGGTTGCGGGCGATGAGGCGCCACGCGTGGAGCCCCCAGACCTGATCTTCGTGCGAGGCGTAGCGGAGCTGGCTCAGGGGTATCCTGAACTCTGCGGTCCAGGCGTCGTCCTCCATCCCCACCTTGCCGTCCCACACGGCGTCCCAGGTCGTGTCCCAGCCGTCGTTTCCCAGGATCAGGTCGATCTTGCTCCCCCCCGCGTTGAGGTCGAACTCGAAGCCCGTCCGCTTGTCGAAGTAGCTGTCGAAGCACACCCCGACGATGTCGCCGGCGAAGGTGTCCCGACGGGTCGTGTACCGGTGGACCTTCTGCGGGTCGTCGTAGGCACGGATGGCGACGTACACGTTCTTGTCGTCGTAGAGGATCTTGATCTCGGTGGGCTGGGAGGGCTCTGCACCCTCGGTTGGCATGTACTGCGTGTAGTCCCCGGACCACTCCCCCTCCTGCCAGGCCGCGTCGTCCAGGTGGCCGTCGATGCTCGGGGCCTCGCCCGCCAGCCTCACGGTCTCGTAGACCCGGGGGGGGTAGAGCCGACCGTAGGGGTTGTCCTCAGCGCTGGCGTCCAACAGCCCTTCTGAGGCCGCCGCCAGAGACACACCCCCGAGGAGTAGCATCACGGCGGGTAAGAGGACGGGGCTCAGGCGCATCTTGCTCACTCGGCGCCCGGGCTCCGCGGCGGCAGGCGTGGGGACGCCACGTTCTCACGCCCGCCTAGTATGCGACAGCGACTCGGGCGATGGAATGGGCGAAGGCCCCAGCGGAGACGCCAGGACGTAAAAAGATGAGAAGAGAGGGCCGCCGCGACCCCGCCCTACAAAACTGCAGCGGGTCCCCGGTTCGGCGTTAGGCTAGTCTCCGGGCCCGGGTTGCCCCCGACGGCGGCCCGCCCGCCCGGAGGAGAATCCGTCGATGGATCGCCGTTGGTGGCTGGTCGCACTGATGATCTGCGCGCCCCCGACGGCGGGCATGGAGGCCAGGGCGAACGGCATGCCGGACTCGCGGACGGAGACAGCCATCGGCCTCATGACGGGCTTTGCGGACCGGACGGGGCTGACGTCCCCGCGCCCGCAGCAGCGCTACCTGTGGACGGACGCCTTCGCGGTGTGCAACCTGCTCGGCCTTGCGCGTGCCACCGGAGACGAGCGATACCAGGAGCTTGCCCTCCGGCTGGTCGAACGCGTGCATCAGGTCCTGGGGCGCCATCGGAGCGATGATCTCCGCACGGGGTGGATCAGCGGTCTGGACGAGCGGGCCGGCGAGGAGCACCCGACCCGCGGCGGCCTGCGCATCGGCAAGCCGCTGCCGGAGCGCGGGCCCGACGATACCTTCGACGAGCGGCTCGAATGGGATCGGGACGGGCAGTACTTCCACTACCTGACGAAGTGGATGCAGGCCCTCGATCTGGTCGCGCGAGCGACGCACCAGCCGCGCTTCAACCTGTGGGCCCGAGAGCTCGCCGCGACGGCGCACGCGGCCTTCACCTACGCGCCGCCCGGCGGTCGCTCGCGCATGTACTGGAAGATGAGCATCGACCTCTCACGCCCGCTCGTGCCTTCGATGGGTCAGCACGATCCTCTGGACGGGTTCGTCACCTGCGTCCAGCTCCAGGTCACCGCCCGCAACCTCTCAAGGTCACCGGAAGGACCGGGGCTCGGTGACGAGGTTGCCGATTTCCGCTCGATGATGAAGGGCCGGGATTGGGCGACGGCCGACCCGCTGGGGCTGGGCGGTCTGCTCATGGATGCCTCTCGCGTCGAGCAGCTGATGCGACGCGGCGCTTTCGGGGAGGACGACTTGCTCGAGGAGCTGCTGGGGGCCGCGCTCGTGGGTCTGGAGCACTATGCCCGACAAGGCGAGCTCGATCGACCGGCCACGATGCGCCTCGCCTTTCGTGAGCTCGGCCTCGCCATCGGCCTGCAGGCGGTCGAGCGCATGCGGAAGGCGGCCGAGGAGCGTCAGGTCAGCCCCGAGGTGCGCTCGCGGCTCGAGGATCTGATGCGCCACGCTTCGCTGCGCGAGAAGATCGAGGGCTTCTGGCTCGACGCCGAGCACCAGAGGGCACCGACCTGGACCGAGCACCGCGACATCAACGAGGTGATGCTGGCCACCAGCCTCGTGCCCGAAGGCTGCCTGGAGCTTCCGCCGATCGACTGAACGGTCGCCGTTTCGGCTTCACCGTCGAGTGGCTCAGTCCAGATGCTGGTAGAACTCCCTCGGTGCGAGCTCCTCGAAATCACCCTGGGTGATCAGAAACCTCCGGATGTCGACACAGAGGTCACAGTTGGACACGTAGCCGTCCGAGAGCTCCTGATAGCCAAGGTCCCTGGCAAAGCGAAACAGTCCGCCCAGGTCTTCCCTGATGAGATGCCGCAAGACCACATGTTCCTCGAGGTCAATGCCGTCCTCGGTCAGACGGTCCAGGTCGTGCCAGCTCCCCAGTGAGATTCCTCCACAGTAGCCCGGGACGAAGTTCCCATAGTTGTCGAAGTGGTTGTGCCAGTCCCTCAGGAAGGGCGGCTGGCAAGGAATGTCGAAGAAGACCGACGCCGGGTGGGCGGGATAGTGGCTCCTCAGCTTGCGGCTCGCCCTTCCCATGAGGAAGAGCTCCACCCTCTGTGCCAGAGACTCTCCGGCAGCGAGCTCCAGGTAGTCCTCGACGGAGATCCTCCCTCGGATCCCCAACTGCTTGAGTCGCCGGTAGTACTCGACCTGGTAGACCGCCACGTTCCTGTCTCAACTGACCTTCCTCAGACGACCGCCGCGCCCGCCTCGCCCGCGCCGTGGAGGACGTCGGCCACGAGACCCAGCCCGCGCCTCAGTGCGTCGCGGCTGCGGGCCGCCCCCAGGCACAGGCGGACCGCGTGCGGTGCAGGGTTGCGACCGACGGCAAACGCCTCGGCGGAGGTGAGGGCGACACCGCGAGCCCGGAGGACGGCGGCGAACGTGTCGCGCCGCCAGGGCTCGGGCAGCCGCAGCCAGAGGTAGTAGGCCTCCGGCCGCGCGTCGAAGTCGGCACCGGCCAGCACCTCGCGGGCCAGGTTCTGACGGGCGCGGGCCTCCCGCCGTCGCTCGGCCAGGATGGCGTCGGCGGTCCCGCTCACGATCCACGACGATGCGACCGCCGCGGTCAACGGGGCGACCGCCCAGGTGGTGGCGCGGAGGCTGTCGGTCAGGCGCGGGACCATCGGTGCCGGCGCCAGGACGTAGGCGATGCGCAGTCCCGGGGCCAGTGTCTTGGAGGTGCTGGTGAGAAAGCAGGTGCGCTCGGGCGCGAGGGCGGCCAGGGGGACCGGCCGGCTCTCGGGCAGCAGGCCGTGCACGTCGTCTTCGACGATGACCACCCCGTGGCGCTCGGCGATCTTCGCAATCTCCTGGCGGCGCTCGAGCGGCATGATTGCGGTGGTCGGGTTGTGGTGCGTCGGGATGACGTAGAGGGCGCGGGCATTCCCCTTCCGGCAGGCCTGCTCGAACGCGTCCGGCCTCAGACCGTGGGCGTCCACCGGCAGTCCGGCGACCTTCAGGTGGAGCAGCCCCACCACCGACTTCAGGCCGGCGTAGGTGAGGGCCTCGGTGAGGAGCAGGTCGCCCGGCCGGAGCAGCGTGGCGAGGACCACGGTGAGCCCGTGCTGGCTTCCCGTGCACACGAGGACGCGGTCAGCGGCCGCCGACACGCCGGCTCGGGCGATCCACTCGGCCCCGGCCTCGCGATCTTCCGGGTTGCCCCCCGCGGCCGGGTAGGCCAGGAGGCGCCCGAAATCGGCCCGGCGGCCGATGGAGGCGAGCGAGGATGCCAGGGCCGCCCGCTCCGGACGGGAGACCGGCTCGGGGGGGTGGTTCTGGGCCAGGTCGATCGGCTCGTCACGGCCCTCGGCGGCTTCGTCGACGCCGCCGCCCCGGACGAACGTGCCCCGTCCGATCTCACCCGCCACGAGGCCGCGCCGAGCGGCCTCGGCGTATGCCCGGCTCACCGTCCCCACCGTCACGCCTAGCTGATCGGCCAGCTCACGGTGGGTCGGCAGGCGGCTCCCCGGCGACAGCGCCCCTGACGCAACCGCCTCGCCGAGGGCGTCGGCAATCGCCAGGTAGCGGGGTCCGCCGCGCTCGAAGACCGCCGGCGACCAGATTGTCATGGTGACAATATAGTCATTGACGGGGCAGACTTCCAGCGCCTAGATTCGATTAGCGGCTTCACACCGGCTTTTATTGTACCGATACAATTCTCTCAAGAAGGCGACGAGGACCGCAATGGACGAGAAGAAGACCGGAACCCTGACCCTGAAGACCGGCCTGGCCGAGATGCTCAAGGGCGGCGTCATCATGGACGTCACGACCCCCGACCAGGCGAAGATCGCCGAGGACGCGGGGGCGGTGTCCGTCATGGCGCTCGAGCGCGTGCCCGCCGACATCCGCAAGGAGGGGGGCGTGGCCCGGATGGCCGACCCCGAGGTCATCCAACGGATCATGGACGCGGTCAGCATCCCGGTCATGGCGAAGTGCCGGATCGGGCACTTCGCCGAGGCCCGCGTGCTGGAGGCCCTCGGGGTGGACTACATCGACGAGAGCGAGGTCCTGACCCCGGCCGACGAGGCCCACCACGTGGACAAGTTCGCCTTCAAGGTCCCCTTCGTCTGCGGCTGCCGAGACCTCGGCGAGGCTTTGCGGCGCATCGGGGAAGGGGCCGCCCTCATCCGGACGAAGGGCGAGGCCGGCTCGGGCAACGTGGTCGAGGCGGTGCGCCACATGCGGACGGTCACGTCCGGCCTCCGCCGGCTGACGATGCTGCGGCCCGAGGAGCTGATGGCCGAGGCGAAGAACCTGGGCGCCCCCTACGAGCTCGTCAAGCTCGTGGCGGAGACGGGCAAGCTCCCGGTCCCCAACTTCGCGGCCGGCGGGATCGCCACCCCCTCCGACGCGGCCCTGCTGATGGAGCTCGGCGCCGAGACCGTCTTCGTCGGCTCCGGCATCTTCAAGTCCGCCGACCCGGCCAGCCGGGCCCGGGCGATCGTGAGGGCCACAACCCACTGGCAGGACGCGACGATCGTGGCCGAGGTCTCGCGCGGCATCGGCGAGGCCATGCCCGGCCTCGAGACGTCCCAGATCCCCGAGAGCGAGAGGTTGCAGACGAGAGGCTGGTGATGGCCGCGAAGACGATCGGGGTGCTCGCTCTCCAGGGTGCGTTCAGCGCCCACACGGGCTCCTTCCGAGAGCTCGGCCTCCCGGTGCGCGAGGTGCGGCGGGTGGCCGATCTCGAGGGGCTCGGCGGGCTGATGATCCCGGGGGGCGAGAGCACGGCGCTGCTCAACCTCATGCAGGACGAGCCCTGGTTCGACCGCCTTCGGAGCTTTCACGACCGGGGCGGGATCCTCGCCGGGACGTGCGCCGGAGCGATCCTCCTCTCTCGCGAGGTGCGCCCGCCGCAGCCGAGCCTGGGCCTTCTCGATGCGGTGATCGAGCGCAACGGCTACGGCCG
>JAJDNV010000233.1 GCA_022340545.1 Acidobacteriota bacterium | reverse complement strand
CGCTCGTCGGCGCCGGGACCGCGGGGACCGACGCGGCGGAGTCGAAGGCGATCCTGCTGCGCCCGGCGCGCGTCTTCGACGCGGTGAGCGGCGAGGCGCACGAGGGCTGGGCGGTGCTGGTGTCGGGCCGGACGATCGCCGCGGTGGGGCCCGAGGCCGGGCTGCGGGTGCCCGAGGACGCGCGCAGGATCGACCTCACGGGAACGACGCTCTTGCCGGGGCTGATCGACGCCCATTCCCACGTGTTCCTCCACCCCTACGACGAGACGTCCTGGGACGACCAGGTGCTCCGGGAGCCTCTCGCCTACCGCACCATCGCCGCAGCCCTGCACTCCGAGCGCACGCTGCGGGCCGGCTTCACCACGCTGCGCGACCTCGGCACCGAGGGGGCCGCCTACGCCGACGTCTCCGTCAAGCAGGCGATCGACGAGGGCCGCATTCCCGGCCCGCGGCTCTTCGTCGCCACCCGCGCCATCGTCGCCACCGCCAGCTACGCCCCCGGCCCCCGGGGGTTCGCCCCGGAGTTCGTGCCGCCCAAGGGGGCCCAGGAGGCGACGGGGATTGCCGAGATCGTGCGCGCGGTGCGCGAGCAGGTGGGCCACGGCGCGGACTGGGTGAAGGTGTACGCGGACTATCGTCGTGGACCGGGCGGGGAGGCCGTGCCCACGTTTTCGCTCGAGGAGCTGCGGGCGGCCGTGGACGAGGCCCACAGCGCCGGGCGAATGGTCGCCGCCCACGCCACCACCCCCGAGGGCATGCGGCGGGCGGTCCTCGCTGGCGTCGAGACGATCGAGCACGGCTACGGCGGCACCGACGAGGTCTTCCGGCTGATGGCCGAGCGCGGGGTCGCGTTCTTTCCCACCCTCACCGCGCAGGAGGCGTACTCGGAGTACTTTCAGGGTTATGTGCGGGGCACGTCAGAGCCGACGGCCGACATGGAGCAGGCCCGCCACGCCTTCTCGCTGGCCCTGAAGAACGGGGTCGTCATCGGCTGCGGCAGCGACGTCGGGGTGTTCGCCCACGGCGAGAACGCGCGCGAGCTCGAGTGGATGGTCCGGGACGGGATGACACCGGTGCAGGCGCTCCTCGCCGCCACCGCCGTCGCGGCGAGGGTCCTCGGGCAGACCGAGCGCTTCGGTCAGATCCGGCCCGGCCTCCTCGCCGACCTCGTGGCGGTGTCGGGCGACGCCACCCGGGACATCGGGGCGGTCGAGGCCGTCCGCTTCGTGATGAAGGAGGGAGTCGTCGTCAGGGAGTGACGTCGACAGGGGTCTTCGGGCCTCACCCCGGGGATGGTTGCAGTGCGGAAAGGGTGGCCTACGGCGAAAACCAGTAGCTCACCTTGACCAGGAAGACGTTGTCGGGCCGCGTCCCCCACAGCGCGTCCCAGTTGGAGCCGAGGGAGGAGTCCCAGGCGGCGACGGAGCTCGTGCGGCCCTGGGACCAGACGACGTAGAGCGACGATCCGGGCTTCCACTCCCAGCGGACGACCAGGTTCGAGCGAAACTGGCGGAAGCTGAAGTCGGGGTTGGAGAAGGAGTAGGTGGCGCCCCCGTCCGCTTCCGTCACGTCGTACGTGTTCGCCTCGGGGCGGAAGGAGATCTCGTCGGGCCCGAAGAGGTGGAAGCGGTCGGCGTTGGCGTGGGCCAGGGTGTCGGCCGCGCGCTTGAACTCGCTATAGCGCCCGGTGCCGACGAAGGGGCTGCCGTAGTACTGGACCGTCAGGTCGGGTGTCACCGAGAGGTTCACCCGAAAGGTGAAGTTCCAGGTGTCCTGCTCGATGCGGGCCAGGACCCAGCGAGGGTCATCTCCCGTCTCGGCGGTCGCCGCGTACTGGAGGTGGTCCGTCAGGTGCACGTACGTGGCCGAACCGGACAACGAGAGGCGGTTCGACAGTCGCAGGGCGAGCGTGGGGCCCAGCTCCTTGTAGAGGGAGTCATCGTCGCGCGCCGGCGAGTATTCGCCGAACAGCGAGCCCGAGAGGCGACGCGACCGGTCGGACTGCACGTAGGCCATCACCGTGAAGTAGTCGTGCCAGCGCAGCGCGGGCCCGCCGCGCAGCATCCGGGTGTCGACCACGTCTCGGTAGCGCAGGTGCACCGAGGCCTGCCACTTGTTTTCGAACACGCCCGAGCCGTCGAGCCCGGTCTGGGAGCGCGTGGGCAGGCCGCCGAAGTCCCACTCGTCCTCGCGCGAGACCTCCACCAGGTAGCTGCGGAAGATCCCCCGGGGCACGGCCTCGTTCCAGCCGAGGGTGATCTCGTTGTAGATGAAGTCGGCCTGCCGGAGGAAGCCCACGTCGTTGAAGTCCAGCCCGGGGGAGTACCACAGGACGTGGTCGCTGACCCGCAGGCGTCCGTGCTCCGAGCGACCGAAGCGGACCGAGCCGCCGTGGCCAAAGAGCGACGTGGCGTTCTCGTCCACGCCGAGGTGGTCGGCGTCGGGACGCTGGTAGTAGTGGACGGGGTTCGTCTGGAGGGCGTGGATGGCCTCCCGGTCGCCCTGGACGTGGCTGAAGAAGCCGCTCGCCTGGAGGACCCAGGCCCGGTCCCCGAAGTACCGGGTGAAGTCCAGGCCGCCGGAGGTGGCCTGGGTGGGGAGGGAGGAGACCGAAGGATCGGAGATCCACCGGTGGGTGGAGGTGACCATACCCCCGAGGCTGGTGTTGCCCTTGTCCCAGTCCTTGTGCAGCCGGCCCACGGTGTAGCTGCCGAAGGGCTCCACCACCACGTCGCGAGCGCCGGGCCCCCCGGTGATCTCGGCCATCTCCTTCTGGGTGAAGCTCTGGAGGACCCCGACGGACAGCCCGTCCGAGGTCTTGCCGGTGACCTTGAGGGCGGTCAGGATGGTCGTGCTCTCGGGCGCCCGCAGCGTCTCGTCCTCGTCGAGGGACGGGCTGAAGGAGGGCGCCTGACCGATGCGGCGGGAGTAGAAGAGCTGGTCCGCCCCCAGGCCCCCGAAGCTCAGGATCTTTCGGCCCTCGAGGAAGAACGGCCGCTTCTCTTCGTAGAACGTCTCGTAGGCGGTGAGGTTCACCACCGAGGGGTCGGCCTCCACCTGGCCGAAGTCGGGGTTGACCGTCGCGTCGAGGGTGAAGTTGGTGCTCAGTCCCAGCTTGGCGTCGAGCCCGGCCGAGCCCGACCTTTCCGAGCTGTCGGGGACGGCGGGGCCGGAGCTCGCCTTCCCGACGACGTGGGGGAGCAGCTCCAGGCGCCGCGGGCTCGGCAGCCCGCGGATCCCGTGCAGCTCGCCGAGCTGGTGCATGCGTCCGGTGTTCTGACGGGGGATGAGCTGCCACTGGTCCTCCTCCTGCAGGCGGTCGATCCAGCGCCAGGCGTGCAGCCCCCACACCTGCTCCTCCTGGGGCCCGAAACGGAGCTGGCTGAGGGGCACGCGGAACTCGGCGGTCCAGCCCTTCTCGTCGTGGGCCACCTTGCCGTCCCAGACCGCGTCCCAGGACATGTCCCACTCCGTCTCGCCGTTGCCGAGGATGAGGTCGATCTTGCTGCCTCCCGCGGTGAGGTCGAACTCAAAGCCGGTGCGCTTGTCGTTGTAGCTGTCGAAGCAGATGCCGACGAGGTCGCCGGTTTGAGCGTCGCGGCGCCCGGGGTAGCGGTGGACCTTCTCGGGGTCGTCGTACACGCGAATCGCCATGTAGACGTGGCGGGTGTCGTAGAGGATCTTGAGCTCGGTGGGCCGCGAGGGCCGGGCTCCCTCGGTGGGGATCTGCTGCGTATAGTCGCCCGACCACTCTCCCTCCTCCCACGCCGGGTCGTCGAGGCGCCCGTCGATCGCCGGCGGTGAACCCTGGAGCCGAGCCGAGCGGTAGATCCGGGGCGGGTACTTGCGTCCGGAGGGGTTCGCCTCGGAGGCTTCGGGGGTGGCGGCGGCCTGGGGCGGTCGTGCCTCGACCGTACAGGGAAGGCACGCGGCGAGAAGAACGCCTCCGAGGATCGCCGGCCCGAGGATGGTCACGAGGCACTCGCCGGCGTGAAGGCGGCCGGCCGGCTCCAGACCAGGTGCGACCTCCTTCTCCACCTCAGGCCCCATCTCGTCGACTCGCAGGCTCGTGAGCGGACTCTCCGGCTCCGATCTTCTCATCCTCTGGCTCACGTGGCACGTTGTGACGATCCCAGCTTCTCGGACGACGACCGCGTTCTCTTTGCCCACCCCGCGACTTCTCCGTCGACCCTCCCCACCTCTACGACGTCGACATCGACGACGTCGCCCCGACCCGGTCGCACAGGCCCACGGCTGCAGAACGGTTCCATTCCCCGGCGCGCTCTGCTACCGTCTCGCGCGGGTGTCCGTCCGGTGGCTCGGCGAGCCCGCGCCCCGAGTCATCTTCCGCGACGCCGAAGCCCGGTCCAGAGATTGGAATGGCGTGGCAGTGAAAGGAGAAACGCAATGGCGAACGAGACGCAGGGCACCAAGGCGACGCGTCGAGCGTTTCTGGGCAGCATGACCGCCCTGACCGCCGCATCCTACAGCCGGATCCTTGGGGCCAACGATCGTATTGGAATCGGGTTCATCGGCTTCGGGCTCATCGGCAAGCAACACGTCTACGATTTCCGGGAGTCGTTCCCGGACGTGGACAGGATCGGGATGTGCGATGTCTACCAGCCTCGTCTGGAAGAAGGCCTGGCGTACATGCAGGGTGGCCCCAACGCCAAGGGCTACACCGATTTCCGCAAGATGTACGAGAACAAGGACATCGATGGCATCGTGGTGTCCACACCCGACCATTGGCATGCATTGCTGACCATCATGGCCTGCGCCGCCGGCAAGGATGTCTATGTGGAGAAGCCACTGACCGTCTTCAACGACGAAGGCAAGTGGATGCTCCAGGCGAAGGACAAGTACAAGCGGATTGTGGTGGTGGGCACGCAGCGGGACCACGATCCGCGTCACCAGGTCGCCAAGGAGACCATCGAGAGCGGCGTGCTGGGCAAGATCCAGATGGCAGCTCTGGGTGGGAGCTACCGCAACCTCTATCCCGGCTTCGGCCGGACTCCCGTCGAGCAGCCTCCCGCCGACCTGGACTACGAGATGTGGCTCGGCCCGGCTCCGCACAAGCCCTATCAGAACCACCGCGCCCTCTATCACTTCCGGTGGTTCATGGACTACTCCGGCGGACAGATGACCAACAGCCTCTCCCATCGCATCTCGGCGTTCCTGCTGGTCACAGGCCAGAAGGCTCCCACCCAGGTGGTGTGCTTCGGTGGTCGCTATACCCTCGAAGATGACGGCAACACCCCGGACATCCAGAACGCCATCATCCAGTTCCCGGACTACCCGATGACCATTGGCGTTCGCGAATGCAGTGCCTACCGCGCCGTCCCGAAGGCCGTGATCATGGGCCAGAAGGGCACCCTGGACCTGCGGACCAACGAGATCATTCCCGAGCCGAAGGGCGATCCGCAGAGATACGTTCCGCCGTTCCAGGGACATCCGATAGGCGGCATCGTCTACGGCCCGAGGGAAACCACGCCGTGGATTGAAGCCCGGGGGCCAGACAACACGAGGGGCTCCGAACACAGTTCGTTCTACGCGAACAAGCGCGACTGGATCGATTGCATGAGGTCCCGCCAGCAGCCCTTTGTCAATCTGGAAAGAGGCCATCAGACGGCAACCATCTGCAACCTGGCGACCATGTCGATGCAGCTCGGAGGACGCACGATCCAGTGGGATCCCGACAAGCAAGAGGTCATCGGTGATTCCGAAGCCGCGGCCTTGTGCCGCCGGCCCTACAGCCCACCGTGGGATGCCGTCCTGCGAAGCATCGTCGAGGTGTAGCGCCACCTGCCCGGGTCCACGCGGAAGGAGGCGGCATGACAAGCCGGATCGCGACGTGGGCCCTGGTCGGCCTCGTCCTCGGGACCCCCGGCTGGTCTCAGAGGTCCACGACGGCCAGGGAGACCGGGGCCGAGGAGCTCAAGGCCAGGCTCGACAAGGGCGAGAAGGTCCTGGTGATCGACGTGCGCAGCGACGA
>JAJDNV010000227.1 GCA_022340545.1 Acidobacteriota bacterium | reverse complement strand
GATCGACTCCGTCAACCGGTCCACGACCGTGTCCCAGGTGATGTGAGCCACCCGACGGCGGCCGTCCTCACCCATCTCCCGCAACCGGCTCTCGGGCAGGGAGTAGAGACGGTCGATCGCGCCGGCCAGGGCCTCCGGCTCGGGCGCTGCCACCCAGCCGTTGACGCCGTCTTCGACGAACTCGAGCGGGCCGCCGGCATCGGTGGACGTGATCACGGGTTTCCTCGAGAGAAAACTCTCGACGGTCACGTAGCCGTAGTCCTCGTCCTGCGGCGTGTACCAGGCCGCCCGGCAGCGGGCGTACAGCGCGACGAGGTCGTCCGCGGGGATGAACCCGAGAAAATCCACGCGGTCGCTCACGCCCAGCTCCTCGGCGAGGCGCCGCAGATCCGGCTCTGCGGGGCCCTTTCCGGCGATCTTCAGCCGGGCATCCGCGCTCGCCCGGGCGAGCGCGCGCAACGCGAGATCGATGCGCTTGACCCGCTCGAAGCGCCCGGCGTAAAGAAGATAGTCCTCATACCCGTCGGTCCGGAGGCGTTCTGCGTCGCGGGGCGGGGGATGCAGCGGCGTGCCCGAGAGACGGTTGAACCGGGACAGCCGGTCAGCCACGTTGGCGGAGATCGTGAAGATGGCCCGGCACTCGTCGAGGGCGGTCTCGTCCATCACGCGGATGGACTCACGTGCCTCCCGGTCCTCCGGGCTGTCCGTGAAGGAGCCGAGGGGGGTTCCGAAGAGGTCGTACGCCTCCCGGTGCTGGTGGAAGAGCCACGCGACCTTGCGGGGATGACGCACCAGGTAGCTCGGGAACTTCGTCGGGATCACGAGGTCCACGGGCCGGCCCGTCGTCTCCTTGAGCTCCAGAAGCCGCCAGGCAAGGGCCTGGCGGACGACCTCGGCGGGCGGATAGCCGTGAAAGGGGACGGCCACCACGTCCGTGCGGAACCCCCGGCGAGCCAGCTGCTCGGCGAGCTCACCGACGAGGACCTCCGCGCCCCCGGTGACGAAGGGCGCCTGGGCGGCGCACACGAGGACGGTCTTCATTCCCGTCGCCGCAGGGTCTTCTCCACCCGGACCAGACGCTCTCTGATGTCCTCGAGGGCAAACTCCAGTGCCGCCCGTCCCCGATTCGCGTCCGCCAGCACGAGGTCGATCCGGCGCACCAGGTCCTGGACGTGCCCGACGAGCTCCTTCTCGAGAATCGCGTGGCGCTCGTCGGCCTCGTCGAGGCGTCGACCGAGATCCCCCAGGAGCCGATCGTAGTGCCGGTGGGTGGCCGCCGAACGGCTCTCAAGGTACGCGAGCAGCTCGTTGTCCAGCTGCACCTGGTGGGAGTTGAAGGCCCGCTGTGCCTCGAAGCGCGGTTGGAGCAGGCGTTCGAGCGGACGACGGAAGAGACCACCAAGACCCCGTGGGGGCCCGGCCTCGGCCGGCCAGGCGGCGTTGACGGCGGCGGCGTCGGGGGGAAGAGGAGACGGCTCGCTAGCCGCCTCGGCTTCCGGCGGTCGTCGCGAGCGGGATCCCCCGGGGGACGGGAGCGGGTCGGGGCCCGGCGTCGGGTCACCAGCGCCGGCAGGGCCGGCTCGGCGCCGGGCCTCGTCCCTCACGCGGCGCAGCTCCTCCGCGACGTCGTCTCGCTCGTCACCCACGCATGTCCATCCTGAAGCACTGAATTCTAAGTCACATCGGTGGTTCGGGCGCAGCGGCTGCCTTGACAGACTCTCGGCGTGAACTCGACAATCCGCCGTGGCCGACGAAGACGGAGACCCGGGAGTCTCCGAACCCGGCCTCCGCGTCGTCCTTCGACGACGTGTTCATCCGTGACCTGACCCACGAGCGCCCACTCCATCTGGAGACACCGCGCTAGCCCGTCGTCCGGCGGGCGAGGGCAACGGCGCTGGCGCCGATCGGCCAGGTCATCCCCCGACGAACGAGCGCGGCCTCGGCGAGAAGCGCGCGGCGAAAGGCCCACTCGAGCGGGGGGGGCAGGAAGCCCACGTCGGAGCCTTCGCGCCCCAGGATGCGATCGAGTGTCCTCCGCACGAGAAGTAGCGGAAACAGCATGGTGTTGCAGTAGGTGGACCGGATCACCGCGAGCCCCCGGGTCTCCAGCAGACACGCGAGCTCCGTCCTCGTGTAGCGGTGCCGCGACTGCACCGCCTCGTCGTGGGCGCCCCAGAGAATCTTCAGCGCCGGCACCCGCACGAGAACGAAGCCGCCGGGCCGCACGACGCGCACCATCTCCTCCACCGCCGCTCCGTCGTCGGGGACCCAGGCGTGGTAGATGACGTCGAAGGACGTGACGACGTCGAAGCTTCGGTCGGGAAAAGGCAGGGCGAGGACGCTGCCCCGGACCGCCGTCATCCCGCGGGCCCGGCAACCCTCGGTGGCCAGCGCGACGAGGTCGACGCCCACCGCCCGACCCAGTCGTGCGAGGTGGACGAGGTTTCCACCGGTGCCGCAGCCGGCATCGAGGATCCGGGGCGGGGTCATCCTGGAGGCCTCGGGCCGGGCCAGCGCCGGCTCGAGGATCGCGAGCGCGATGGCTCTCTGACCGACGTACCACCACTGGGCCTCCTCGGCCTCGAACATCCGGCGGTACTCGACCGGTCTCACAGGCGGGTGGCGTCTGAGGTGAAGTAGGCGACGATGCGGTCCAGGCACTCGTCGAGCGACACCTGTGGCTCGTAGCCGGTGAGGGCGCGGAGCTTCGAGAGATCGGGGACGCGCCGCTGCATGTCCTCGAAGCCCTCCTCGTAGGCCTTCTCGTACGGCACCAGCACGATCTCGCTCTTCGATCCGGTGCGCGCCTTCACCCGCTCCGCGAGCTCGAGGATCGACACCTCCTCGCGGTCGTTGCCCACGTTGAACACCTCGCCCACCGCCGCGGGAGCTTCCGCGAGCGTGGCGAGCTGCCCCACCACGTCGCGCACGTCGGTGAAGCAGCGCGTCTGCGTACCGTCACCGAAGACGGTGAGGGGGTGGCCCAGTAGCGCCTGCTTCACGAAGTTCGGGATCACCATCCCGTAGCGTCCGGTCTGACGCGGGCCCACGGTGTTGAAGAGGCGAACCACCACGACCGGCAGCCGCTTCTCCTTGTGGTAGGCGAGGGCCAGGAACTCGTCGATGGCCTTGCTGCACGCGTAGCTCCAGCGCCCCTTGGAGGTGGGTCCCATCACGAGATCCCCGTCCTCGCGGAAGGGAACGGTGTCGGCCTTCCCGTACACCTCGGAGGTGGAGGTGAGCACCACCTTCTTCCGCTTCTTGTTCGCGAGGGCCAGGACCTTCTCCGTCCCGTGGACGTTCGTCTCGATCGTGTTGACCGGGCTCTCGACGATGAGACGCACTCCCACCGCAGCCGCGAGGTGGAAGACCACGTCCACGCGGTCCACCAGCTCTGCGAGCACGGGGGCGTTCATGATGGTCTCGATCGTGTAGTGGAAGCCGGCTCGACCCTTGAAGGGCTCGATGTTCTCGATGGAGCCGGTGGAGAGGTCGTCGATCACGTGGACCTCGTGCCCGCTCTCGAGCAGGCGCTCCGTGAGGTGGCTTCCGACGAATCCGGCGCCGCCGGTGATGAGGGCCTTCATTCGAGCATGTCCTCCTTGACCGCCTCGTCGGCCTGGATGGGCCGGGCCGCGCGGCGACCGATCACCCGGTCCGCCTCGCGCGGCGCCAGGCCGTGGCCGAAGCGCGGGTCGACGTGCTTGAACGCCAGCATCTCCGCGGTGAGCACGTCGCCTCTCCCGATGAGGGTTGCGGCCACGATGGAGCGTCCCGGCGACGGAGGCGGAGGGCTCGCCGACTCCCGGCTCTCCCCGGAGTCACCCCGGGCCCGCTCCGCTTGACGCAGCAGCTCCACCATCCGGTAGAACTCCTCGGGGCTCATCGCTGCGGCCGAATCGCGCCCCTTGCGGCTGCGATCGAGGGAGAGACGCTTCTCGACGAAGGCGGCGCCGTGGGCGGCGGCGAGGGCGGGGGCGAACAACGCAAAGGCCGAGCTGGCGTCGGTCGAGTCCAGCAGACCCACCGGGACGCGGTGGCGTTCGCGCCGGGTCACCAGCTCTCCCAGCCGCAGATCGTCCACCGCGGCCGGAGCCACGGGGGGACAGAGGAGAAGCGCGAGACGTTCCCCCGCGACGTCGAGGGCCTCCCACACGAGCCGTTCGGGTGCCGGCCCGATTCCGACGAGGAGCGGCCGCCCGGCTTCGGCCAGGGCGCGCAGCAGGATCGGATGGTCGAGATCGCTCGCGCTTGCCTGCAGGGCGTCGACGCCGGCCTGTGCGGCCACGTCGAGAGAGCCGATGTCCTGGACCTCGGCCAGCACCGTGAGGCCCGAGGCCCGGGCCGCCTCGAGCACCCGCCGCCACTCCTTCGGCGGAAGCTCGACCGCCTCCATCTCCTTGCGTTCGGGATGACGATGCACCAGGAGCTCGTCGGTGCGGAAGAGCTGGAAGGCGATCGCGTCCGCGCCCGCCTTGAAGGCGGTCTCGATCAGGCGCAGGGCGGTCTCGGTGGATCCTCCGTGCGCGGCGCCGACGTGAGCCACGACGAGGCAGGGCTGCCCCTCGCCGACCAGACGGCTGCCGAGAGGAAGCGTCGTGGCCTTCATTCGGGCTCCACCCTAGCACGCGCCGCCTCATCGAGCCGAGCCAGCGCGGGCCCGGGCTCGGAGCCCGGCTCCCAGACGAAGGTGACTTCGGCCCGTGGCCCCCCGTCGTCCCGGTCGATCTCCTCCGGTCCGACGGGCCCGGGGTGAAGCACGGCCGCGGGGACGCGGGCTACGGCGCACGCGGCCAGCAACGCCCGTCTCTCGTCTCGCGGTGACCCGCTCAGGAGAACGACGGCCGGTCGCACCACGGAGAACAGCTCCACCGCCGCTTCGAGCCGGAGCACCGCCCCCGGGAGGTGGCCGAGAAGGATCCGCTCCAGGTCGTGCTCTGCGAGGTCGGAGAACCCGACATCCTGGTGGCGGTACGACTCGACGAGACCCGGAGCCCCGCGGAGCCGCTTCCAGCAGCGGCGCAGGCGGCCGTTCGCCTCCGTCGCTGCGCGCCGCACGCGTCGGGTCTCCCAGCGTCCGAGCGCGGGGACGGGAACGATCACGCCGGGCCGCGAGAACTCCACCGCGGCCGCGTCGAGGAGCGGCTGCAGCGGCCGGGCGTCGGCCTCGCGGGCGGGGATGAGGAGGAGGGGAGGGCCGTCGGCCGGTCCGGCGGTGGTGGACGGTGAGGGTGGCGGCGGCGGTGCACCGGGGGCCAGCACGCGCCCCAGCGCCCGCAGCCCACCCGCGTGGCCGGGGGCGGCGGATCGGAGCGGTCGCGCCTTCGGCGTCGGGCCGTGGAAGAGAACCCCCCGAGCCGTGCAGGCGCGCGCGAGGAGGGTGGCGTCCGTTGGAGCAAGCCCCACGGCATCGACCTCGCTCACCCCGGTCGCGTCCAGCAGCCGCAGTGAGATCTCGACGATCTCGGCACACTGCGGCCCCGCGGTCTCGTGCCGGAGGAAGCCCTCTGTCAGCCAGAGCAGCGACGTGTCGCGCCAGGAGACGATCTCGCGGAAGCTCTCTCCGTCCACGAGCGGCAGTCGTCCCCACAGGCGCGTCCAGGTGCGGGCCGCCGCCGTTGCCGCCGCGAGGCCCTGGTCGCCGATCACCGCCTCGGCCGGGCGAACCGGCACCCCGGCCCGGACGAGGGGGGCGGGATCGACCCCAGGCCAGGTCACGACCTCCGCCCCGTCGCGCTGATGCGTCCGGGCGGGTGCGGAGGCCCCCCCGCCCCAGACCACCAGGCCTCGGCCGAGCTCAGACGTGGGCCGCTCCTCCCGCCCCGGTGGCGGCCCGCCGGCGGGGACGCAGCCCGTAACGGAAACGCAGGAGGGCGAAGTTGATGAGGGCCATCGCGATCTCCTCGGAGGAGAGCTTCGAGGCCTCCCGCGCGCGGTTCTTGAAGTGGATCGGCACCTCGCCGAGGCGAAAGCCGTGGATCCAGGCCTGGTAGGCCATCTCCCCGTGGACCACGTACCCGCGGATCTTGATCCGATCGAACTCCGTCTCCTCCAGCACCTCGCGGCGGTAGGCGCGGTAACCGCTCGTCGTGTCGCGGATCGGGACCCCGGCCACAACCGCCACGTACTTGTTGGCGAGCCAGGACAGCATCGGGCGCCAGAAGCCCCAATCCGACGTGCCGCCCCCCTCCACGTAGCGGGAGCCCACCACCATGTCCCGGTCCTCGAGCCCGGCCAGGAGCTTCGGCAGCTCCCGGGGGTGGTGGGAGAAGTCGGCGTCCATCTCCACGAGCGCGTCGTACCTTTTCGGGTCGGCGAGGCCCTTGCGGAACGCCGCGATCACCGCCGCCCCGCGCCCCGCCTTCTCCGACCGCAACAGGAGGTCCACCCGCCCCGGGTGCGCGGCCATGGCCTCGCGCACCGCCTCCGCGGTGCCGTCGGGGCTTCCGTCGTCGGCCACCCAGACGTCGATCTCCTCCCCGAGGGCCAGGAGATCGCGCACGAGAGGACCGATGTTCTCACGCTCGTTGTACGTCGGAACGACCACCAGCACTCCGGCGATGTGCCACCTCCTCGTCCCGGTCCGGACCCGCTATTCTGGGGCGCGGTCGGCCACCAAGTCCAACCGCCGGGTGGGCCGGCGCCGGCTCACGCCCGTCGGAACGTGCGCAGGGTTTCGAGGTAGTGCTCGGGGAGCCCTATGTCGAACCGCCGGCCGGCCACGATCAGGCCCTGGAAGCCGTCCTCCTGGCGGAGGCGGTCGAGGGCGGAGGTGAGCTGGAACTCTCCCCGTTCACGCACGTTGTTTCCGATGTGCTCCTCCAGGTACGTAAACAGCGCCGGCTTGATGACGTACTGTCCGAAGATGGTGAGGTACTCGCCGTCGGGGAACCCGGGCACGCGAAGGCTGCTGCGGGCGTGATCGATGGTGGGCTTCTCGGCGAACTCGGTCACGTTCAGGAGCCGGTCCGCCTCGACCCAGACCCCGGTCGCCGCCCCGAAGCTGCCGATCTCCTCCTCCGGCGTGCGGCGCAGGCCCACGACGCTCGTCCCCGAGCGCTGGTAGGCCTCCACGACCTGGCGCGCGCACGAGTCCCCGTCGTCGGCGCGGTAGAGATGGTCGCCGAGCATCAGCAGGAAGGGCTCCTCCTGGAGGGCCTCGCGGGCGCAGTACACGGCGTGCCCGAAACCCTCCTGCGCGTTCTGGGTCACGAACCGGACCCGCCGACCGATGTCGAGGATCCGCCGGGCGTAGTCCTGGAAGTGACTCGGCAGCTTGTTGAAGTTCTCGATTGAGATCTGGGTGTCGAAGAATCCCCGGAAGTCGTCGAGATCCCCCTCCTGCACCACGATCACGACCTCCTCGATCCCGGCGTCGAGTGCCTCCTCCACGATCAGCAGGATCGCGGGCTTGGCGATCCCGTCGCGGTCGACCACCGGGAACAGCTCCTTCTTCGTCGCCTTGCTCGCCGGAAAGAGCCGTGTCCCGAAGCCGGCGGCAGGGATGAGGGCCCTCGTCACCTTGGGCCCCGTCCCCAGGGTGAGGGTCAGGCAGCTCACCCCGAGGTCGCGCTCGAGGATCTCGACCACCGCCTTCTGATCTTCGGCGCTCCGGGCCACGAACTGGGCCGAGCCGTCTCCCTGCGAGCCGACCCCCTTGCCTCCGAAGACGTGGGCCCGGATCGGCTCGTAGCCGAGGATGTGGTGCAGGGTGGGCGAGCGGAGCTGGTCCGGGCAGGCCGGGGTGGCGAGACGATCGAAGTGCGCCTGGGCCTCACCCATCAGGCGACCGAGACGCTCCGCATCGCCGTCCTGCAGCGCTCTGAGGGCTTCAGTGACGATGTGCCTGTTGAGAGGGCCCAGAAGCTCCTGGACACCCCTCTCGACCTCGCCCTCCGCGAAAGGGTACGAGCGGTTGAGACCCTTCAGGATCTTGAGAGTGTTCTTCTCGGCCTTGAGGTCGACGATCACGAAGTGCAGGTCGCGTCGCGGGCGGACCTCCTCGGTCTCGATTCGGTCACCGTCGAACGTCATGAGGACGGCCCGGTCCCCGAAGGCGCAGCCCTGGTCCATCCTGCCACAGCGCGACGGCGTGGTGATCTCGCCCTGGTAGGCGAGCTCCATCTCTCCCCGTACGGTGAGCCGGAGGTCGTAGACCCGGTTGAAGGCGCGGGCGGTCAGCACCGAGATGGCCGCACTCGAAGAGAGCCCCTTCTTGATCGGAAGGTCGGTCCGATGGTTGTGGATGGAGAGTCCACGGACCCGGTAGTTGGTGAGCACCTGATAGGCGACCCCGGCCGCGTAGCTGAAGAAGCCACCGCGCTGCGCCTCCTCGAGAAGGGCCCTGGCCTCCAGAGGGATCTCGTGTGGCCCCAGGGTCTCGCCGTCGGGGGTCGTCGACGTGATCACGAGGGCGGTGGGGTGGGGCCCCACCTCCGCGTGGATTCCCTGATTGGTCCCGCAGATGAGGGTGTGGCCCTTCTCGATCTCCGCGTTGATCCGACGGTACCCCCCCGCCCAGTCGGAGTGCTCTCCGAACAGGCAGATGCGGCCGGGGACGAAGATCTTCACTGCGACTGTCCTGCCACCGCTAGGCCCGCACGACCTCGGGGCCGTTCTCGCCCTCGTCGAGGGACAGGGATGCCATCAGGTTGCGGGTGTCCACGACCAGCCGGACCCCGCGATACAGTGCGGCGTCACGGAAGTCGGTGTGGGCGGTCGAGACGATCAGCACATCGTGTCGCGCAAACTCGTCCGCGGTGCACGGGACGGACGCGAGCCCGAGATCGTGATCGCGTCCCGGGCGAGACGCTGGGATGTAGGGGTCGCAGTACGCGACCTCCGCCCCCTCCTCCCGCAGCCGCTCGATGATCTCGAAGGACGGCGACTCCCGGTCGTCGTCGATGTCGGCCTTGTAGGACAGCCCCAGCACAAGCACGCGCGAGCCCTTCAGGCTCTTGCCGTGGCCGTTGAGAGCCTTCGCCGTCCGGTCGACCACGTGACTCGGCATGGCGGTGTTGATGTCGCCGGCCAGCTCGATGAAGCGTGCCCAGACCCCGTGCTCCGCGGCCTTCCAGGTCAGGTAGAAGGGATCGAGGGGGATGCAGTGTCCCCCCAGCCCCGGCCCCGGATAGAAGGGCATGAAGCCGAAGGGCTTCGTCCGGGCGGCGTCGATGACCTCCCAGACGTTGACCCCCATGCGGTCGAGGACCAGCTTCATCTCGTTGGCGAGGGCGATGTTCACCGCGCGGTAGATGTTCTCGAGAAGCTTGGCTGCCTCCGCGACCTCCGGGGAGGAGACGGGCACGACCCGCTCCACCGCCGCGCCGTAGAGAGCGGTGGCCACGTCCTGTGAGGCGGGGTTCAGGCCTCCCACCACCTTCGGGATATTCCGGGTGTGGAAGTGGCGGTTGCCGGGGTCTTCACGCTCGGGGGAGAAAGCGAGGAAGAAGTCGGTGCCGCACGACATCCCGCGCCCCTCGAGCGCCGGGAGGAGCTCCTCGCGGGTGGTTCCCGGGTAGGTCGTCGACTCGAGAACGACCAGCTGGCCGGGACGGAGCCTTTGCGCCACCTCGGCCGCGGTCGCACGGATGAAGGAGAGGTCCGGCTCGCGGTGCCGGCCGAGGGGCGTCGGCACGCAGACGAGTATGGCCTCGCACTCGGCCAGGCGGTCGAAGTCGGTGGTGGCGACGATGCGCCCCCGAGCGAAGGCCTCGGTCACCCTCTCCGCCCCGATGTGGCGGATGTAGGACTCGCCCCGCTGCAGGGCCTCCGGCTTGGCCGGGTCGATGTCGAACCCGACGACCGCGAACCCCGCCTCCTCGAAGAGGAGAGCGAGGGGGAGGCCGACGTATCCCAACCCGATCACCCCGACCCGTGCTCTGCGGTCGCGGATCTTCTCGAGCAGCTCGTCGCGGTGGCTCATAGGCAGACGGATGCTAGCACGCCGCAGATGCCGCCCAGACCTCGGCCCCCGGTCGGAGGACCCACACGCGGTCGCGTGATTCCCGACCTCGCGGCATCTCGGTCCGGGAGACTCCTTGCGCAGGCCCCGTACACCCGCGTGTCCCCAGGCCGGGGACACGCGTGCGAGCCCAGGCCTGGTGGCCAACCGCATTCAGTGGGTACGTCACCGAAGTCGTGTTGATGGGATGGGCGTGGTGGCGCGCAGGCGGCCGAGGCCCCCGACGAGGACGCCGCTGTGCTTCGAAGCTGATGCGCCCGCAGGCGGGGTGGCCGCCGAGCGCCCAACGCTCCAGAGCATACACACGACTTTGGTGACAAGACACTAGACGTGCGGCACGACGTCCCGCACGGCGGCCACGACTGCGTGGGCCTGCTCGTCGGTCATCTCCGGGTAGAGGGGCAAGGAGACTATCTCCTCCGCCGCCTGCTCGACGACGG
>JAJDNV010000220.1 GCA_022340545.1 Acidobacteriota bacterium | reverse complement strand
GCCCCGGCCTTCGTTCGTGGCCTCGCCGAGGCAAGCCGCATCGCCGGCTGGACCCGCGTGGGCGGCCGGTGGCTGATCCACTACGAGCTGGCGGACGCGGCCTTGCTGGAGCGGGCCGGGATCGCGGACCGGGCCGAGGCGATCACGGTGGCGGGCCCGCCCCCCGCGGCCGAGCCGGGCCTGGCGCGGGTGGTCGCCGTACCGGACATCCCGGGGCTGAGGCTCCGCGTGAGGCCGCGCCTGCCGGGCTCTCTGCGGCTGGCAGCCCTGAGGGGGGTCCTGTGGCTGTCGGCCCTGGCCGGGATCGTGGGTCTCTTCGTCCTCCGGCGGGCCCTCGCCCGCGAGGCGCGAGCGGTGGCCCGCGAGCGCGCCTTCCTGGCCGGCGTGACCCACGAGCTGCGTTCGCCGCTCGCCTCGATCCGCGTCCTGGGAGAGACGCTGGCCAGAGGCCGGGGAGAGCCTCGGGAGTACGGAGCGCTCGTCGCCCAGGAGGGCCAGCGCCTCGAAGGGCTCGTCGAGCGCGTGCTCACGCTGACCCGGGTCGAGCAGGTGTTGCGTCCGGGCCCCGTGGACCCGGCCGTACTGCTGCAAGAGGTGATGACCCTTGTCCGGTCTCGAGCCGAGCGGCGCAACTTCCGCGTGGAGTATCGCGTGGACGATCCGCTCCCCGAATGCTGGTGGGACGCCGAGGCGGTCCGCCGAGCCCTCCTGAACCTGGTGGAAAACGCCATCTCCCACGGCCGAGAGGGAGAGCGTGTGCACGTCTCGGCGGACAGCGATGGCAGCGCGGTCCAGCTCCGCGTCGCGGACGACGGACCCGGCATCGCCGGGACCGAGCGACGCCGCATCTTCGGCCGCTTCGAGCGGGGCTCCACCGAGGCCCCGGGGACCGGGCTCGGCCTCTTCCTCGTGGAGGAGGTGGCGCGCGCCCACGGAGGGAGGGTCGATCTCGAGACCGCGGAGGGACAGGGCTCGACGTTCACCCTGGTGCTGCCCCTGAGGGCGCCGGAAGCGCCGGCGGCGGAATGACGACCCGGATCCTGCTCGTGGAGGACGAGCCCGCGCTGGCCCGTGGCCTGGCCGATAACCTCCAGGACGAAGGCTACGACGTCCGGGTCGTCGCCCGCGGAGACCAGGTGATGGATGCAGTGCGGGACGATCGGCCCGACCTGATCGTCCTGGACATCATGCTCCCCGGCCGGTCCGGGCTCGACGTCCTGCGCGACCTGCGCGCGTCCGGGGACCCGGTGCCGGTCCTCATGCTGACCGCCAAAGGCGAGCTCGTGGACCGGGTGGTGGGCCTCGAGCTTGGAGCCGACGACTATCTTCCCAAGCCCTTCGCGGTGCGCGAGCTGCTGGCCCGGGTGCGGGCGCTTCTCCGGAGGACGGCCCTGGCCCGTCCGCCGGACGAGCTGACGATCGGTGGCGTGCGCTTCGACTTCCGGGCCCTCACCGCGACCGGGCCCGACGGGCCCTGCGAGCTCACCCCGCACGACATCCTCGTGCTCCGGGTCCTGTCCGCCCATCGCAGCGAGGTCGTTCGCCGAGTGGACATCATCGAGGAGGTCTGCGGGCTCGACTCGGAGGCCACGCTGCGCACCGTGGACAACCACGTCATGGCCCTGCGCCGTGCCATCGGAGACGATCCCCGTCGACCGCGTTGGCTGCACACCGTCCGCGGCGAGGGCTACCGCCTGACCGTTGAGTGACCGGGAGCGACGAAAGGCTGACGGATGGCCAGGTCCCGCCGTGCATGCTCTCACCGAGCACGGCGGCGCTCACGTGCCGCCGAGCGGAGGAAAGCGATGAAGACAGCGATTGTGGCGGTGGCGGCAGTTTTCTGGGCGACGGGAGGCGTGGCGGCGGAGGACCCGGCCGAGGCCCTCACGCGCGGGAAGCTCGAGGTGGACCTGGGCCACTACTCGACGGCGGTCGCCGCCTTCTCGGCGGTCCTGGAGGCACCCGGGGCCTCGGACGAGCAGCGCTGGGAAGCGCTCGTCCGTCTGGGCGCGGCCCGACTCGAAGCTGGAGACCCGGAGGGCTCAGCCGACGCCTTCGAAGAAGCCTGGACGAAGTACGGAGGGAATCCCGAGGCACTGCGGTTCCTGCTCCAGGGCGTGGGCTGCGCCCTGCCGGGGCCGGAGCGCTGGAACGAAGTGTGGTCTGAGCTCGCGGTCGAGGTCGATCGGCCCCCCGCCAAGAAGCCGGTCATCCGCGTCACCTGGCCAGGCATGGAACCGGCGGCCTGTCCCCTGGTGCCGGCCGGCCACCCTCGTTCGGGGACGACCATCGACCTCGACCTCGAGGACGCCGACTTCAATGATGTGCTTCGCCTCTTCGCCGACACCTCGGGGCAGAACATCGTCGTCATGCCCGGCGTGCACGGGTCCGTCACCCTCCACGCGGAGGACGTCCCCTGGGAAGAGGCGCTCGAGGCGATCCTGGTGCCGAGCGGCTACATTGCGCTACACGAGGGAAACGTGATCCTGGTCTGCCCGCCCGGGGACATGCCGATGAAGCGCGTGTTCACCGGCAAACCCATCGACTTTGACTATCAGGGAGTCGATCTGATCCAGGCGTTGCGCGATATCGCAGCGAACGGCTCCGCCCGCGTCGATGTCCCCGAGGGAGTCGCGGGGACGGTTTGGCTGAAGCTGGTCGGTGTGCCGTGGGATCAGGCCTTCGATCTGTTGACCCACGTCAACGGCCTGACCTGGACGCGGGCGGGCAACGTGATCCGCGTCGGGCCTCGACGCGGGGAGCCGTCCCGCTAGGCTGGGATGTCCTACGAGTTCGCGACGCGCCAGGGTTTCTCGAAGCGCCGACGCTCCACCTGCACCGCGGGAACGGCCCTCTGGGCCAGCTCTCGCAGCCGGGAGCGGCAAGCCCGGGTGACACCGAGCCACATGACCCCGCAGCGTGCGTTGTTCTTGCGTCCCCTCTCCGGGAGCGCCTGCCGGTCCCACACCACCGAGCCCACGAGCTCGTGGATCTCAGCCGGCTGGGCGAAGCTGATGCGGAAGCGCAGAGTCGCCCCGACATCGAGGTGAGCGTCCGTCCACACGCAGGCACCGTTTCCCGAGATATCGGCGATCAGGCCGTAGGCGACGAGGGGGCCGCCCTTTCGTTCGACGGCCACGGTGATTGGGGAGGGAGGCACGATGCGGGGGGTGAGCCTTTTGGCCATGGACTGAGATCTCTCCTGCGAGCGGCTCCAGTCGCTCGACTTCACGACGGCTTCTCAGATGTCAGCCCTGACGGTCAGCGGCCTGCGGGAGGGGTACGAGGGACCAGCCCGAATCGCCCGGCTCGAACGGCGAAAGCGTAGAGCAGTCCCGATCGATCGGTCAAGGGAAGAGTGGATACGCGAAGTGTGTATCTCCTCGGCGAGACCACCGCCTGGCCAGCGCCACGGAGGGCCGGCGGATCGCGCTAGCCGGCCACGGAGGTGGCGGCGGCGTGCCCGGGGGGCAGGTCGGGTGTCTCGTGGCTCCAGCAGTACGGGTCGCCCACGATCTCGTAGCTCATGGTGCGACGCTTCGGTGCGAAGCCGGCCTCCTGGATCGCCCGGGCCATCTCCGCCTCCGTCAACCGGAAGTGCGAGCCCGCGGCCGAGACGACGTTCTCTTCGATCATGAGGCTGCCGAAGTCGTTGGCGCCAAAGCGCAACGACACCTGCCCGATCTTCGAGCCCTGGGTCACCCACGACGCCTGCACGTTCGGAAAGTTGTCGAGGACGATCCGCGAGACGGCCAGCGTCCGCAGATACTGGAACGAGGTGAGCTCGTCCCCGGCGAGGGCGGTGTTCTCCGGCTGGAACGTCCAACCGATGAACGCGGTGAAGCCACCGGTCCGGTCCTGAAGGTCACGAAGGTGCAGAAGGTGCTCGACCCTCTCCTCGAGGGTCTCCACGTGCCCGAACATCATCGTGGCCGTGGTCTTCATCCCGAGCCCGTGGGCCGTCTCCATCACCTCGAGCCACTCCGCGGTGGAGCCCTTGGCGATGCCAATCACCTGACGGACGCGGTCAGAGAGGATCTCCGCCCCTCCCCCCGGGATCGAGTCGAGACCGGCGGCCATCAGCCGCCGCAGCGTCTCCTCGAGCTCCAGCTTCGAGACGCGGGCGATGTGCCAGACCTCGGCCGGCGAGAGGCCGTGGACCCAGAGCGGCCAGCTCGCCTTCATCCAGCGGAAGAGCCCCTCGTAGTACTCGATGCCCAGATCCGGGTGCAGCCCCCCCTGCAGCAGGATCTGCCGGCCGCCGAGGGCGATCGTCTCCTCGATCTTTCGGGCGAGCTCGTCCTTGCCGAGGAGGTATCCCTCCTTCGAAGGGAGGTCACGGTAGAAGGCGCAGAAGGCGCACTGGGCGGTGCACACGTTCGTGTAGTTGATGTTGCGATCGATGATGTAGGTGACGACGGGCTCCGGGTGCTTTCGCCAACGGACCACGTCCGCCAGCATCCCGAGCTCGAGGAAGTCGCCCTCGCGCAGGAGATCGATCGCCTCCTCGCGGGACACCCTCCTACCGTCCTGGACCTTCAGCCTGACATCCTCACTGATCGGCATGGAAGCTCAACTCCGGGAGGGCGGGGGCGAGGTCCAGGGCGTGGGCCCGTCGGTAGAACTCCTGAAGGCCCGCGATCTCCTCCTCGCCGAGACGGTAGACGACGTTGTCGCGCAGGTACGACTCGTACGCGGTCACCCGCCCCGGCGCCCCGTTGGCGTGCCGGGCCGCGATCGAAGGCAGGGCCCCGAGCCCCTCCGCCAGCGCCGACCGCAGCCGGGCCACCCCCGCCGGTGTGACCACGCCGGGAGGGCCGGCCCAGAACGCGTACACGAACGGCAGACCGGTCTGGCGCGTCCACTCCTCGCCCATGTCCAGCTTCGCGACCGCGCTCTCCTGGTCGAGGGCCGGGTCGCCGATCAGCAGCGCGGCGTCGGCGACGGCCAGCATGTCGACCAGCTGCGGGGCCATCGGGATGTACTGCGGATCGCGCCCGAGGCGCTCGCGCAGGAGCACCCGGAGCAGGGTCGCGCTCGTGCGGCTGGAGGTGTCGAGGGCCACCCGACGCACCTGCTCGAGAGGCCGCGACAGATAGAGAAACACCGATCGCACCGGTCCCCGGCTCCCGATCGCGATCCCCGGCACGATCGCGTAGTGTCCGAAGGCGTACTCGATCGAGGGGATCATGCCGAGGTCGACGGCGCCGGTGTGGAGCCGCCGGGCCACCTGCGCGGGGACGTCCCGCTCGAGCCGCACGCCGGGCTCGGCGTCCAGGCCGTGGACGAGCGGATGAGCGTTCAGGTAGGAGACGACCCCGAGCCGGAGCAGGCCCGAGTCCACACCCCGGCCGGGGGCGCGGAGGGGAGCGGAGGCCATGGTGCTCACCACTCCCGGACCACGTTGAAGATCGTGTCCCGCTCGACCGGGCGCCGCCCCGCCTCGCGGATGAGGCGCACCAGGTCGTGGACGGTCATCACCTGCGGAGTGGAGGCCCCGGCGTCGTGGGCGATCTTCTCCTCCGTCACGGTGCCGTCGATGTCGTCCGCCCCGAACGACAGGCCGACCTGGGCCAGTCGAGGCGTGATCATGATCCAGTAGGACTTGATGTGGGGAATGTTGTCGAGAAGCAGCCGGGCCACCGCGAGGGCCTTGAGGTCGTCGAAGCCCGTGGTCTCGGGCCGCTTCATCGCCGGTGCCTCCCAGGGCTGGAAGGCCAGGGGGATGAAGGTGACGAAGCCGCCGGTCTCGTCCTGCAGATCGCGGAGGCGTACGAGGTGGTCGACGCGATCCTCGAGCGACTCGACGTGACCGTACAGCATGGTGGCGTTCGAGGGGATGCCCAGGCGGTGGGCGGTCCGCATCACCTCGAGCCATTGCCCGGCGTCGGCCTTGCCCTTGATGATCGTGTTCCTCGTCCCCTTCGCGAAGATCTCGGCCCCGCCGCCCGGCATCGAGTCGAGCCCGGCCTCCTTGAGCTCGGCCAGGACCCTCTCGATCGGCATGCGGTAGAGCCGGTGAAAGAAGAAGACCTCCACCGCGGTGAAGGCCTTGACGTGGATGTCCGGGCGAGCGCGCTTGATGCCCTTCATCATGTCGACGAAGTACGACCAGGGCAGATCGGGGTGGAGCCCGCCCACGACGTGGACCTCGCGGACCGCCGGAGGCAGCCCGGCCACGTTGCGGAACACCTCGTCGAGGGCCATCGTGTAGGCGCGGGGCTCCCCGCTCCTCGCGGCGAACGCACAGAAGTCGCACGTGGCCACGCAGACGTTCGTGTGGTTGATGTGGGTGTTCCGGACGAAGTACCCGGCGTCGCCGTGCCGCTTCTCACGCACGTGGTTGGCCAGCCACCCGAGGCCGAGCAGGTCGTGGCTGCGGTAGAGGGCCAGACCGTCCTCGGCGCTGAGCCGGGTGCCGGCCAGGACCTTCTCGCGGATCGGCTCCAGGGCGGTGTCGTGGAAACGGGCGACGCTCAAGGCGGTGGACACTTGCTTCTCCGGGGACTGCGCCGCGAGCGAGGGGCCATCCGATGAAGCCGGCGCGCGCTGCGGGCAGGGTTGAGGCTAGGTTAGCATCGCCCACCCAGAGGCAGCAATCCGCCCATAACGGCTGAAGGGACTCTTGACCCCACGAGGACGCCGGCTATACTGAATCGGCTCAAGTTCTTCAGCATGAAGCGACTGACGGTCCTCGCCTCCCTCGCGCTGCTCCTCGCCCTTCCCATCCAGAGCCCCCGCTGGCTCGACACCACGCCGGGTCCGCCGAGCGAGCCGCTGACCGTCTATCACGGGAGCTTCGGGCGCAACGACTCCGTGGCCACCGCCCTCGCCGAGCAGCTCTCGCCGACGGCCATCTATCACCTCGTCGAGGCTGCCCGCCCCGTCTACGACCTGGCCCGCGTCTCCGCCGGGCGCCCGTTCGCCGTCGCCCTCGACCCGGACGGCCTGCTCCGGGCGTTCACCTACGGGATCGACGACCTGAAGACCCTTCGCGTGGTGCGCCAGCGCGAGGGCCTCGAGGCCGAGATGCTGACCCGGACCTACGACACGCGCACGGTCGTCGTCGAGGGTGAGATCGAGTCCAGCCTCTTCGCCACCATCGCCGCCATCGGCGAGCACGATCAGCTCGCGTTCGATCTCGCGCAGATCTTCGCCTGGGACATCGACTTCAACACCGAGATCCAGGCCGGTGACGCGTTCCGGGTCGCGGTCGAGAAGCTGTCCCTGGACGGGAGGTTCGTGCGCTACGGGCGGATCCTGGCCGCGGTCTTCGCCCGGGGCGACCGGACGCTCTACGCGGTCCGCTACGAGGGCTCCCGCGGGCCCGGGTACTACGACCCGGACGGCACCCCCCTCAAGAAGGCCTTCCTCCGCTCGCCCCTGCGGTTCACGCGGATCTCCTCGCGCTTCAGCCACCGGCGGCTCCACCCCATCCTCAAGATCCGAAGGCCTCACCTCGGCGTCGACTACGCTGCGCCCCGGGGCACGCCGGTCATGGCGTCCGCGGACGGCGTGGTCACGCTGGCCGGGACCTGGGGGGGCATGGGCCGGGCCATCCGTCTGCGCCACGCGAACGGCTACGAGACGGTCTACGGGCACCTGTCACGCATCCTCGTGCGCCGCGGCCAGCGGGTGTCCCAGGGCGAGCGGATCGGCGCGGTCGGAAGCACCGGCATCGCGACCGGCCCCCACCTCGACTACCGGATGAGGCTCAACGGCCGCTACGTCGACCCGCTGGAGATCCGCCTCCCGCCGGCCGAGCCCCTCCCGGAAGACGAGTACGACGCCTTCGGCGCCGTGCGGACGCAGCGCCTCGCGCTCCTCCAGTCCATCCCCAACACGCTTCAGCTCGCGGACTGAGCTCGATCGATTTCCCTGGTAGTCAGGCGCAGGGGACGAGGAGTTGGGATGGCGTCGCAACTCTTTACATCGTCCGGACGATGTTCTGCGCGAAAGAACGTGGCATGAAGGGAGGTTGCGGGCACAACAAGGAGTGTTCTTGGGACCGGGGCGCGGCAAACCGGTCGGCAATCAGAAGACCCGTGGGCAATTGATCATCATTGCCCGTCGCCACCTCAGGGGCGTACACTCGATCCATGGAGCGCTGGGTACCGTGTCTGCTCTCGCTCGGGCTCCTCGCGCCGGCCGCGCGTGCGGACGTGGTGGAGGTTCGCGTCTCCGGCGAGCGCGTCGACATCACCGCCACCACCGCCCCCCTCGCTGACGTGCTCGACCGGCTCGCTCAGCAGACCGGGATGGAGATCGTCTACGAGGGCCAGCCCCCACGCCAGCGGATCACGCTCGCCCTCGAAGGGCGCTCCCCGGCCGAGGCGGTGCAGGGCATCCTCGAGGGACAGGGTCTGAACTACGCGCTCGTGGCCGACCCCAGCGGGAAAGGGGTGCAGACGCTCCTCCTGGCCGGTCCCGCCGGGACGGGCTCGAGCCTCCCGGCCCCCGCCGCCCCCCGCCGCGCCACCGTGGCCCGGCGCCCCATCATCCCGCCCGGCGCGAGCCCGGACATGATGGGTCCCGACCTCGCGGACATGGACGAGGAAGATCCCTTCGAAGACCCGGACTTCCCCGGCGACGAGCCCTTCGACGACCCGGAACTGACGGACGAAGAACCTCCGGAAGGCGAAGCGCCGGTGACGAGCCCGGCGGGCGTCCCCGCCGGCGGTCCCGTCCAACCGGCGGCCGGGCCGTTACCGTTCCCCGGGGGCCAGCCGCAGATCTACCCCGCGTCGCCCTTCACGCCGCAGCCCTTCTCGCCGTCCCCGGCTCCCGAAGGCACGCCGGCAGACACGGCCGAGCCTGAGTGATCGCCAGCTAGCGCCGGGTCCCGGGAGACACGCCGGGTGCCGCGCCGGGCACGCCCGGCCGGCCGGCGGGCTGGCCGGGCACGGCTCCCTGCACGCCCGGGCTTCGGGGGGCGCGGCCGACGATCCGGGGCTGGCCGGCCAGGAAGAGCCACTCGTTGTACTTCGTCCGCCCGTTGAAGACGCGCAGGCTGTCCTCTTCGCTGGTGCTCGCCACCCCCTGGATCCCTCCGAGGGTGCCGCCGGCGCCCGAAGGCTGACGGAAGGCCGAGGGGCGGGTCGTCGTCGTGGTGGTGGTCGTCGTCGTCCGCGATCCGGCGGTTCCCGCGCCCGGCGGACGGATCGGCCCGATGGCCTCGCCGGGGCGGATGAAGCGCCACTTCCCGTCCTTCGTCATCGGGTCCTTGTACTCGCGGCGCAGGAACTTCCCCTTGACCAGCACCTCGAGGGACGGCGGAAGCGCGTTCCCGTTGCGCTGCTGGAACCGTTGGATGGCGTCCGCGATCTCCCCACCGCGGAAGATCAGCTCTTCTTCGCGATCGTTCTTCATCACATAGCGCCATGACGGCATCGCCGCGGCCATCAGGATCAGCATGATCGTCACCGCGGCGAGGAGGGTCACCAGCGTGTACCCGGCCTCTGCCCGTCGCGGGCTCCTCACGGCTTCGCCTTCCGGTAGCGCTCGAGGACCTTCCTCACGTACTCGCGCGTCTCCTGGAACGGCGGGACACCCCGGTGGCGGGACACCGCCCCCTCCCCGGCGTTGTAGGCGGCCAACGCCCGAGCGAGGTCCCCGTCGTAGAGCGCGAGGAGCGAGCCGAGGTGGCGCACCCCCCCATCCAGGTTCTGCTCGGGGTCGAGGGCGTCCTCCACCCCGAGAGAGGCGGCGGTGCCGGGCATGAGCTGCATCAACCCCTGCGCCCCCTTCGGCGAGACCGCCTCCGGCTGGAACGCGGACTCGACCCCCACGACCGCGAGCACCAGCTCCGGATCCAGCCCGTGCTTCTCGGCGGTGGCGATGGCCAGCGCCCGCAGGTCGGTCCCCTCGGGGCCGGTCACCTCTTCCACGACCTCGTCCGGGACGAAGCCCCGTACGTGTGCCGGCGGCACCCCGATCTCACCCCCACCCTCGAGCTCGAGGACCACCATCTCGCCCTCGACCCGATGGCCTTCCAGCTTGAGCGTGAGCCCGTTCGAGAGGAGAGCGATCTCGGCGAAGGCCCGGGGAACGATGCAGGAGAGGGCCAGGGCGAGAAGGAGTGCACGCCTCACGTGATCCCGGGCCTCAGTTGATCACCACGGTCACGTCACCCGCGACGTCGTTGGCCGTCGTAGCGGTGATGATGACGTCCTTTTGCGTCTGGCCCGTCCCCCGCCGGGTGTAGAGGATGTCGAAGGCCTGGCCGTTGCTGTCGGTGAACTGGGGGACGCCGCCGCTCTCGAGGGTCTCCTCCAGAGGATCGGCCTCCACGGAGAAGATCACCGGGATGTTGGCGATCGGGTTGCCGTTCTCGTCGAACACGTTCGCGGCGATGTACGAAAGGCGCGGGCTCGTGATGCGGGCGGGGTCGGCGGTCACGAGGACCAGGTCCGGGCGCGCGCTGCCGATCACGATCTCCACCGTCTGCTGCTCGGCCGACCCGCTGGCGGCGGTCACCGTGGCGGTCCCCGAGCGGCTGTCGGCCACCAGGTTGACCCGGGCGACGCCGTCCCTCGTCTCGCCCTGTGACTCGATGCTCCCCAGGGTCGTGAAGAACTGCACCACCGTCCCGTTCGGGGCGGGGGTCCCGGCGGGCTCGATGACGAGGGCCGAGATCACCGAGACGCCACCGTTGGCCACGATGAAGGGCGGGTTCGCAATGAGAGTCAGCGACGAGCCCGGCGCCGCGACGAACGGCGCCTCCCCACAGGTGATGTTCGTCATCGCGAGGACCGCCAGGAGAGCCCACTTCGTCTTCGACATCGCCCTTCTTCTCATCCTCGCCTCACTCCGTCACAACGATGCGGCCGGGGGCGGGCGGGGTGAGCGGGACCGCTGCCCCGGCCTTCCCGGCGGCCACCGACTCCAGCGTCAAGGTCCCCGATCCCGGGACCAGGCCGCGCACCGTGAGCGCGGCCACCGCCCCGGACCCCGAGGCTCCGGTCGACCGGGTGAAGCGCACCCGCGCCCGCCCCGACTCGAGGGTGCGGGCCGCGGCCACTGGGGCGCCGTCGAGCGTCAGGAGTGAGCCCGGCTTCACCTCGGTGATCTCGGCCAGCCCCGGGTCCCAGGTCACCACGAGCTCCACCCACTCCAGCTCCTGCGCCCCCACGACCACGACCGCCACGCTGCCGGTCTGTCCGGCGCGGACCGCGACCTCAGGGGGACTCAACAGCACGCTCACCGCCCCCGCCTCCGCGGCCCCGGGGGCCGCGGGGGCCGCGGGGGCCGCCGCCGGGGGCGGGAAGGAGCCGGTCGGTGAGGATCCGGGTGGAGACGCCCGGGTGGACGTTCGCGTGGCCTCGGCCTCGGCCGCTCCCGGGGCGACCGACGGCAGGGTCGGTGTCGTCGCGGCCGCCGGTTCCGGGGTCTCGGCCTCGGGCTGGGGCCCGAACAGCCCCGGCGTGGCTCCCTGGACCTTCGGGACCGCCTGGGTGCCAACGGGCAGGGGGATGAGATCGTCCTCGGTGACTTTGGGGGCCCGGACAATCCGCGGGGTCAGGGAGATGATGACCTCCTGATCGTCGGTCCGATTCTGGTTGTTCCCGAACAGGCTCCCGATGATGGGGATGCTGCTCACCCCGAGGGCCCCACCTACCGAGCCCGACTCGGAGCCCTGGATCAAACCGCCGATCAGGGCGGTCTCGCCGTCCCGGAGTCGGATCACGTTCGTGACGTTGCGGGTCAGAAAGGTGGGCACGGTGAGGGGGCTCTCTCCGCCGCTCACTGCGCGGTCCTCACCGAGGAGGCTGAACTCGGCGGTGACCTCGAGGGTGATGTCGCCGCTGGCGCTGATCTCGGGGGTGAGGGACAGGTTCACGCCCACGTTGCGGTACTGAAAGCTGGTGGCGGGGGCGAAGGTGCTGATCCCGCTCGTGGCCGCGGCGAAGGTGGTGACGGGGATGGGCACCTCGGTGCCCACGCGCAGCTCGGCCTTCTTCCCCTCCGCCGCCCGCAGGCGTGGCGCGGCATGGAGCTTCACGGTGGAGTCGGTCTGCAGGAAGCGGAAGAACACGGTCGAGGGCAGGCTGACCACCCAGTCCGCCCGGCTGAGCGAGGACAGGAACTGGGCCCGGAGGTTGGTGAAGCCGCCCTCGCTCAGCTCTCCCTCCTGCCCCGTGGGCGAGAGCGAGGTTCCCACCGAGTAGTTGGAGAGGTCGATGCCCCACTGCTTGAGGCTGTTCTTCCTCACCTCCATGATCTTGACCTCGACGATCACCTCGCCGCGGGCCTTGTCGTTGAGCTTGATGATCCGCTCGGCCATGGCCAGCTGATCCAGCGTGCCCACCGCGGTGATGGCCCGGAGGCTGGGGTTCCCGACGACGGTCGTCATCTTGGCCAGGGTCTTGATCAGGTTGACGGTGTCGTTCAGCTCGGCGTTCTGGAGGTAGAAGGTCCGGAGCGCGAGCTCGTTGTACGACACCCGCTTCTGGCGCGACTCCGGCACCACGATGAGGCTGTTCTGGTCCAGGACCTTGTAGAACAGCCGGTTGACGAAGGTGAGCTGCTCGAGGGCCTCCTCGAACGTGACCCCGCTGAGGTTCACCGAGTACTTCTTGTCCCGGAAGCCCTCGTCGAAGAGGATGTTGACCCCCGCGATCCGGCCCAGGCTGTCGAAGATCTTCTCCAGACTCGCGTCCTGGAACTTGAGGGTGATCGGCACGGGGCTGCGCGGCGAGAGAACGGGGAGGGGCACCCGCACCGCCTCCGCCCGGGCCTTGACCTCGTCGTACCGATCGCGCTCTCTCTGCTCTTCCTCCTGCTTCCGAATCTGCTCCCGGACCAGGACCAGGTCGTCCGCCATCGAGCGGTTGGAGGGGTCGTAGTTGCTGGCGATCTCGAGCTCCTCCGCCGCCTTGTACAGGTCCTTGGCGGCGATGTGCATCTTCGCCTTGTCGTAGTGGTAGCCACTGGCCTGGATCCGGGCGTTCTCGAGCGCGATCTTGTAGCCGATGTTCTTCGGGTCCTTCTCGAGAGCCTTGGTGTAGCGCGCCACGGCAACGTCCCACTCCCCCTGGTCCGCCGCCTGGTTCCCCTGCCGGTAGGCCCACTTGGCCGCACAGCCGCCGCCGAGGAGGGCCGCGAGCACCACCGCCGTCGCCAGCCGGACCGGGCCGTGTCGTCTCATCCTCGCCCCCATCCCTGTCGTCACCACTCGTTGTACGGCGTCCCCACGAGCGACACCCCCTCCGCAGCACTGTGGACGTCGTAGACACCGGGCGGCTCGCCCGGGCGATCCGGATCCGGCTCGGCGAAAACCTCCTCCCAGTCGGCGGCACGGGTGATGGGATCCTCCGGGAGCTTCCGCAGGTAGCGGTCCTCGACCAGCGCGTCCAGCGTCGGCGGGTACTGACCCTTGTCGACGTAGTACTGGTCAATCATGTCGCGAAGCTGGAACAGGTTCTCCTTGAGAACGGCCTCCCTCGCCTGGATGATCGCCACCCGGTAGTTCGGGAGCGCGATGGCGGCGAGGATGCTGATGAGGGCCACCACCGTGATCAGCTCGATCAGGGTGAACCCATGATCATCCTGAGCCTGCCCTGCTGAGACGACGGGCGAAGGATTCACCGCTCTCTCACCAGGTCGAGTACTCCGTCCCATCGAGTGCCGTCCCCCCGCTCGTCGAGTACACGTCCCAGACGTTGTCACCGCACCATGAGGTGCTGTCCGGCTCGTCCTGGTAGCACCTCTTACCCCATTCCGTCTCTCCCGTCATGGGGTCCACCGGGATCCGGCGGAGGAACTTCAGCTTGTGCTGCACCGCCCCCACCTGGTTGACGCCCTCGACGAGCACATCCAGGTCCTCAGGATACCCCTCGCTGCCGAGCTGGACATCCGGGCCGCCGATCAGCCCCTGGTCTACCGCCGCCTTGTACTGGTCGATCGCCCGGCGCATGGTCCGGAGTGCCCTCCGGAGCTCAATCTCGTCGTTTCGCCGCTGCGCGACCCGTCCCAGCGGCAGAATGGCCGAGGCCAGGATCGCAAGGATCACGGCCGTCGCCAGCAGCTCCAGGTACGTCACCCCGCGTGCCCCCCGGTCGCTCACCGGGTCCCTCCCCCCCGGGGCAGCCGCATGAAGGCGCTCATCTCCACCTGCAGCGAGGCCTCGCTGTCCTCGTCGCCGCGCAACGAGATCCGCTCCACGGTCAGGAACCGGGGGGAGCGCTCGACCTCCTCGAGGAAGCCCACGAGCTGCTCGTACGAGCCTCCGAGGGGCAGCACCACCGTGATCCTCTCGAGGGGCACGCCCTCGATCTCCTCCCTCCGAAAGTTGCGGCGGCCCGGGGTGAGGCCGGGCGCCCGGGCCATCGCCTCGATGTCCTCGAGCGTCGGCAGAAGATCGGCCTGCTCGGTGTCCACCACGCTCTCGTAGAAGCGGGCCAGATCCCGGGTGTTGGCTGCGATGGCGTCGGCCCTCTCCCGCGCCTCCGCCGCCCGGGCTCGCTCCTGCTCGACCGTCTGCCGGGCCTCGGCGACCCGGGCGGTGGCGCTGCGCAGGCGCAGGGTGCGGGGCACGGTCCAGGCCGCCAGCGCGAGGAGGTTCAGGGCGAGGAGAATCAGGAACACCGGCAGGAGGCGCCGCCGCCAGAACGGACCCGCTGCGCTCAACGCCCTTCTCCGGACGTGGCTTGTTCGGGCGCGTAGTCCACCGTGTAGTTGAGGTCGACACCCTCGTTCGACTCCACCACGGTCGTCAGGAAGGGCTCCCGGAACTCCTCCTGGTCCTGGAGGGCCTGGAGGAGCTCCAGCCCATCGTCGACGGTCCGGCCAATGGCCCGGAACCGCACCTCGATCCGCCCCTCGGAGCTCTGGGGCGCGATCGACACGAGGCGGACGTTGGCCGGCACCACCTCCTCGAGGTGACCCAGGAGCTCGGACCAGGAGAAGGCCCGACGGTCCACCAGGTCGCGAACGACCGCCCACTCCTGCAGGGCCTCGGGGGGAATCCCTCCCGTCCGAAGCCGGTCGGTCTCCGCCCGCAGGCGCACCACCTCGGCCTCGAGCGCCACCAGCTCGCCGTCGACTCCGGAGGTCCTCTCCGGAAGAAGATCCCGCGCGGCCAGGGCATGGCGCACGCTCAGGCCGAGCAGGATGACGCAACCGAGAAGAAGGACGAGAGTGGGTAGCCGCTCGTTCCGAAACGGCTGTCGCGCGAGGTTCAGCGGCCGCCTCACGCCACCCTCCGCAGGGCGCTCGCCGCGGCCCCGGCCACCGCTTGCTCCGGAAGGTCGGATTCGCCCTCCCCGAGCGCCGCCCACGGCCGCAGGAGCCGCGGCTCCCGTCCGAGCACCGGGGTGAGGGCCGCCACCGCCTCCTCGGGAGCGATGGCGGCGGAGCGGACAAGCACGTCGGTCAGCGATTCCCCGCCGAGGCGGTCCCGGTGAAACTGGAGGGTACTCGCGGCCTGACGGGCGACGCTGCGCGTCCCCGTCTCGCCGGGCAGCGTCCGCACCAGCAGAGGCTTCGACCCCCGCAGGAGGAGGAACGACACGTAGGTGTCGTCCCAGTTCACCAGCAGCCGGTCTCCCTCCCCGGTCTCGGCCTCGCCGAGCGAGGCCAGGGCCAGGGTGGAGACCTCCACCAGCCCGGGACGGTAGCCGAGGGCCTCGAGGGCCTCCTCGTAGCCGCCGACGACCTCGCTCAGGGCCACCGCGACGAGCACCTTGGCGTCAGGAGCCCCGTCCCAGGCGAGGCGCGCCGCCCTCACGTCGAAGGGCAGGGCCTTGTGCAGCCGGAACCTGATTGTCTCCTCCGCCTCGCGTCGGCGCCCCTTCAGCCCCTCGGCCGACACCAGCGCGAGCCGGACGGTGGGGTCGGGCAGCACGAGTGAGACCGCCCCGCCCGACAGGGCCCCGGCCCGCTCGAGCGCGGTCCGCAGGGCGGCGGAGAAGCCCTCGGGATCGACGATGTTCGGGCGGGTCAGTGAGACGTCGAGCACGCCGTCGGGCAGCGCGACCGCCGTCGCCGCGCCCAGCGCGAGGCGGCCTCCCTCGCGGACGAGCCGCACCGCGGCGATGGCTCGCGGCCGGACCTCCACCGCCACCAGCGGGTAGTCCGGCTCGAGCAGGGTCCGCGACAGCCAGCGTCGGAGTCGTGCGAAGCCGACCCGCAGATCCGCGTGTCGGCCACGCTTATCCCTCACGTGACCTCCACGAAGGTGACCTTGTTGATCTCCTGCAGGGTGGTCCTGCCCGCGAACGCCTTGTTCAGCGCCGACTCGCGGAGGAACACCATGCCCTCCTCGCTCGCCGCCCGCTTGATGTCCGCGCTCGAGCGTCGCTCGAGGATCAGCTCCCGGATCCGGTCGGTCACGTCGAGGAGCTCGCAGATCGCGGTCCTCCCCACGTAGCCGGTCCCCCCGCACTCGATGCACCCCGCCCCCTCGTAGAAGGGTACGGAGCCGTACGTGTCCGGGTCGAGGCCCGACTCGAGGAGCACCTCCGTCGAAGCCCGGATCTCACGCTTGCAGTGCGTGCAGATCGTCCGCACGAGGCGCTGGGCCTGGACGCAGTTGAGCGAGGAGACGAAGTTGTAGGGCTCGATCTTCATGTTGAGGAACCGCCCCAGGACGTCGATCACGTTGTTGGCATGGACGGTCGTGAAGACGAGGTGGCCGGTGAGCGCCGATTGTATGGCGATCTCCGCGGTCTCGGCGTCCCGGATCTCCCCCACCATGATCTTGTCCGGGTCGTGGCGCAGGATCGAGCGCAGGCCGCGGGCGAAGGTCAGGCCCTTCTTCTCGTTGACCGGGATCTGGAGGACGCCCCGGAGCTGGTACTCGACGGGGTCCTCGATCGTGATGATCTTGTCCTCTTCGGTCTTGATCTCCGACAGCGCCGCGTAGAGCGTGGTGGTCTTGCCCGATCCGGTGGGCCCGGTGACCAGCACCATCCCGTAGGGCTCCCGGATGAAGCGCCGGAAGTGGGTGAGCTCCTTCTCGTCGAAGCCGAGCACGTCGAGGCGCAGCGAGGCGAACTGCTTGGAGAGGCTCTCCTTGTCGAGGATGCGGATGACCGCGTCTTCGCCGTGGACCGAGGGCATGATCGAGACCCGGAAGTCGATCGAGCGACCACCGAGCCGGACCCGGAAGCGGCCGTCCTGGGGGACCCGCTTCTCGGCGATGTCCAGCTCCGACATCACCTTGATGCGGCTGATCACGGTCGCGTGGTGCTCCCGGGCGATCGGCTTCATCGCCGGCTGGAGGACCCCGTCGATGCGGTACTTGATGACCACCTCGTTGTCGCGGGTCTCGATGTGGATGTCCGAGGCCCGACGGTTGAGGGCGTCGAAGATCGTCGAGTCGACGAGGCGGATGATGGGCGACTCGTCGGCCTGAATCTTGTCGATCGAGAGGGTCTCGTCCCCGTCCTCGTCCTCGCGCAGGATCTGGATCTTGAAGGACTCCGAGGCCTGCTCGAGGACACGCTGGGTCCCCTGTCCCCGCTTGAGCGCTTCCTGGATCGCCGAGGGGGTGCCCACCGCCGGCTGGATGGGCGACTCCAGGATGAGGCTCAGCTCGTCGACCACGGGGATGTCGGTGGGGTCGGCCATCACCAGCACGAGGCGCTCCCCGTCCCGGCGGTAGGGCAGGAACGTGTACCGGAACATCAGCTCGACCGGCACCTCCTTGAGGATCTCGGGGTCGGGTGCGAACGAGGCGACGTCGACGTATTCGAGCCCGGAGCGCGCGGCGAGCTCACGCGCGGCGTCCTCCTCGGTCGAGGAGGCGAGGGCCTCGGCGGCATCCTCGGGAATCAGACGGGGGTCCGCCACGTGATTACCTCGCGCTCTGAACGGCCGAGATGGCCTGGAACATCGGCAGGTAGAAGGCGAGCAGCATGCCGGCCACGATCACCGCCATGACGACGAGCAGCACGGGCTCCACGAGGGAGAGGACCGTGGCCATCCGCGTGTCGAGCTCCTCGTCGTAGAAATCGGCGATGGCGTTCAGCATGTCGCCGAGCGCCCCCGTCTGCTCCCCCACCTTCACCATCTCGAGGGGCAGCGCTTCGAGCATCCCGGTCGACTCGAGCGCCGTCGTCAGGCTGGCCCCCTCACGAATCCGGTCGGTCGCTCCTCGCAAGGCCTGCGACATGGCCCGGTTCCCGACGGAGGCGGACGCGACCTGGATGGCGTTGAGCAGGGGAAGGCCCCCCGCCAGCAGGGTGGAAAGCGTGCGCATCAGCTGCGAGGTCGCGTACATCCGCATCAGGCCCCCGAAGTAGGGCAGGCGGAGGAGCGCACGGTCGAGGGCGACCGGCGAGTCCTCCCGTCGAAGCCAGTACCAGAGCCCCGCCCCGGCTATTCCCACCGTCATCAGGATCCACAGCAGGTTCGCACGGATCGCGGCCGCCACGGCCATGAGGACGCGCGTGGGCAGGGGCAGCTCCGCTCCGAGGCCCTCGAAGAAGTCCTGGAACTGGGGGATGACGTAGACGAGCATGACCGCAACCAGGGTGGCCATCATCGTGAGCAGGACGATGGGGTAGACCGAGGCCGAGACCGCCTTCTTCTTCAGGGCCTGATTGAGGCGCAGGTGCAGGGCGAAGCGCCGCAGGACCCCGTCCAGGCTCCCCGACCGCTCCCCCGCCACCAGGCTGGCGGCGAAGATCGGGGGGTAGAGCTCGCCCTCCTGCTGGAAGGCATCGGAGAGGGCCACGCCGGACTTCACCTTCTCTCGCACGGTCGCCAGCGACTGCCGGAACACCGGGTCGCTCTGCCGCTCCAGCATGACGTCCAGCGACTGGAAGAGGGGCAGTCCGGCCTTGAGCAGCGCCGCCAGCTCCTGGGCGAAGACGAGAAGCAGCGTCGGCTTCACG
This sequence comes from Acidobacteriota bacterium, assembly GCA_022340545.1. Lineage (GTDB taxonomy): Bacteria > Acidobacteriota > Vicinamibacteria > Fen-336 > Fen-336 > JAJDNS01. The sequence continues at coordinate 8,604 of JAJDNV010000220.1, read as the reverse complement.
CGGCGGGGACGCAGCCGGAGGACGGACGCCCCGAGTCCACGTCGGATCGCCAGCAGGTAGAAGCCCTGCCGCTCCAGATCCGAACGCAGCGAGCGCTCGTCGGAGGCGCTGAAGGTGCGCTCGACGACCTCTCCCGAAGGCGTGCCGACCCTGCAGACGTACTCCATCCCAGCGCTCGCCTCCGACTGTAGCAGCCGGGCCCTTAAGGTTCAAGTCATGAAGGACTTAGGCCCCTCAGCGAACCTGCGCGACGATGAGCGTCTGGTCGTCCTCCGCTGGACGGCCACCCGACCAGCCCTGGACCTCGCCGAGGAGAGAGTACAGGGCGATCCGCACGGCATCGTGGCCGGAGTTCACCGCCGCCTCCCGAAGCCGCCGCGCGCCGAAGAGCTCCCCCGAGGGCGAGCTGCGGTCGGCCAGCCCGTCGCTGAAGAGCACGAGCCGGTCGTCCGGTGTCACCCGGGTCTCGCCGGTGGCGTAGGTCGAGTCCTCGAAGAGGCCGATGACGGTGCCCCCCGCGTCGAGCAGCTCGGGGGGGGCGTCGGCCCTGACGACGACCCCCGGCTCGTGGCCGGCGTTGACGTAGGCCAGGCGGCCTTCCTCGAAGTCGAAGATCCCGAAGAACAGCGTCGCGAAGAGCCCCCGCGGCGTGACGTCCCAGAAGATGCGGTTCACCCGGGCGATCGTCTCCCCGGGATCATCGGCCGCCTCGTGGACCTGGGCCCGCAGGCAGGCCTTGAGGTTGGCGGCCAGGAGGGCGGCCGGGACGCCTTTTCCCATCACGTCGGCCAGCGTGACCGCGAGCCGACCGTGGTCGAGCGAAACCACGTCGTAGAAGTCGCCGCCGATCTCGCGGGCCGGGATGAACTCCGCGGCGAGGTCGAGCCGCGGGTGGTGCAGGGGTGGCGGCAGGAGGGCCCGCTGGAGCTGGGAGGCGAGGCGCAGCTCCTGGGCCATCCGCCCCGCCATCTTCTCGAGGCGGGCAGAGAGCGTCTCGAGCTCCGCGTTCTTGCGGGCCAGCTCACCCAGGACCGCGCGCACCCGCAACGCGGTGCGGATGCGGGCGAGCAGGACCTCCGGCCCCAGCGCGCCGTTGACGAAGTCGTCAGCGTGGTCGATGAGGCGGCTCTCGACGTGCGTGCGGCGCCCGCCCTCGGTGACGACGATGACCGCCGGCCGATCCGGCCGCTCGGGATGTCCCACCCGCTCGAGAACCGAGGTCAGGGTGTCCTCCGGCAGGCGTCCGTCCAGGAGAACCAGCTCGGGAGAGTCGCTCTCGATCCGGTGCAGCGCGTCGCCGGGGTCGGTCGGGCGCGCGTCGACCGTGGCTCCCAGCCCGCTCTCGCCCCGGAGGAGGGGGAGGTCCCCCACCACCAGGGCAAGGGGTATCGCCGGTGGGGCCTCCGCCGGCTCGGCGGTGGCCGCCGGCGCGGCGGTGGCAGGAATCGGGATCACGATGGATCGATGAACTTGTAGCCCATCCCGTGGATCGTCAGGATCCACCGGGGCTCGGAGCCACTGTCGCCGATCTTGGCCCGGAGCTTGGCGATGTGGGTGTCGACGGTCCGGGTCGACGGATAGGAGTCGTATCCCCAGACGTCCTCGAGAAGCTGGTCGCGGGTGACGGTCTCGCCCTTCCGCTCGATGAGATAGCGCAGCAGCTCGAACTCCCGGGGACTGAGCTCCAGGGTCTCGCCCCCCTTCGTGGCGGCATAGGACTCGAAGTTGAGCTCCACGTCCGAAAAGGAGTAGTGCGAGAGGCGCTTCTTGCCGCCCTCGCTCCGGCGGAGCACCGCCCGCACTCGCGCCAGCAGCTCGCGGATCGAGAAGGGCTTCGTGACGTAGTCGTCGGCGCCCAGCTCGAGGCCGACCACCTTGTCGATCTCCTGTCCGCGGGCGGTGAGCATGAGGATGGGCCCTTCCCAGCCCTCGCCGCGGAGCGTCTTGCAGACCTCCAGGCCGGAGAGGCGGGGCAGCATCACGTCCAGGACGATCAGGTCGGGCTTCCCCGACCGGGCCCGCTCGAGGCCCGACTCCCCGTCGGTGGCGGTGATCACCTCGTACCCCTCGAACTCGAAGTTGTCCTTCAGCCCGAGAACCATGTCCGGCTCGTCTTCGACTATGAGGATCTTGCTCATGGCGTTGCCTGCTTGCCGTCGCCTCCGACGGTCTGGATCGAATGCCTATGCACCGGGACCACCGGCGCGCCGCCCCGGGGACAGCGGCAGGACGAGACGGAAGGTGCTGCCCCTCCCGGGCTCGCTCTCCAGCTCGATGCTCCCGCCGTGTGCGTCCATGATGTGCTGAACCAGGGCCAGGCCCAGGCCGCTTCCCTTGGTCGTGTGGATGAGGGTGTTCTCTACACGGTAGAACTTCTCGAAGATCTTCTTCTGCTCCGGCCTCGGGATCCCGACTCCCCGGTCCGAGACCGAGATGACGACGTCGTCGCCCCGCCGGCGGACGTCCAGTGCCAGGTGCCTCCCCTCGCCGCTGTACTTGATCGCGTTGTTGGCGAGGTTCAGGAGCGCCTGTGACAGCGCCTCGGGATCGACGACGATCTCGGGCAGGTCCTCGGCAACGTTCACCTCGACCTCGAAGCCCTGCTGCTCGATCGGGAAGCGGTATGCCTCCACGACATCGCGAACCACCGCCCCGACGTCGGTCGGCCGGAAGCGGTACTCCTTGCGGCCGGCCTCGATCCGCGAGAAGTCGAGGATGTTGTTGATGAGCTGGGTCAGGCGCTGGCTCTCCTTGTTGATGACCCGGTAGTACTGCTGCGCCTTGTCCTCGCTCGGGACCCGCCCCAGCTCGAGCGTCTCCGCAAAGAGGCGGACCAGCGCGAGCGGCGTCTTGAGCTCGTGGCTCACGTTGGCCACGAAGTCGCTCTTGAGTCGCGAGAGATGAAGCTCGCGGCGGACGTTGGCGTACACGAGGAAGAGACCGGCCAGGAGCATGACGTCGATGAAGCCGATGAGGGCGGTCTTCGTCAGGGCGAGACGGCGAACCTCCTCCTCGATCGATCGATCCCGGTACCGCAGGAGCAGCACCACCCCCTCGAAGGAGGGCGCGGACATGACCCGCTTGACCTCGAAGCGGCCGTCCGGCGTGGGGGCGTTCTCGTACAGGAGCTCTCCCCCAGGCTCGGTGACCCGGATCACCCAGGCCTCCTCGGGGTTGATGAACTCGCTCTCGAAGAAATCGTGGACCAGCTTCCGGTGGACGTAGTCGCAGGAGAATCGGAAGCGGACCATCCCGAGCTTCTCGCCCCCGTGGGTCTCGAGGGGAACCGAGTCCTCCCCCCCGCCCACCTCGGGCATGTCCAGGCCCTGGAGCGCCTCCCGCAGGGCCCGCACGTCGTCGCCGCCGGGCTCGGCCCACCCCTTCTCTTCGCTCACCGGCGCCCAGGCCTCGAGCCGCAGCGAGTCGAACATGGTGTCGTCCAGCCCGCCCTCGCGCAGGGCGGCCCGCACCACCTTGGGCCGGCCCTCGAGCAGCCGCTCCGGGCCCACGACGCGCGCCGCCTCGAGGGCCTGGGCCCGGGCCGTGGTCTCGAGATCCTGCTCCACGTAGTAGAGCACCTTCTTCGCCTGCTCTTTCAGGCTGATCTTCAGGTTCTCGGCCTGCTTGGGGACCGCGTTGAAGGAGAGCACGGACAGCGCGATCGAGGGCAGCAATACCGCCCCGACGAAGATCGAGACGACCCGTCCCCGGGAGTCGCCGCCGGCGGCGAGCCGCTTCTCGATGCTGCTCATTCCCCCAGAATCTACCACCCCACCCCCCGGGCCGCGGTCACTTGCTGCAAGGGGGCGTCAAAGGATGTCAGGCCGCGGGGCCGGGCTAACATAGGGCCATGGCCAGGCCCGAGGGAGGCGAGCGAGTCCTCGCCACCAACCGCAAGGCGTTCTTCCAGTACCACGTGCTGGAACGCGCCGAGGCCGGCATAGCCCTGTCCGGTACCGAGGTGAAGTCCATCCGCGAGGGCGGGCTGAGCTTCAGTGACTCCTACGTCGAGCTTCGCGGCGGCGAGCTCTTTCTGGTGGGCTGCCGCATCGCCCCCTACAGCCACGGCAACCAGATGAACCATGTCCCCGAACGCGACCGCAAGCTCCTCTTGCACAAGCGGGAGATCCTGAAGCTCGGGGCCAAGGTGACGGGTAAGGGGCTGACGCTCGTCCCGCTGCGGGCCTATCTGCGCCGGGGAAAGGTAAAGCTCGAGATCGGGCTCGGTCGGGGCAAGCGGGCCCACGACAAGCGAGAGACCATCAAGCGCCGCGACATCGAGCGTGAGACCCGCCAGGCCCTGCGAGAGCGAAACCGCTGAATGAGGCGCGCTACTGGGTGCGAGGGAGAGCGCGCGGCCCGGGCTCGGCGGGCGGGGCCCCGGCGAGGACCCTGCTTCACTTCGAGGCTGTCGGGCCCGCAGGCGGGGTGCACGCCGAGCCCCACGGGGGGTCGCGCGCTGGAACCCGGTCTGGCTGGCTTGGTGAGGAACGCGTCGGTCTCTCAGACCTGGAGCAATCCTCCGTCCACGCCGACGACGGCGCCGTTGATGAAGGACGCGAGGTCGGAGGCGAGGAAGAGGTAGACCGCCGCGACCTCGTCCGGTCGTCCCACGCGCCGCGCCGGCAGGCGGGCGAGGGTCGCCTCGAGCTCCCCTGCCGGGACCGCGCGCGTCGTCTCGGAGTCGATGAGACCAGGCGCGACGGCGTTGGCGGTGATCCCCTTCGGGCCCAGCTCCCGGGCCCAGGTTCGGGTCATGCCCACGACCGCCGCCTTCCCCGCCGCGTAGGCGGTCAGCCCGACCGCCCCGATGCGAGTGGACATGGACGCCGCGGAGAGGATGCGACCGCTTCCTTGCGCCAGCATGTGGGGCACCGCGGCCCGGGTGCACACGAGGGTGCCGCGCAGGTTGATGTCGAGCGACTCCTCGAGATCCTCGTCCGTCAGGTCGTCGAGGGGTGCTTCGCTCAGCGCCCCCGCGTTGTTGACGAGAACGTCCATCCGGCCCCACTCCTCGATCACCCGGTCGAAGGTGCGCTCTACCGCAAACGAATCGGTGATGTCGTTCGTGAAGGAGAGGGCCTCTCCACCCTCGAGCCCGATGGCCTCCGCGGTGCGCGTGACCCCGGCCCCGTCGCGGTCCAGGAGCGCCACGTGGGCGCCGGCCCGCGCGAGCAGGCGGGCGGTGGCCTCTCCTATGCCCCGCCCGGAGCCCGTCACGACCGCGACCCGGCCCTCTAGAGAGAGCACGTTCGAGATGTCCGGCATGGGGCGCCAACCTAGCCCACTCTGCCCCCCCTGGCAAGAGCCGGCGTCCTCGGGTGGCAACGAATCATGGATGAAGACCCCGGTCCGGCGTAGACTCAGGCAGCGAAGGAGGCCATCATGCCCGCCCGGATCGCCGTCGTCCTGCTCATCGCATCCGCCGTCGCGGCGCAGACCCCGGAGGACGAGCGCAAGGCCCTCGAGAAGTCGTGCAAGGACGGGCAGGCCCCGGACTGCGTTCGGCTCGCCGAGATGTATGCCGAGGGTCAGGGCGTGAAGCGCGATGCCGAGAAGTCGACCGACTACATCGAGAAGGCGTGCGATCTGGGACTGGCCCCGGCATGTCTGGAGATGGCCCACCGCTACCGCGCCGGCCAGGGGACCAAGCCGGACATCGAGAAGGCCGCGGCCCTCTACCAGCAGGTCTGCACGTGGGACGTTGCCGCGGGCTGCGCCGAGCTCGCCCAGATGCTGGAGGCCGGGGAGGAGCTGGATCGGCACCTGGGCCGGGCGGCCGAGCTCTACGACCGCGCGTGCCAGGGGGGATTCGCCACGTCGTGCGGACGTCTCGGGCTCATGTATCTCTCGGGCTCGCCGATGGCGAAGGACGACGGCCGGGCCGCCGCCCTGTTCGAGCAGGGCTGCGACGGCGATGACCTCGCGAGCTGCCATCTCCTTGCGGAGATGTACGTCGACGGCCGGGGGGTCGAAAGGGACCCGGCCCGGGCGGTGACGCTCGCGCGGAAGGCCTGCGACGGCGGACGCACCGCGGCCTGCGCCACGCTCGGGGCGGCCTTCCAGCGGGGCGACGGCGTCGCCCAGGACGCCGTGCAGGCGCGGGGGCTCTTCGCGCAGGCCTGCGACGGCGGGGCGCCTCGGGGCTGTCTCGGCCTCGGTGAGCTCCACCGGGACGGAGCGGGCGTGACCCGCGATCTCTCGAAGGCGGCCGGGTTCCTCCGTCAGGCCTGCGACGGCGAGGTCGGGCAGGGTTGCTACGAGCTCGCGGTATTGATGTCCCGGGGCCAGGGTGTCCCACGCGACCTCTCGCAGGCCGTGACCCTGCTTCGCAAGGGCTGCACGGAGGGCGATCCTCGCGGCTGCGTCACGCTCGGGGCGCTGTTCCACAAGGGAGGGGCGGTCCGGCAGGATCTGAATCAAGCGGCGGCGCTGTTCCGTGAGGCCTGCGAGGCGGACTCGGTGCCGGGCTGCAGCCGCCTCGCCGCGATGCTCGACTCCGGCGACGTGATCGGGCAGGACCTCGACGAGGCGAAGGCACTCTACGCCCGTACCTGCGACAGCGGCATCGCCCCGGACTGCTACCGCCTGGCGCGCCTCCTGGAGCGTGGCACCGCAACGAGAACCCGTCAGGTCTTCACGCTCTTCAGCCGCGCGTGTCAAGGCGACGTCGCAGCGGCCTGTCACGAGGTCGGTCTCGCCTGGGAGGCCGCGCGCGATCCAATGAAGGCGCTTCCGTTCTACCAGAAAGCGTGTGCCGGAGGCCACAAGCCCGCCTGCACGCGCGTGCGACGACTCGAACAGTAGGGGGCGGCGGCCGCGGCGGTCAGGGCGACGCCGCCCGCTCCAACGGCAGCGTGAGCGTGGCGCCGCTGGGCTCGCTGCGTCCTGCGCGGGCTCCGCGCAACGCCTGGCCCCGCTCGCGCCACCACCCCCGGGCGCGGTCCGGAGTCCAGCCGTCGCCGACGTCGCAGCGCTCGAGCGCCTCGCCGGCCGCGGCCGCCGTCGGTGGCCGCCGGGCCGGCTCCTTCTCGAGACACGAGAGAACCCACGCCTCGAGATCCCGAGGAAGTGGGCGCCCGAGCCGCTCCGAGGGAGGGATGGGAGGCGTGTGCAGATGATGGCTGCAGATCTCGATCACCGTCGCTCCGTCGAAGACGGGCTGTCCCGTCAGGAGGAGGTAGGCGACGCCCCCGAGCGAGTAGAGGTCGCAGCGGTGGTCGACCCCGGGTGAGCGGATGGCCTCGGGAGCGAGGTACAGCGGTGTCCCGATGAGGGTGCCGTCGTGGCTCAGGCCGTCGGGCGTCTCGAGGTCCTTGACGAGGCCGAAATCGACGACCTTGGCGACGTCGGGCAGGCCTCCGCGTTCGCTGACGATGATGTTGCCCGGCTTGATGTCGCGGTGGATGAGGCCGATGCCGTGCGCCTCGGCGAGGGCACCCAGGACCTGCCGGAGCACGTGCACCACCCGCCCGGGGGTTTGCGGCCCGTCACCCGCCACGACCTGGTCGAGGGTCAGCCCGTCGAGATACTCCATCACGTAGTAGAAGACGCCGTCGGACGTGAGGCCGAAATCGTAGACCGACACCGTGTTGGGGTGGCTCAGGCTCGCGGTGAGCTGCACCTCCCGTTCGAAGCGTCGAAGGCTGGCCTCGCCGACCCGGTCCGGCTTGAGCAGCTTGATCGCGGTCGGCCGCCGAAGAAGCGCGTGCCGGGCGCGGTAGACGACCCCCATCCCTCCCTCGCCGAGCTTCTCTTCGAGGGTGTACTGGCCCAGGCGCCGGGCCCGACTGATGTCGCGCCGCAGGCCGTAGATCACCCCCGAGCCGGCGGTCGAGACGGTGACGGCCGCCGCCAGCCACGCCACCTTCCATACGCTGAGCCGGGCGGCCTCGGTCATCACCGAGTAGACAGCGACGGGAGTCGCCGCCGCCACGCTCACCAGGAAGGTCCTCAGGGCGGTGCTGGGAATGAAGATCGACCGCGCGTAGAGGGTGAACATTGCGGCCAGGAGCATCACCGTCACCTGGGCCTCAGGCTCGGGGATGGTGCCCACGGGCATGACGAGATTCCAGGCCGCGAGAAACAGCGTTATCAGCACGTCGATGGTGCGGAGGCTGGCACGGGGTCGGCGGTCCCTCCGGCAGTAGAGCCACATGCCGGCCACGAGCACCAGCATGGCCCCGTAGACCGCATGGCCGGAGAGCGGCCAGGCTCTCTCCAGGCCCACCGCAACCATCACCTGGGCCACTCCGTAGAACACCGCGCCCACCCCGAACGCGAGGCCGCTCCACAGACCCAGGCGCCGCTGGAGCAGTTGCTCCTCGCCGACCGACGCGGAACGGTCGGCGGGAGATGGCGGGCCCTCCGGGTGGAGCCGGGTCATGGCGCCAGTATTATGGAAGATCTCTTGGCGGATCCTCGCATGACCCCGGCCTCGGCAACGCTGGAGACCTGGATTCCTCAGCGTACTGGACGATCTCCCCGCCAGGCAGGATAAACATGACTCTACCGCATGCCCAGGGAAGTGATCTGATGAGAGAGCTGACGCTCGACAGGCTGCCCCGGAAGACGCTCGCCCAACTGGACCTGGAGACGGTCTTC
>JAJDNV010000210.1 GCA_022340545.1 Acidobacteriota bacterium | reverse complement strand
TCCCACCCGCTTCCGCCACGACTCCCGCCAATGGATGCTGTCCCCTCGGGTCGGGGAGGGTCGTGGAAGAGCGGGCTCGGCAACCTCCGCCTTCCTCCATCGGGCGATGTATACTGGCGCGCGTCGACGCGACTGACGAGGATGCCCCCCTACGCTGACTCGGACCGACGAGCGGCGCGGATACGATTCCTGCGCGTCGCGGGTCTGTTGCTGCTGTCCCTGTTCGCCTTCGACCTCGTCGATGGGTCGCCGCCCTTCGCCTTTGAACACGCGCGCCAGGGATCCACTCACGGGTCCGGCCCGGGGGGCGCTGAGAAGGGGGATCAGAGCCCGGACGCGGAGTTCTTCTGCGCGCGCTCCATCGTGGTCGCCCCGAAGCAGCCCGCCGACCTGGGGCCGCCCCGCGACGAGCACGTCGACCCCCTGCCCGAGGCCGGCTTGGCACGCGGTTTCGTGGCGAGCCCATTTCATCCGCCGAGACCCTTCCAGAGCTAGTAGCTCACCGCAATGGCGCCGTCGCCACCAGCCGGCGGCGGCGCTCGGTCCGTGTCTTCCTGTCACCGGGAGGTCCTCCGTGAGGCATCTCGCGTTGGTCGTCAGCCTCGCCGCACTCGCCTGTCAACCCGAAGAGCATGTGTCCGATCGCGCCCCGCGCGCCGAAGGGCCGCACGTGATCCGGCTCTCCTCTGAAGCCCTCGCCGCCGCGGGGCTCGAGATCGTCACCGCCTCGCGTTCCAGCTTTCACCCCTCGGCTCCGGCCGCCGGCTTCGTGGCGCCGAACGCGCGACGAAGTGTCACCGTGCGGACACCGGTGGAGGGACGCGTCGAACGCGTGTCCGCGGACGTCGGGGCCCGCGTGGGACGCGGCGAGGTGCTCTTCGTCATCGAGAGCGCCGAGGCCTCCGCCGTCCTTTCGCGTCTCACCGCCGCCGTCGGGAGAGAGAGCGTCGCCCGCGAAGCGCTGCAACGGGCCGAAGGCCTCCTGGCCATCGAGGCCATCAGCCGATCGGAGACAGAAAGGCGCCGGGTGGAGGCGGAGGCCGCGTCGGCCGAGGCGCAGGCCGCACGTCAGGACATGCGGCGGCTGGGGCTGGACCCCTCACGCCAAGACGGGCGGCTCGAGGTCGTCGCGCCCATAGAGGGCACGGTTCTCGAGGTCTCGGCGGTCGAGGGGGGGCTGGTGGCGAGGGAGACGCCCCTCGCGGTCGTCGGAGACCTCTCGCGGGTCTGGGCGCTGGTGGAGGTCCCCGTCACCACCGTCGGAACGATCGACTCCGGAGGCGCCGTCGAGGTGCGGAGCCCCGCCTTCCCGGGCGTCGTGTTTCCGGGTCGGATCGACGTCGTCGAGCCGGTCGTGGCCGTGGCCACGGCCCGCCTGCAGGTCCGGATCATTCTCGACAACCGGGGAGGCGAACTTCGGCCCGGCCTCTTCGTTTCGACGGAGCTGCCCCTCACCAAACCCCCCACCGAAGGGACCGCGGTCCCGGGCGACGCCATCCAGCGCTTCTCCGGAGTGACCGCTGTGTTTGTGGAGACGAGCTCCGGGACCTTCGAGCTGCGTCCGGTGGAGACCGGGCGCGAGGCCGGCGGCCACGTCGAGGTGACCCGCGGGCTCCGTGAGGGCGAGCGGGTCGTCTCGCGGGGGGCGTTCGTCCTGAAGTCGGAGCTTCTCGAGTCCTCGATCGCCGCGGAGAACGAAGAGTGATCGTCCGCCTCGTCGAGTCCTCCCTCCGTCACCCGTTCCTGGTCCTCGTCGGCGCGACGTTGCTCGTCGTGGCCGGCGCCGCCGCGGTCGCCGAGCTGCCCATCGACGCGGTGCCGGACGTCACCACCGTCCAGGTGCAGATCCTCACCCGGGCCCCCGCGCTGGGTCCCCTCGAGGTGGAGCAGCTGATCACCCGTCCGGTAGAGGAGGCCATGGGGGGCCTCCCCCGCCTCGCCCAGCTCCGGTCGGTCTCGCGCTACGGGATCTCGGCCGTCACCGTCGTCTTTGATGACGACACCGACCTCTACCTCGCGCGTCAGCTCGTGGCCGAGCGCCTCGCGGTGGCGCAGGAGGAGATACCCGCTGGCGTGGAGCGGCCGGAAATGGGCCCGCCCAGCACGGGCCTCGGCGAGATCTTCCACTTCGTCGTCGAGGGCGACGGGCGGTCGCTCATGGAGCTGCGGTCCATCCTCGACTGGGAGGTCGTGCCCCGGCTGCGGCATGTCCCGGGGGTGGCCGAGGTCAACACGGTGGGGGGAGAGGTCCGGCAGTACCAGGTCGTCGTGGATCCGGCGAGGCTCGCCGCTCACCGTGTGACCCTGCCCCAGGTCTTCGAGGCCGTCGAGAGGAACAACGCCGACCGCGGCGGCGGCGTCATCGAGAAGGCGGGGGAGGCCTACGTGGTGCGCGGCCGGGGACGGATCGAGACGACCGCGGACCTCGAGCGGATCGCGGTGCCGACCCCCGGAGGGGGCGTGCCGCTCGGTGAGCTCGGCGAAGCGCGGGTGGGGAGCCAGCTCCGCGTCGGCGGCGTGACACGCGACGGCAAAGGTGAGGCGGTGATGGGCACCGTCATGATGATCGCCGGAGCCAACGCGCGGGAGGTGGTGGGCCGCGTCAAGAAGGAGATCGCCGCCCTGGGTCCCTCGCTCCCCGAGGGAGTGCGAGTCGTCCCCGTCTACGATCGGCAGGCCCTCGTGTCCCGGGTGATTCGCACCGTCACCACGAACCTCGTCGAGGGTGGCCTCCTGGTGGTCGCGGTGCTGCTGCTCATGCTGGGCCACCTGCGCGGCGGTCTGATCGTGGCGAGCGCCATCCCGCTCTCGATGCTCGCCGCGTTTCTGGGGATGACGCGGGCCGGCGTCTCCGGGAACCTGATGAGCCTCGGCGCCATCGACTTCGGTCTGATCGTCGACGGGTCGGTGGTGATGGTGGAGAACATCGTGCGCCGCCTGTCGGAGTCGCCCGAGCGGGATCGGACGGCGCGCCGCGAGCGGGTCCTTGCCGCCGCCCTGGAGGTGGCTCGTCCCGTGGCCTTCGGCGTCGGAATCATCCTCCTCGTCTACGTGCCCGTGCTCACCCTGGGAGGCGTCGAGGGCAAGATGTTCCGCCCCATGGCCCTCACGGTCGTGTTCGCCCTGGCGGCGTCTCTCGTCCTGGCTCTCACCCTCGTGCCTGTGCTCTGCGCTCTCGTCTTCCGCGGCCCAATCGCGGAGCGGGAGACGGCCCTGCTGAGGGCGGCGCGACGCCTGCACAGGCCGGCCCTCGAGTGGTCCATGCGGCGCCCCCTCGCCACCGTGCTCCTGGCGGCTTCGGCCTTCGCCGCCGCCCTGGGATGTGCCGGGCTGCTGGGAGCCGAGTTCGTGCCACGTCTCGACGAGGGGGACCTCGTCATCCGTCCCTTCCGTCTCCCGAGCGTCTCGCTCGCTGAGGCGCTCTCGGCCACCACCCGTGTCGAGCGGGTGCTGCTTCGCTTCCCAGAGGTGGAGAGCATCACCACCCGGACCGGGAGCCCGGACCTCGCCACGGAGCCCGTGGGCTTCGACACCGGCGACGCCTTCATCTCCCTACGCCCGCGCTCCCGGTGGCGTCCCGGGCTCGACCACGACCGGCTGGTGGCCGCCATGCGGGACGCCCTGGAGCGGGAGGCCCCGGGCACCGGGGTCGTGAGCTTCAGCCAGCCGATCGAGGACCGGTTCGAGGAGCTCGTGGCCGGCGTCCGCAGCGACGTCGGCGTGAAGCTCTTCGGCGACGACCTCGACGTCCTCGCAGACCAGTCCGAGGAGATCGCGGCCCTCCTGCGCGAGGTTCCGGGAGCGGTCGACGTCCGCGTGGAGCCGACGGCCGGCCAGCCGGTGCTGGAGCTCCGCGTCGACCGCGCCCGCGCCGCGCGCCTGGGGACCAGCGTCGACGACGTCCTGGCCGTGGCCGAGGCGTTGCGCGCCGGTCGGAGGGTGGGCAGCGTGTTCGAGGGGCGTCGTCGGTGGGACATAGTCGTGCGCCTGCCCGAGGGCCTTGGTGCGGAGGCCGGCTCGCTGGCCGCCGTTCCCGTGGGCATCGGGGTGGGCGGCGCCTTTCCCCTCTCGCACGTGGCGAGCATCGAGATCCGCGAGGGTCCGGCCCAGGTGAGCCGTGAGGCCGCCCGCCGGCGAATCCTGGTGGAGGCGAACGTGGAGGGCCGTGACCTCGCCGGCTTCGTGGCCGAGGCGCGGCGCGTGCTGGCCCGCGGGCTGAGCCTCCCGTCCGGCTACTACCTCCAATGGGGCGGGCAGTTCGAGCACCTGGTCTCGGCGACTCGGCGGCTCCTGTTCGCCGTGCCGCTGGCCCTGCTCCTCATCTTCGTGCTGCTCCATCAGCTCTTCGGGTCGGCTCGGCCAGCGCTCCTCATCTTCCTCAACGTTCCGATGGCCGCGACGGGAGGGATCTTCGCGCTTCTCCTCCGCGGGCTGCCCTTCAGCATCTCTGCCGGCGTGGGGTTCATCGCGCTCTTCGGCGTGGCGGTGTTGAACGGCATCGTTCTCGTGTCCTTCATCAGGACCCTCCGGGGGCAGGGGCTCTCGCCTCTGGCCGCGGCCCGGCGCGCGGCGGAGGCGCGTCTTCGACCGATCCTCATGACCGCGCTGGTCGCTTCGCTGGGGTTCCTTCCCATGGCCCTGGCCACGGGCTCGGGAGCCGAGGTCCAGAGACCCCTCGCGACAGTGGTCATTGGAGGATTAGTCACATCGACCCTGCTGACGCTGCTCGTGCTTCCCACCGCCTATCGCTGGTTCGCCGGAGAGGAGGCTCCCGATGTGGTTTGAGCGCCTGCAACTGCGAGTTCGCCTCGCTCATGGCAGCCTTCCGTTCGGGCTTGTGGTGAGCCTGCTCGTGGCGACGCAGCCTGCCGCGGCGGGGGAGGAGCGGAGGCTGACCCTGGAAGAGGCCCTCGAGCTGGCCGAGCAGGCCCCCCAGGCCCGGGCGGCCGCGCTCGAGGTGGAGGGCGTCGAGGCCGAGAGCCGAGGCGAAGGGCTGTGGCCCAACCCCGAGCTCGTCTTCGAGCGCGAGGCCGCGGGCGACGAGATGGAGCGCGTCCTGGCGCTGACGGTGCCGCTGCCCCTGAGTGGCCACCTTGGCCTCGAGCGCTCCGCCGCCCGCGCCGCACTCGCCGCCGCGCAGGCGAGCGCCCGGCAGGCCTGGATCGAGCGCCGGACCCTGGTGCGCGAGTCGTTCCTCGAGGTCCTCGCCGCGCAGCAGAGGGACGCGATGCTCGCGACGGCCCTCGGCCGTCTCGACGATCTCACCCGAACGGTCCGCGCCCGGGCGGCGGCGGGAGAGTCCTCGGGCTATGACCTGATGAAGGTGGAGGGAGAACATGCCGATCTTGTGGCCCAGCGCCTCGAGGCCCGGGCGGCGCTCGCGGGCGCGCGGGCGGTCCTGGCTTCCCGCCTTGGTCTGCCGACCGCTCCTCCCCTCGTGGCGGAGGGCACTCTCGAGCCGGGCCCGGCTCCGCCCGAGAGCCTGCTTCTGCCGTCGGCGCTGGCGGGGCGAGGCGACGTCGAGGCGCTGGCCGCCGAGGCGGAGCGGCGTGAGCTCCTCGGACGGGCGGCGGGTCGGCGCGCTTATCCCCAACCCGCCATCGTCGTCGGGCGGAAGACGCAGTGTGTCCTCGGATTCTGTGAGTCCGGACCCGCAGTGGGTGTCAGCGTGACGCTGCCCCTCTTCGATCGGCAACAAGGGGAACGAGCGTCCCTTCAGGTCGAGGCCGCGCTCCTGCGTGCGCGCCGCGACGTGCTCCTTCAGGAGGCGCAAGCTCGGCTTGGCAGTGCTCTCGCCGAGACGCGCGCCCTTCGCGAGGCCGAGGCCGCGCTGGCCGAGGCGCCCTCCGGCGAGCGGCTCTTCGTCGTCGCACGAGCAGCCTACGAGGCCGGGGAGATGCCTGTCTTCGAGCTATTGGACGCCCACCGCAGCGCCCTCGCGCAGTCGCTCAGGCGAGTCGACTCCCGTCTGGCGGCACGAAAGGCCGAGCTTCGACTCTGTCGAGCGATGGGAGTCGAGCCCACACACTGACGATCGACTCCCGCGACTGCGCTCGTGGCGATCTGCACAAGAGGGAAGACGCTCGTCCCGAGTCCGACGTCGTGTTCGGTTCAACGCCAGGGCCGGTGCCTTCTACTCCATCTCGGCTTGTCGGCCGAGACCGAACAAGAAACCGGTCCTCTGGGTGCGCGACGAAGAGTCGCTGAGGTGCGTGAGCGCCGCATGCCCCCCGTGAGGAAGAGGTACCTGAAGCCGATTCCGATGGCCACGAAGAAGACCGGCCACGAGGTTCGGGTTGCCCACCTCCGGCCCGTTGTTGCCTCGCCAAGACTGTTCTAGAAACGGGC
>JAJDNV010000249.1 GCA_022340545.1 Acidobacteriota bacterium | reverse complement strand
CGGGGAGATGGCCCTGGTGCAAGAGACGACGCGCAACGCCAGCGTCCGCTGCGCGCGGAGCATGGACGTCCTGAGCCTGCCCAAGCAGGAGTTCGCGGTCCTGGCCGCGTACCTGCCCGACCTGCGCCAGAGGTTCGAGCGGCTCACCGAAGAGCGATCGGCGGAGCCGCCGTCGGGGCTGGACGTGTCCGATCGATCGGGGTAGGCCGTCGTCCAGTCTGCGCCAAGGTCTCCGTTCAGCCCAGCGGCACCGACATTTCGATCATCAGCCCGCCGCCAGGCCGGTTGGTGGCACGCACCCGGCCGCCGCGGGCCTCGACGGCGCGGCGCGCGATGGCGAGGCCGAGGCCGAAGCCGCGGCCGGGCCGGCCCTGGGACCCGCGGTAGAAGGGCTCGAAGATCGTCTCCAGGCGCGACAGGGTCAGCAGCTGGCCCACCAGCTCGTCCACCCGCCCGGCCTCGCTCTCGATTCGGTCCAGGGAGCTCTCGAGCTTCTGCGGGTTCTGGCGGGCGAGGCCAATGGCGGCCTGCAGGCGCGCCAGCGGCGAGCGCAGCTCGTGGGACACGTCGTGGAGGAGCGAACGCTGGGCGGTCGTGAGAGCCTGGAGCCCTTGCGCCATGCCGTCGAAGTCCCGGCCGAGGTCGGCGACCTCGTCGCGGCGCCGACCGATGAGGGGGGCGACCCGTTCGATTCATTGAAGTCCGTTGAGCTCGGCGGCGACACCCACGACGTCCCCCGTCATCGCGAAGTCGACGGCGAGGATGTTGGGGAGTATTCCGCGCTCCTCCTGGCACTGCCGCGCCCGTGCGAGCAGGAACTCCCTCTGGTTCACGATCTCGGCGTTCGAGGGCCGTGGGGCAGGGGTCGTTTCGATCCAGTGGTTGATCTGGAAAAGGGGCGAGTCGGGCTCCCCCCGGTTCGCCCGACAGGAAAACTCCTCCGGGGTGTGGAAGGTGTAGGGCGTCTCCTGGATCGTCTCGAAGGCGGGGTGGTACCAGGGCACGCCGGTGGTGTCCTTCTCGCCGAAGACGACCAGACGCTGATTGGAGTCGATCATCTCCCGGAGCGTCGGGAAGGGAGACGTGACCGGGCCGCGGTAGACGAAGCGCTCGAGACCGCTGTCACGGAACGCCGCATCGATGTCGGCCGGGGTCACGTAGTCCTCGATCACGAAGACGAGGACCTCGCCGGGGTTCTGGACGAGGAACTCGCGCACCCCCTCGAGCATGGGCACCAGCGGCGTGGCCCCGAGCTCGCAGAAGCCGTGGCAGAGGTAGGCGGCGCGGGGGCCGGTGGGCTCGCCGGTGAGCCGTTCGCGGATCCGCATGGCGGCGTCGACCGCCTCCTGCCCGACGACCTCCTCGAACTTCTCCCGGGACGCCTTTTCGTCCTCGATGTCGGTCTTCACCCGGTCGCCGACGGGGATCCCGTAGTGCACGTCGAAGAGAAGGGCCCGGATGCCGTGGCCGAGAAGGGAGACCGACGAAAGTTCCTGGTTTGGGAACATCCAGCCGTCGATCTCGGCCGCGGACATCGAGTTGTGGGCTCCGGGGAGGGCGACCCCGTCCAGCCGCCGGTCGCACAGCGCCCCGTCGCCGTTGCAGGCGTCGGTGACCGCCGGTACGGACGGGAGCACTGCGGGGCTCTTCATGAGGAGGATGGCCGCTGCGATCAGGACCACGACCACGAGGCCGACGAGGCCGGCCCGAAGCCAGGTTCGCGCACCCTGCAGCTCTGCCGCCGCCTCCGTTTCGGCGGGGGTGCCCTCCGCGCGGTCAGCGGGCACCCTGAGGCGTGGGGGCACGAGCAGGAAGAGCTCCCGCAACCCCTCGAAGGCCAGGATCCCTCCGGCCACGACGGTCAGTGCCCGGAGGGTCGCGACCGGGTGCAGAGCGGCGGTGAGGCCAAGCCCGGTCAGGAGCGTCGCTCGGACGACCTCCCCGTGCCAGCCGCGGGCCGGGCTCTTGAGGAGGGTCCAGAGGCGGCGGCCGACCGCGCTGATCTCCACGTGGCTGGCAAACGACGAGGCGGCCGCGGCGAGGACGATGCCAATGCCGGCGAGGAGGAGCGCCCAGAGCCGGAGCCCCCTGGAAAACGCATCCCAGACCCCGGCCACCGCCGGCCGGAGGTCCGCGTTCGCGATCGAGGCGGTGAGCGCGGTTCGGGTGAGGGGGGGGAGGAAGAAGAGAACGAGGGCCGTCGCGGCGACGGTCGCGCCCCCGCTGAGGAGCGCCCGACGGCGATTCGCGGGGAGGGCAATCCCAAGGAACAGCAGGAGGACCCCCGATCCGATGGCCCAGAAGGCGTTCCTCCGGAAGCGGTGGCCAAGCTTCGCCAGGTCGATCAGCGCGCGGGCCACTCGCCCGGCGGGCCGAACGGCGATCTCCCCGCCGAGGTCCGCGGGGACGTGCTCGGCCAGCGTGGGGTTGTGGGCGAGAGCCGAGCGGACGAACACGCCGAGATCGGGAACGGAGAGAGCCACCTGCTCGGCGCTCTCGGAGAAGACCGCGGCGTGCGCTCCCTGGACGGCACGGCGAAAGCCGGCCCGGAAGGGCTTGGAGCTCACGATGGCGTCGGCGGTGCTCACGAGCACGGGTCGGAAGGCCGTGAGGTCCCGACTCCGGGCGATGACCTGATCGGCGATCTGCCCCGCCGCGTAGGACGACACGCGGGGATCGCCCAGGCTCAGCGCCGCGCGGGCGCTGAACGCCCGGGCATCGAAGACCACCTCGTCGGCGTACAGATGGATCATTCCCGCCGCGAGCAGGATGGCCCCGACGAGACGCATCCAGGGGGCGGCGCTCTCCCACAGCTGCGACCGGTGTGTGTCGGACATGTCCCCCTCCTGGCGAGTGCGATGGGCTCATGGGAGCGACGTCGATGCCCTTTATGCTATTCGAACTGTCCCCCCGCTCCCCGCCGGGCCATTTCGAGCGGGTCCGACCCCGGGCCGTGGACGCCGCCGGCGCCTCCCCTTTGGAATTTCTTTGGGATTTCCTCACCACCGCCTTGCTGAGAGAGGGCTCCCCATCGCGCATCTTCTCGGTACGGATGCACGACGCCGCGGGCCCCGGTCGCGGGCGACGGCGATGGGAGAAATCGTCAATGATGAGACATGTGCTGCAGGGGATTGCCGGCCTTTCACTGGCCCTGGGCCTGGCCGCGTGTCAGAGCGGTCCGGGGGGACTCACGAGACCGACGCCTCCGCCGACCAGCGAGGCTCCCGATGACGGCAACTCGGGCAGCCGGTCGACGGCGTCGCTGCTGGGTGAGTGGCAGCTCGTCAGCCTCCAGGAGGCCGGCCAGGGCGTGGTCGTCGCGCCCGCCGACCACCGCTTCAGCGCCGACTTCACGTCCGAGGGCCGGGTCCACATGACCGCCGACTGCAACCGCTGCTTCGCCGAGTACTCGGCCACTCCGGACAGCATCGAGGTCGGCCCTGCCGGCTGCACGCTGGCCTACTGCATCACCGCGCCGCTCGACACCACCTTCGCCGGGCTCGTGAGTGCGGCCCGGGAGTGGTCGGTCCTGGACGAGAAGCTTACTCTGAGCTCGGAAGACGGCACGCTGACACTCCGGCGCTGACGAGAGGCCGCCGCGACCCCGGCGGGCCTCCAGCGGAGGCCTCGCCCGGGGAAGTCTTGGGATATCCGGTTTCGCTGGACAGAAGAAATCGGCCCACGTAGCCTCCCGGAGATGGGGCTGAGGATCCGGGTCGCGACCGTTCTCGTCGTCCTAGCCGCGGGCGCGAGCGCGCAGCGACCCGTGGAGCCGGCCAAGGGCATGTTCCTCGTCGCGACGCCCACGATCGACGGGGGGCCGTTCTTCGAGAGCGTCGTGCTCCTGCTGTCCCACGGTGAGGACGGCACGCTCGGACTCATCCTCAATCGAGAGACCCGGGTGTCGTTGTCGGAGGCGCTCCCCGACCTCGACGTCGAGGCCCCGTCCCACACGCTCTACTTCGGCGGGCCCGTGGCCCTCGAAGGGCTGCTCGTCCTCTTCCGAAGCGTCGTCCCGCCCGAGAACGCCGAAGCGGTCATGGAAGACGTTCACTTCAGCGGCGACCGGGACGTGCTGGAGACGCTCTTGAAGGAGAATCGACAGAGTGACGAGATTCGGATCTTCATCGGGCACTCCGGCTGGGCCCCGGGGCAGCTCGATGCGGAGCTCCGTCGGGGCGCCTGGGATGTCATGCCGGCCGATGCCTTCACGGTTTTTCAGACGAAGCCCGAGCTCCTCTGGGAACACCTGACGATGAGCGGTCGGACCTATGCGCGTGCCCCACGAGCGTCTCGCGTGGCGGCCTCCTCGAGCCGGTCGGGGGTCACGACGGCGCCGTACTTCTCCTTCAGGGCCATCAGGCCCTCGCGCTGCTCCGCGTACACCTCGAAGAGGCGCGGTGGGACGTCGGTTCCCCTGCCGTAGGCCTCCTTCTGCAGGTCGATGCGGGCCACGATGTTGTCGATGTAGAACGAGAATTGCCTGTCGTACAGCTCACGCGGGTAGTCCTTCCCGATCTCGGCGAAGAGCGGCTTCAGGTCCTCGTACTTCGGGATGTGGCCGATCGGCGTCTCGATGGCCTCCACGTCGCCGTGGGCGCGTCTCTCGAGCCAGCCGAGCCAGACCTTGACGTCCCGCTTCTCGCCCAGCAGCCTGGTGCCTTCGCCGCCGCGGGCGCCGGAGGTCAGGAAGTAGTTCAGGCCGGACATGATCGGCTTGTCGGTGAGCTTCTCCGAGTTGAAGAACTCGAACTGCGCGTGCATGTAGTCGGCCAGGGCGCCGGGGATGAAGGGCGCGTTGGCCCACGGCTGCCGCTTGACCCCACTCGCGCCCACCTCGGTGGCGGTGGCCGCGGAGACGATCGAGGCGCCAATCACCACGCCGTGATCCGGGTTCTTCGCCACCCAGATCGGGGGCATCGTGTCGCTGTCGCGGCCGCTGTACGTGATGACCTTGATCTGGGCGCCCCTGGCGTCCTCCGCCACGGCCTCGTTGTAGTTTGCAATTGCCGAGTTCGCGAGAGTGACGCGTGCGTTGGGGTGGGAGAGGGGGATGGGCCGGCCCTTCTCGTCGATCTTGCCCTCGAACCACTCCCCCTGGAAGTTGAAGCCCTTCTTCGGGGGCTCCTCGCCACTGCCCACCCAGTGTGGGACCCCGTCGACGTCGACCAGCACGTTGGACCAGATGACCTCCGTGCCCGGCTCCCGCAGGCACTTCATCAGGTGCGGGTCGCCCTCGCGGTTCACATCGGCCACGATGCCGAAGATCCCCCTCTCGGGGTTCACCGCGCGGAGCGTTCCGTCCCCGGCGATCCACATCTGGGTGAGATCGTCGCCGATGAAGTCCGTACCGACCATCGCGGTCGTGGTCTTGCCGCAGCCGCTGGGCGCGGCCCCGGCGAAGAAGGTCTTCCGGCCACCGGGGCCCGTCAACCCGGTGACGAACATGTGCTCGGAGAGCTGCTGCCCCTGCTGGAAGTAGGTGGCCAGGTCCACCGCGAAGCGGTGGTTGCCTTTCTTCATGAGGAGCGTGTTGCCGGCATACGTGCACAACATGCTGAACGTGGTCAACCAGCTGCGGTCCATGAACACCCGGGCGTTCGGCAGGTCCTCGTCCCGGTTGAGACCCTCCGAGTGAACGTTGGTGAGGAAGATCCCCGTCCTCTCGACCTCGGCGTCGAACGTGGCGTAGGAGTTGCGGTACAAAATGTTGGCGCTGTGCATCACGTAGGTCGACGTCGAGATCTCCAGCGCCGGGAGCGTGGCCGGCGCGCCGGCGGGGCCACGGTTGAAGAAGCCGATCATGAGCGTCTTGCCGCGGGCGATGCCCTTCATCCATCTCTTCACGTGCTCGTGGGCCTCGCTCCGAAGAATCTTCAGGGCAAGCACGGAGATGTCCTCGTCCTCGTTGACGATGTAGAAGGTCCGGTCGACGATCCGCCCCTGCTCCTTCGCCAGGTCGAAGTGGATCGTGTGGCCGTCCATGGCGAGAGGGGCTTCCTCGCCCTTCTCGATGCTCCATCTCCGGATGGTGGCCCTGTCCGCTTCGGAACCCGTGTTCACCCAGGCCCGGTCGGGCTCGCACATGGCGATGGCGTTGGCGATCCTCAGCAGGGCGTCTTCGTTCCTGACCTTCCCGATCCGGTCGAGGCTCTCCTTGTCCATCTTGTGCTCGAAGACGGCGCGGGCCCCTTCGATGGTCGTGATGCCACCAACCTCACCCAGGATGTCGACGCCTTTCCTCAGCTCCAGCATGGAGGTCTCCCGCCCCACGACAAGGGGCCACCATGTCACTCCAAGTCCGTCTCGCGCCCGTCGTCGGCGCGTGTGCCCCCGGGCTCGCAAGTGGACTGGCGTCCTCAGGGGAGCGGATCTTTCATCTTATCAGGACACGCCGCCGGGCCACCCGGACGGTGAGGGGAGCTAGTGCACCCCACCCATGAGCTTCCTGATCTGCGGCACCAGCAGGGCGAGCAGGACCCCGGCGGCGATGGGGACGGCGGCGACGATGCCGAAGAGGGTGGGCAGCTCGAGCGTCTCGTAGAGGCTGGCCGCGCGGCCGCCAAGGTAGTTGCCGACGGCCGAGGCCAGGAACCACACGCCCATCATCAGGCTGGTGGCGCGCTCCGGCGCCAGCTTGGTGACGGTGCTCAGTCCGACCGGGGACAGGCACATCTCCCCCACGACGTGCAGGAAGTAGGTCGCCACCAGCCACATCGGGCTGACCCTGGTGCCGCCGGCCGAGGCGAGCGACGCGCCGATCATGACGACGAAGCCGAGCCCCACGAAGACCAGGCCCAGCGAGAACTTGGCCGGGCTCGACGGCTGCCGCTTGCCGAGGCGGATCCACAGCCAGGCGAACAGCGGCGCCTGCAGGATGACGAAGAGGGCCGGCACCTGCTGGAACCAGCCCGCGGGGAACTCCCCCATCACCGCGACCGCGCGGTTGGTGTCGCGCTCCGCGAACAGGTTCAGCGACGAGCCCGCCTGCTCGTAGGCGCCCCAGAAGATCGCGGCGGCGGCGAAGAGGGCAACGATCGCCCACAGCCGGCCGCGCTCCACCGGGGTCCAGTCCCCGGCGAGAAACAGCCAGGCGAAGAAGATGATCGTGATCCCGAGAAGCAGGACGCCGAAGGCGTTGGAGAGACTCTCGGGATCCAGCGAGATGACACCGGCCGAGATGAGCCCCGCCACCACCGCCGCAACGACCACGAACAGGCCGAGGGCCGTCCACACCTGTCGCTTGAGGGCGGCGACGGCCTCGGGGGTGTCGGGGCGCGAGGGATGCATCCCCGCGCTGCCCAGCAGGCGGCCACCGGCAAGGTACAGGATCAGCCCCAGGGTCATGCCGATGCCGGCCGAGGCGAACCCGAGGTGCCAGTCCACCTTCTCTCCCAGGAAGCTGCACACCAGGGGACCCAGGAGGGCTCCAACGTTGATGCCCATGTAGAAGAGGGAGAAGCCGGCGTCGCGTCGCTCGTCGTTCTGGGCGTACAGCTGCCCGACGATGACGCTGATGTTGGTCTTGAGGAGACCGGTGCCGAGGACCACGAGACCCAGGCCGCCGAAGAAGGCGATGGGGCTGGACACGGCCATCGAGAGGTAGCCGGCGGCGATGAGGGCCGCCCCGGCCAGGACGGCCCGCCGCTGGCCGATGACGTGGTCGGCCACCCAGCCCCCGGGCAGGCCGAAAAGGTACACGAGTGACGTGAAGAGCGCGTAGATGGATCCGGCGGCCCCGGCGGCGAATCCCATGCCCCCGTCGGTCACCGCGGCCGTGAGGTAGAGGATGAGCAGGGCACGCATGCCGTAATACCCGAACCTCTCCCACATCTCGGTGAAGAAGAGGACGGCCAGGCCGCGCGGGTGGCCGAAGAACCGTGTGTCCTGGGAGACCGCAGCGCTTTCGCTCATCCGGGGATCATAGCCGAGGCCCGGATTCCACGCCCGGCTCCACGGGCGCCGGGCGCCGGGGGAGGCGCCGGGGAGGCTTGCCTTCGGGTGCCGAGCCCTCTACCCTCCGCATCGAGGAGCCTCCCCCACCGAGCCATGACGAGCAGCCAAGAAAAGGACGAGCGGGACGACGCCGGCATCGGGGCCAGCCGCGCCTTCCGCGAGGTCGTCGAGCAGGCGCGTGACCTGGCGAGGATCCCCCGTCCCATCCTGATCCGGGGCGAGCGCGGCACCGGAAAGGAGCTGCTCGCCCGCTTCGTCCACGCCGCGAGCCGGCGCCGCGGCAGGCCCTATCTCATCGTCAACTGCGGCGCCTTTCAGGACGAGCTGCTCATGTCCCAGCTGTTCGGGCACGAGCGGGGAGCCTTCACCGGTGCTACCGAGCAGCGGGTGGGTCTCTTCGAGCGCGCTGACGGGGGCACGCTCTTCCTGGACGAGGTGGCCAACCTGAGCCGCAGCGCGCAGGCGCGGCTGCACCGGGTGGTCGAGTACCAGACCTTCCAAAGGGTCGGCGGGTCGAAGCCGATTCGGGTCGACGTGCGTCTGATCGCGGCCACCAACGCGGACCTCGACGCCATGATCAGGCGCGGCGAGTTCATGCCAGACCTTTACGACCGACTGCGGTTTGCCGAGATTCTCCTGCCGCCGCTCCGCAAACGGCGGCAAGACATCCCCGCCCTCATCGAGCATTTCATCGCCCAGCTGCACGACGAGCTCCCGGACCTGGGATCGGCACAGTTCACCGAGGCGGCGGTCAGGGACCTGGTGGCCTACCACTGGCCGGGCAACATCCGCGAGCTCAAGAACGTGATCGAGCGGCTGTACGTCTCGGACCGCGACCGCACCATCCACTCCTCAGAGCTTCCCCTCGAGATCACGACCACCGAGCCGATCCGGGGCAGCTTCTCCCAGAGGGTGCGCGCGTTCGAGAAGGCGCTGCTCCTGAACGCGCTCAAGGACGTCGACGGGAATCAGCGGGCGGCGGCCCGGCAGCTCGGCATGACCTACGACCAGTTCCGCCACTTCTACCGCAAGTACCGGCTCGGCGAGCTGCTCGGCTGATCGTTCATTCACCCCCCTCCCTGACCCTCCCCACGTAGGGGCTCGACCCCTCTCGCTAGCCCTCGCCATTCCCAGCGTCGCCCCGTGTTGGTGAAAAACACCTGTCCTGGTGCAAAACGCCAGCATTTGGGCGCCACTTGGCCTTTTTTTTCAACAACTTACAGTCGGCATCCTCTTTGCCCTACAGGACCACGTGGGGGCGAGGGGGCAGGACGGAGACCCCACGCTTGGGTGGAACGGGAGGACGACATGAGACTGCTACAGCGAATCAGCGGGCTGATGACGGCGGACATAGACCGCCTGCTCGGCCAGGTCGAGGATCCCGAGCTGACCATCACGCAGCTGATCGGCGACATGGAGGAGTCGATCATCGACCTGCGACGGGAGACCGTGACCGCGGTGGCCGGCCAGAGCCGGCTACGGAAGCAGCTCTTCGCGGCCGAGGAGGCCTCGAAGGGCGTGGAGCTTCGGGCCACGCTGGCGTTGCAGCGCGGCGACGAGCTCGGCGCCCGCCAGATCCTGGGTCGGAAGATCGGCGCCCTGAAGACGAGGGACGACCTCGAGGTGGAGCTGGCCGAGGCGAGCGGGCGGTCGGCGCGGCTGGTGGCGGGGCTGATCCAGATGGAGGATCGGGCGCAGCTCGCCCGGAGGAAGCGGGACGAGCTCGTGCGACGGAGGCGGGGGGGCGACACCGAGCGGCAGTCGCACCCACATCGACGGCCGGGCTCCGGCGCCTTCGACGGCTACGCGGAGACCGTGTCGGTCCTCGAGGGCGAAGCCCAGGCCTCGCGAGAGCCGGGGATCGAGCCGAGCCCCGCCGGAGACGGGCCGATCGACGTCTCGACGAACGGCGGGGAGCTGGGAGGAGGTGGACGATGCTGACCGTGTACCTGGTGTGCCTGCTGCTGGGCGGCCTGCTCATCGCGCTGTCCATCTTCGGGGGCGGTGACGCGGACGCCGACGTGGATGTCGCCACGGATGTCGCGGTGGACTCCGACGTCGACGTCGAGGCCGACGTCGACGCGGAGGGCGGAGGTGAGGGCGTCGGGGCGGCCGCCCGCTTCCTGAGCATGCGCAATCTCGTCTTCTTCCTGGCGTTCTTCGGGTTGACGGGGACGCTGCTGACGCTGCTCCAGGCCAACCATCTGGCCACGCTGCTCACCTCGGTGGGTTTGGGCGTGCTCGCCGCATGTGCTGTTCACCGTCTCATGGGCTACCTCCGGACGAGCCAGTCGGGGGCGCTTCCGAGCGCAAGCGCGCTCGCCGGCGCCGAGGCCCGCGTTGTCGTGGGCCTCAGCGCCACGCGACCCGGAAAGGTCGACGTCGTGGCCGGGGACCGGACGTATCAGTTCCTCGCCCGCATCCACGAGGGCGCCAGGGTCGACCACGTCGAGGTCGGCGACACCGTGGTCATCGTCCGCATCCAGGACGGGATCGCCCTGGTTGCCGACAAGAGCTATCTGGTTTGAGACACGAAAGGGAAAGGAGGTCGTGATGGCCGACTTCGTGGTTGTTCTGGGAGCCGTGGGACTGGTGCTGGTCTTCACGGTCGTGACGTTCATCAGCCGGTTTCTCCTGATCTGCGAGCCCAACGAGGTGATCGTGCTCTCGGGACGCCGGCGCCGGATGCCCGACGGGAGCGAGGTGGGCTATCGGGTGATCCGCGGCGGGCGGGCCCTGCGCATCCCCATCATGGAGCGGGCCTCGCGGATGAGCCTGGAGACGATCCCGCTCACCCTGACCGTGCAGAACGCGTATTCCGCCGGCGGCATCCCCCTCAAGGTCGACGCGATCGCCAACGTGAAGATCGCCTCCGCCGAGCCCATCCTCGGCAACGCGGTCGAGCGCTTCCTCGAGAAGGGCATGCCCGAGATCCACCAGATCGCGAAGGAGACCCTCGAAGGGAACCTGCGCGGAGTGCTGGCTACGCTCACCCCGGAGGAGGTCAACGAGGATCGGCTCAAGTTCGCGGAGAGCCTCATCGAGGAGGCCGACCAGGATCTGGGAGCTCTCGGCCTGAAGCTCGACACCTTGAAGATCCAGAACGTGTCCGACGATGCCGGGTACCTCGACTCCATCGGCCGTCGCAAGACGGCCGAGGTCCTCTCCGCCGCGCGCACCGCCGAAGCGCAGCGCAAGGCCGAGGCCGAGGAGGCCGAGGCGGAGTCGAAGCAGCGCGGCGAGGTCGCCCGGGCGAAGGCCGCCCAGGCCATCGAGATCGAGAACACCAACCTGCGCGTCAAGAAGGCCGAGCTGGAGAAGGAGGCGGTGGTCAAGGAGCAGGAGGCCCTGGTCGCCGGCGAGAAGGCCAAGGCCAAGTTCGAGCAGGAGACCGAGCAGGAGCGCATCATCCTCCAGCAGAAGCGGCTGATGGCCGACGTGATCGAGCCGGCCAAGGCGAAGCGCGAGGCCATGGAGCTCGAGGCCCGGGGCGCCGCCGCCTCGATCATCGAGGACGGCGAGGCCCAGGTCCGGGTCCTCAAGGCGATGATCGAGACCTACAAGAGCGCCGACGGCGACGGCGAGAAGGTCTTCATGCTCAACATGCTGCCGGAGATCATCGAGGAGCTGGCGAAGACCGTGGACAAGGTCACCGTGGACAAGGTCAGCGTCATCGACGCCGGTGGGGGCGGCAACGGCTCGGGGATGAGCCGCTTCGTCAACCAGTTCCCGGCCGCCGTCATCTCGCTCTCGGAGCAGATCGAGAACGCCACCGGGGTCAACATCCTGAGCTCGCTCGGCTCTGCCCGGGCGGTGCCGGCCCGCGGGGCCAGGACCGAGGCCCCGGGCCGGTAAAGGCTGGATCCGTCGGGCCGCCCGGCGCGGGCGGGGTCTCACGGCCTCGCCCGCGCTTCTTCGCGGCCAGGGCGTCTGTTAGCCTGCCTGTATCGGAGGGCCGCGCCGCCTCGGGGGTTTTTCATGTCCGAAGACCGTCACCCGCTCCACTGCATTCTCCCGCCGTACATCCTCGAGCGCCTGGCCGAGTCGCCCGACGCCCGAGTCCGGCGGCGGGCGATCGACACCATCGCCCAGTCCGCGGCTCTGCGCGCCACCCGCTCGACCCTCGCGGCGATGGGGGCCATGGCCGCGATCCCGTCACCCCGGGCCCGCAAGCACCGCCTCGTGTACGACGCGAAGCACGGCAACTTCGTGGATCTTCCCGGAGTGCTGGTGCGGGAGGAAGGGGACCGGGCCTCGAAGGACCCGTCGGTCAACGAGGCCTACAACCACTCCGGGTACACCTACGACTTCTACAAGCGTGTCTTCGACCGGAACTCCCTCGACGACCGCGGCATGTCCCTCGTCTCGAGCGTCCACCTCGGCCGGCGGCTGAACAACGCGTTCTGGACCGGCGAGCAGATGGCCTACGGGGACGGGGACGGCTCGCTCTTCGTTCGCTTCACGAAGTCGCTCGACGTCGTGGGTCACGAGCTCACCCACGGGGTGATCACGCACACCGCCAATCTCGAGTACCGGGACGAGCCCGGGGCCCTCAACGAGCACCTGGCTGACGTCTTCGGCAGTCTCGTGAAGCAGTGGAAGAAGGACCAGACCGCGGCCCAGGCGGACTGGCTCATCGGCCCCGACATCATGGGCCCGGACACCGAGGCCGAGGCGCTGCGCACCTTCAGGGACGAGCCGGCGTTCGAGGACGACCCCCTGTTCGGCACCGACCCGCAGCCCAAGCACATGCGGGACAAGTACACCGGCTCCAGCGACAGCGGCGGCGTGCACATCAACTCGGGGATCCCCAACCACGCCTTCTACCTCGTGGCCCGAGCGATCGGGGGGCGGGCGTGGGAGAAGGCGGGCCGGATCTGGTACGACTCGATGCTGGCCCTCACCCCCACGTGCGGCTTCGCGGACATGGCGGAGCGGTCCCTGCAGGAGGCCAGCAGCCTGTTCGGCGCACGCAGCCGGGAGCGCCGGGCGGTGCGCGACGCGTGGAAGGCGGTCGGGCTCTGAGGGCATGAGGATCCGGTACCGCGAGGCGGGGGGCTTCGCCGGGATCTCCCGCGGCGTCGACATCGACACGGCAACCCTTCCCGAGGACGAGGCGCACGATGTCGGTGCGCTCGTCGAGGCGGCGACACCGCGGGGTCTCCAGCGTGAGGGCCCGCCCGAGGCGCGGGATCTGCGGGGCTACGAGATCGTCATCGAACACGACGACGGCCGGACGGTGCTCCGCTTCGACGACGCGACGATCCCGGCGGCGGTCGAGTCTCTCCTGGCCTACCTGCAGGACCGGGCCCGCCCCCGGCCGCCCGAATAGAGGCAGGGCTCCGCTCTCTCCCGAGCCGTCACGCCCTCACGGATCGCGGGCCGGGTCGGCCAGTCGCCTCGCCAGCTCCTCGGCCAGGTCGTGGCCGAGACGCAGGTAGCAGGCGATGCCGTCGGCATCGAGATTGTCGTCGTGGACCCCGGCGGTCACCACCGCGACCCGACCCAGGACCTCCGCGAGTCTTGTGGCGATACCGCGTGCGATGGGCTCCTCTTTGTGAGGAGGGATCGTGAGCACCGAGCACGACGCCGACCACTCCTTTCCCGGGACCTTCGACGGGAGAGGCTGCGCCAGCACCACACACCCCACATGAAAGCGCTGGCCGCCCCCCACCGCCACCACGAGGTCCTCCCCCATCTCCTCGACCCTTGCCTCCAGGCAACGCCCGCTCGGCGGATCCTCGACCCGGCACACAGGCATCACGCATCCCTTCCTTCGCTGCCCCTGTGGGACGGGCGAATTGTATCCGCCGGCAACCCTCGACTACACTCCGACGGCTTCGAGCCCCCATGAGTCCCGAGAGGCACAGTCCGATCCTGCGCGCCTCCGTCGTCTCCGCCACGGGAACGGGTCTCTCCCGCGTGCTGGGTGCGGTTCGCGACGTGGTCCTGAGCCATGTGTTCGGGGCAGGGCGCGCCTCTGACGCCTTCTGGCTCGCCTGGACGGTGCCGAGCATCTTCCGCCGCTTCGTGGCCGACGAAGGGTTGACGGGCGCCCTCATCCCCGCGGTGGGCCAGGCCGAGCAGGAGGAAGGAAGCGCCGGCGCCCGGCGCCTGGCCGGGGCGGCCCTCACCGCGCTGCTGCTGGCCGGGGGCGTCATCTGCGTGGTCGGCATGCTCGCCGCGCCGTGGCTCGTCAAGGTCTTCGCCTACGGCTTCACGAGCGACCCGGAGAAGTTCGCGCTCACCGTCACCCTGACCCGGTGGCTCTTCCCCTTCGTGGTCTTCGTCAGCCTCGTGTCGTACTGCGAGGCCCTGCTCAACTACCGCGGCCACTTCTTCATCCCCAAGATGGCCCCTGGCCTGGTGAGCGGGGGCATCGCGGCGGCCGCCCTCCTCCTGTCGAGCCGCTTCGAGGAGCCCGTCTACTCGCTGGTCGTGGGGGCGCTGGCCGGGGGGCTCGTCCATCTGCTGGTCTGCGTGCCCCCGCTCGTGATCCGATGGGGCGCCCAGATGCCCTCGCTGAGCGGCCTCCGCACGCCACGGTTCCGGCGGCTGCTCGGCGAGATGGGGAAGGTCGTGGCCATCGGCATCGTGGCCCAGGCCAACGTCGTGCTTCTGCGCCTCATCGCCTCCTTCCTCGAAGAGGGGTCGGTCACGCAGTACTGGTACGCGGCCCGGGTCGTCGACCTGACCCAGGGCGCGGTGGCGGTGGGCGTGGGCAGCGCGCTCCTGCCGGTCATCTCGCGGGATGCCGCGGCACGAAGCTGGGACGAGTTTCGCGCGCATTTCTCCGAGGCAGTGCATCTCGTGGCCCTGGTGATGCTGCCCGCGGCGGCGCTTCTGCTCGGGCTGGCCCCCTCGATCGTGTCGATCCTGTTCCGGCACGGGGCGTTCGATGCCGCCGACGGCGCGCGCACGAGCGCGACGCTGCAGATGCTGGTGCCGTTCATGCTCGCGCTGGCCGGCATCAACATCGTGAAGAAGGCCTTCTTCGCGCTCGACGATCGCACGTCGCTCCTGGGGGTCGGCGCGATCGGTCTCGTGCTGACCGCGAGCCTGGGCTACCCGCTCTCGAGGCAGCTCGGGGTGCAGGGCCTGGGGCTGTCGCTCTCGCTTTCCGCGAGTCTCCAGCTCGCGGCCTACCTCGCGATCCTGCGGGGGAAGATGGGCAGGCGGCTCGGCCTGGGCGGGCTCGTCGTCCCGCTCTTGAAGCTGCTCGCGGCGGCCGTTCCCGCCGCCGTCATGGCGGTCGTCATCTGCGGGGCCGGGGAGTGGGACCGGGGACCGGCGAGCCTCACGAACTGGGCCCTCCTCGTGGCGGCGGGAATCGCCGCTGGCGTGGTCTACCTCGGCGTGGCCTGGATCCTCGACGTGAAGGAGCTCCGGGCCCTCCTCCGCCGGATCCGAGGACGCAGGCCTTCCGGCTCCCGCTGAGGGCTCGAGGATCAGCCGAGGCTCGGAAGAATCGCCTCGACGATCGTGCTCAGAACGAGCAGAAAGTTGGTGTCGGCTTCGCGGACACCGCTCCACGCGGTGGCCGCGGCAATGGTCGTGTTCCGCTCGGGGACGACGAGGATGAACTGTCCTCCGTATCCGACGGCGAAGGTGAACTCCAGGCCCGTCCTGCCGTCGCGACCCTTCCACCAGAGATAGCCGTAGCCGGAGCCCCAGGGGAGGGCGTCACCGGTGGCACGGTGCCAGGCGGTCGACTCCCGCACCCAGCTCTCGGAGACGACGAGACGACCCTGCCAGGTGCCGCCGTCGAGGAAGAGCCGACCCAGCTTGATCATCGTGCGCCCACGGAGGCTGATGCCATGTCCCCCGAAGCAATACCCGCGGCTGTCGGTCAGCCAGGGCCCGACCTCGGCGTCGAGGGGGCCGAAGAGGTGGGCCTGTCCGAACTCTCTCGCGCTCGTGCCGGTGGCCTCGGTCAGGATCGCGGAGAGGATGTGGCTCGCTCCGGTGTTGTAGTTCCAGACCTCACCCGGCGGGTACTCGAGCGGGCGGTTCAGGATCCACAGCAGGGGATCCGGGGAGCTGACGAAGGCGGAATAGTCCTGCTCCTCCGAGCCCAGCTCGAGCCAGGGGATGCCCGACGTCATCGTCAGCAGCTGCCGGATCGTGATCCCGGCCTTCTCCGCCGTGAGGGAGGGGACGACGGGCGCGAGGTAGTCGCCGATCGTCTCCTCCACGCTCCGGATGAGCCCCCGGTCGATGGCGATGCCGACGAGGATGGACATGACCGTCTTGGTGACCGACCGGACATCGAAGGCGCTCGAGGCACTCGCGCCGTTGAAGTAGTCCTCCATGACGAGGACGCCGTTGCGCTCCACCAGCAGAAGGTGGGTGTAGGGGTTGGCGGCGAGCGTGGCGGACGCAGTCTCGAGGCCGCGCGGGTCAACCCCCTGTGCTGCCGCCTGGGGGTAGCGACCGCCCCCGGCCGGGAGCGTCCCGACGTCCTCGGCCCCGCCGCCGCAGGACGCAAGCGCACCTGAGAACACCAGGGCCATCGCCGAGGACGTCGCGGAACGGCTCGGGAACCGCATGGCCAGCACTGATGCACGACGGAGCCTCGCGGCGAAGGGCCGGAGGCCCCGAACACGAGGGAGTCTAGCACGCGGCCGCACTTGCTCGAGGGAGCCGCGGTCGGGGCGGGGGCCACCTTCCCCGAGATCCTCCTGGTCTCCCTGCCGTCGAGCGTGCCGACGGTTGCCGGGGAGGCGGTGCGCCGCCCGACCGCGACCCACCCCAGTAAACCCCAAAATGGGCCCGAGAGATCTTGGATTTCTCTTGGATTTTCGGGTCTCGAGCAGGCCCGACCGAGGCGGACCTGGTCTAGAATCGCCTAAAGCACACGAACCGTCACCATGGGCCCGAGGGGCGTTCCACCCGAGGTCCTGGTGATTCTCGTTGGGAGCCCGGGAGGAAGACCAGTGATCAGGAACAGGAAGCACACCCTGGCGGCGGCCCTCGTCGCGACGATGACCTTCGCCGGCGTGGGAATGGCCGTCTCGAGCACGGACACCATCAAGGATCGCCAGGACGCGATGGAAACCGTCGGGGGTGCGATGCAGAAGCTCGGCGCCATCGCCAAGGGAGAGGCCCCATTCGACGCCGCGGTGGTGAAGGAGAACGCGGCCACCATGGAGGAGCACCTGCGGAAGGCCTCGACGCTCTTCCCCGAGGGCAGCGACACGGGCGATGTCGAGACCTGGGCCAAGGCCGAGATCTGGACCGACCACGCCGACTTCGTCATGAAGCTCAAGACGGCGGAGGCCGCCGCCGAGGCCATGAAGTCGGTGACCGAGGAGTCAGCCTTCCGTCCGGCCCTCGGAAAGCTGGGTAACAGCTGCAAGGAGTGTCACCAGACGTACCGCCGTCCCAAGCAGCGTTGACACGGACCGCTCGTGGCCGGTCGGCGGTCGCGGCGTTCGCCCTTTTCGTGGTGGTCGGCGTCGCCGCCTTCTGGTTGTTGACGAGACCCCGCCCCCTCGCCGCCACCGCCCTTCCGGACCACACGCCCGACCCGATGGGGGGGGAGGTGCTGTATCACGTCGGAAGCTGCGGGTCCTGCCACAAGGCGGCCGACGGCGCGCCGGGGGCCGAGGAGGGTCTGCCCGCGGGGAGTGCGGCGCTGCCGACGCCAGTGGGGACCTTCTACCCGGGGAACCTCACCCCGGACCCCGAGACCGGCATCGGGAGGTGGAGCGAGATCGACTTCGTCAACGCGATGACGCGTGGCCTCTCGCCGGACGGCGCGCACTATTTCCCGGCGTTCCCCTACACGTCGTTTGCCGCCATGCCGATCGAGGACGTCCTGGACCTTCACGCCTATCTGATGAGCCTGCCGCCGGTGCGCTCGCCGACCCGGAGGCCGGATGTGCCGATGCTGGGCCTGGCCCGGCGAGGGGTCGGCCTCTGGAACAGGATGGCCCTTGGCGATCGGCGCTTCGAGCCCGATCCCGCCCGGAGCGCGTCGTGGAACCGGGGGGCCTATCTGACCAACGGGCCGGGACACTGCGGGGAGTGCCACACCCCCCGGAACTGGATGATGATCCCCGACCGGAGCCGGTACCTGGCCGGCGGCCCCCACCCCGCCGAAGAGGGCGACGTTCCGAGCCTTCGGGGGCTCCTGGCGCGCGGGCGATACAAGGACGTCGGAGACCTGACCCTGGCCCTGCAGTACGGCGAGACGTTCGGCTACGACAAGCTTTCGAGCGGGGGCATGGCGGCAATCCAGATGAACCTCGCGAAGCTCCCCGAGAGCGACGTCCGGGCGATCTCGGAGTACCTGCTCAGCTTGAACTAGTGGCCTCCCCACGGAGGGGGCTCGGGGGACGCGAAGTCGAGCTTGCGAGACAAGCGTCGACCCCGAGTTTAAGCCGCGACGCGCCAGCGTCGCCTCCGACAGGCCGGAAATGCTTGAGATAGGCCTCGGACGCCCGCGTGTCCCCAAGGAAGGGACACGCGGGCGAGTCTGGGCCTGGTGGTCCACCGCACCTTCAGCTCTGATAATGTCCCCCCATGATCCCGAAGCTTGTCCGCCTGTCCACCATGCTCGTGGCCTTCGCGGCCGCGGTCGCTCCGACCCTCGCCGCGGAGGATCGGCCCAACATCCTCTTCGCCATCGCCGACGACTGGGGCTGGCCCCACGCCGGGGTCTACGGCGACCCCGTCGTCCAGACCCCCACCTTCGACCGCGTGGCCCGGGAGGGGGTGCGGTTCGAGCACGCCTATGTCTCGTCGCCGTCCTGCACCCCGAGCCGCTCGGCCATCCTCACCGGGCAGTGGCACTGGCGCCTCGAGGAGAGCGCCAACCTCTGGAGCACGCTCCGGAAGGACTACCCGGTCTATCCCGACCTGCTCGAGGAGGCGGGCTACGTCGTCGGGTTCGAGCGCAAGGGCTGGGGCCCGGGCCGGGTCGAGGTTGGGGGCCGCACCCGCAACGCGGCCGGGCCCAGGTTCGAGAGCTTCGAGGAGTTCCTCGCCCAGCGCCCCGACGGCCGGCCCTTCTGCTATTGGTTCGGCTCCTACGACCCCCACCGCGACTACGAGGCCGGCTCAGGGGCACGGAGCGGGATGAAGCTCGACGAGATCCGCCTCTTCCCTCACTTCCCCGACAGCCCCGAGGTCCGAGGCGACGTGGCCGACTACTACTGGGAGGTCCAGCGCTTCGACGGGGAGGTCGGGGCGATCCTCGCGCTCCTGGAGAAGAGGGGCGAGCTGGACCGCACGATCGTCGTGATGACCGGCGACAACGGGATACCCTTCCCCCGCTGCAAGGCCAACCTCTATGACTGCGGTGTCCGTGTCCCGCTGGCGGTCGGTGGGCCCGGCGTCGCGGGTGGCCGTGTCGTCGAGGCCTTCGTCAGCCTGGCCGACCTCGCCCCGACGTTCCTCGAGCTCGGGGGCGTCGAGCCTCCGGCGGTGATGACCGGCCGCAGCCTCCTGCCCCTCCTCGGGGCCGAGGGTCCGGATCCCAAGGAGGTGGCGGCGCGCGAGCACGTTCTCGCGGGCAAGGAGCGCCATGTCCCGGCCCAGGAGAGGCCGGACACGGGTGGGACGCCGATGCGCTCGATCCGGACCCACGAGTTCCTCTACATCCGGAACTTCCGGCCCGACCGTTGGCCGGCCGGGACCCCCCACTACCAGCGGGCCACCCTCGAGGGGGCGTGGCTCGGGGACTGCGACAACGGCCCGACCAAGTTCTACATGGTCGAGCACCAGGACGATGACGCCGAGCACCGCCGCCTCTACGACCTCTCCTTCGCGAAGCGCCCGGCGGAGGAGCTCTACGACCTGAGGAAGGACCCCGGTCAGCTTCGAAACGTCGCTGCGGTGCCCGAGTACGCGGAGACCAGGAAGGCGCTCGAGGCGCGTCTCATGGAGGAGCTTCGGGCCACCGGGGACCCGCGTGTCGTGGGTGGCGCCGACCACCTCGAGGCCTACCCCTATTACGGACACGGCCCGCGGTGGCCGGGCCTCGAGAAGGCGCCCTGACGCCGGACGGCCGAACGCCTCTCATGTCCCTTCACCGAAATCGTGTGCGTTGCCTGGAGCTCTGGGCGCTCGGCGGGGGCCCCTCGGTGACATAGCACCAGCCCCCGGCTTCGTGCATGCCCTGCATGAACGAATTGCATGGGT
>JAJDNV010000194.1 GCA_022340545.1 Acidobacteriota bacterium | reverse complement strand
GGCAGCACCACCTCGTAGACCTGCGGATCATCCACGACGCCCGGGACCAGATCGCCGGCCCACATGATGACGGCGGCGGCGGGCACGGAGACCGGCAAGGCCGGCCGCACCGTCAGCGGGAGGGGCTTGGTCCCGACCGACAGGGCCACCATGCCGCTACCCTCGAGCATCACCGCCTCGAACGACGTCTCACCGTCGCCGAACTGCACGTAGCGGGGCTGCAGGCCCTCCTCGCACGCCAGCAGATGGGAGGGCTCCACGTAGATCGCCTCACCGCCCACCTGCGTCAAGGTGATGTCGCGCTCCTGATCGGTCAGCAGCAGCCGGCCCGTCCCGGTGACGATCACCAGCGCCGGCTGTCGCTGCTCGCGCCGGTCCTTGACCCAGAACGTGAGGTTCCCGCTGTACGAGTAGATGGTCCCTTGCTTGATGAAGACCTTGCCCGAGAAGTCGACTTCCATGAGGCCCTTCCCGACGGTGCGGAAGATCTGACGCTCGGGCGGCGGGGGGAACACCTTGGTGCCGGTATCGGCCGGCTCGGTCGGAGGCTTCGGCGGTGGTGTCCGGGCGCCCCGGCCCGGGGGAAGCGTGTCGTCGAAGACCTGGAAGCGCGCGGTCTCGGATAGACCCGGCAACTCCCCGCTGTCGGCCATGAGCGTGGAGCTCACGGGCTGGACCGCCTTCGGCGGCGCCACCGCGGCCTCCTCCTCCGGGGTGATGTCGTCCGAGTCGGGCTCGTCCGGTGCGGTCTTGACCGCGGCGGCGGGCTCCTTTTCGGCATCGACGGGCCCGCGCTCCTCGGACGGGACGAGTCCGGGGTGGGCGAGCTCTGGGGGCAGCCGTAACGCATGAGGTGGGCGTGTGTCCGGTCGCTCCCCGGACTCGGTGTCCTCCGCGGGCGCTCCGGCGGCGGGAGACCCGCCCATCTTTCCCTCGACACGCTGGACCATGAGGCTCGCGCCGGCCTGTCGGTACTGATAGATCGCGTCCTTGTAGCGGTGGGTGCGTTCGTAGATGGAACCCAGGTAGAAGTTGATCTTCGGGTTTCCGCGGGTGAGCTCGAGGGCCTTGAGAAAGGCGGATTCGGCATCGTCGAATCGCTCGAGCTTGTTGCAGATGAGGCCGAGGTTGTAGTGGAGCGTGTGGGCGTCCGGGCTCTCCGCGATCAGCTTCCGATAGACCTCTTCCGCCTTCTCCAGCTTCTCCTGACGGAAGTAGATGAGGCCGAGGAGATTCAGGACGCGCACGTCGCGGGGCCGGAGGAGATAGGCCTCCTCGAGCTCACGCTCGGCCTCCTCGAGCTTGTGGGCCTCGAAGAGCTCGCGCCCCTTGTTGTAGTGGGTCAGGAAGAGCCCCTGGTCGAACGGTCCGCGGGGGATGCTCTCGGGCATGGTCAGTCGAGCGCTCGGATCGTCGTGTACACCGTGCCCTCCGCAGGCGGCTTCTCCGCCACGTGCGTCAACCCACGCTCGTCGCGCCAGCGGTAGTAGATCCCGGGGCGTGCCGGCTCGACCCGCTTCGGGCGGGCGGCCGGACGGCGGGTGGTTCGTCGCGTCTGACTGAGCCGGGTCGAGGGAACGAAGAACGTGGCGGCGTCGGAGGAGGACGCGGAGGGCGGGGCCCCGGATCCCAGGAAGCCCCGTACCTTCCTCACGTAGTTGCGGGTCTCCCGGTAGGGCGGGATACCCCCGTATCGTCGCACCGCGTTCTCCCCGGCGTTGTACCCGGCCAGGGCCAGGGAGATGTCGCCGCGGAACATGTCGAGGAGGATCCGGAGATACTGGGTCCCCGCAAAGATGTTCTGTCGGGCGTCGAAGGGGTCGAGCACGCCGAACCGGCGGGCCGTGTAGGGCATCAACTGCATCAGGCCCTGGGCGCCCTTCGATGAGACCGCCCAACGGTCGAACTCGGACTCGGCCTTGATGACGGCCTTGACGAGATTGGGATTCAGCTGGTGGAGGGCGGCCGCGGCCTCGATGTGGTGGTCGAACTCCCCGGAGTAGGAGCCCTGGAAGCCGCGGGAGTGGATGAGCGTGCCCTTGCCCGGATAGGTCAGGCGATATCCTCCGCCGGACGAGCCGGGGACGTTCGTGGCCTCGATGACTCCGTTCGCGTTCTGTCGCGTGTAGATCTGGGCCGGGGCCGACGCGGGGGCCAGAAGTGCCAGGATGACGAGAGGCGTCCGCAGAGACGGAGCACAGTATCCGAGCGACACCCGGCTAGGCATTGGTTGCCGCCTCGAGCATCTCGCACAGCGTGCGAGTGGCCCGCTCGCGGAGGCCCTCCACGTCGGCCGGGGCCACCCCACCGCCCTGGGCGAAGTCGGGGCGCCCGCCTCCCTTGAGGCCGAGACGCTTCATGACCTCCGGGGCCTTCATCGCCGGGGCGAGCAGCGGTGAGACGGCCGCGATGACGTGAACACCCCCGTCTGCGACGGACGCGGACAGCAGGGCAAAGGGGCGCTCACGGTGCCGGTTACGGAACTGGTCCACCACCGCCGCGTGGGCCTTTCGGTCGAGGCCCTCGAAGCGCGGCGTCCACACGAGGGCGTCCCCGACCTTCGTGAGGCCGTCGTCCGATGACGGGCCGGCCGACAGGGCCAGCTTCATCTTGAGGGCCTGCAGCTCGCGGTCCCGGGCCTTCAGCTGCTCGCGCAGACGCCCGTACTCGTCGACGAGCTCCCGGCGATCCACGCGGGCCGACTGCTCCAGCTCCTCGAGGATGCCCTGGTCGTCCTGGGCGCGACGGATCGCCGCCTCCCCGGTCAGGGCTTCGACACGCCGCGTCCCGGCGGAGATGCCCTGCTCCGAGGTGAGGAGGAAGAGGCCGATCTCACCGGTCTGGTGCACGTGGGTGCCCCCGCAGAACT
The DNA here is from genome assembly GCA_022340545.1 of Acidobacteriota bacterium. GTDB lineage: Bacteria > Acidobacteriota > Vicinamibacteria > Fen-336 > Fen-336 > JAJDNS01. Next base: position 1,936 of record JAJDNV010000194.1, on the reverse strand, counting down.
CCTTCGAGAAGCCGGGCACCTCGACCACCCGGACCTGCTCCCCGTACTTGTCCCCGAAGAACGCCAGGGCACCGTAGGCCAGCGCCTCTTCCCGTCCCATGACCTTCGTGTCCACGGCCGTGTCGCGCAGGACCTCCGCGTTCACCCGATTCTCGATGTGGCGCAGCTCGCGCGGCCCGACCGGCGCGTAGTGGCTGAAGTCGAAGCGAAGGCGGTCCGGAGCCACCAGGCTGCCCGCCTGCTTGACGTGGGGTCCGAGCGTCTCGCGTAGGGCGGCGTGCAGGAGGTGCGTGCCGGTGTGGTGGCGCATGGCCCCGCTGCGACGGTCTCCGTCCACCTCCGCCCGCGCGGTCATTCCGCTCTCGAACCCGCCGTGGGTGACCCTGACGTCGTGGACGACGAGGCCGGGCAGCGGCGCGGTCGTGTCCACGACCTGCGCTGCCGAGCCGTCGGAGGCGATGACGCCGCGGTCTCCGACCTGCCCGCCGGCCATCGCGTAGAACGGGGTGCGGTCGAGGACGATCTGCCCCTCCTGGCCGGCATCGAGGCGTCGGACGAGGGCCCCCTCCCGGAGGACGGCGAGCACGCGGGCGTCCTCGACCACCAGCGACTCGTGCCCGAGGAAGTGGCTCTTGCCCTGATCGAGGAGCTCCATGTACACGGGGTCGCCCTTGACCGTTCCCATCTTGCTCGCCTGGCGGGCGCGCTCCTGCTGCGCGGCGAGCTCGTGCTCGAAGCCGGCGGCGTCGACGGTGAGGCCGCGGTCGGTGGCGAGCTCCTCGGTGAAGTCGAGCGGCAGGCCGTAGGTGTCGTACAGGCGGAAGGCGTCGGCGCCCGACACCCTTCCTCCTTCGGGCACCTTGCCCGCGATGTCCTCGAAGATGGAGAAGGCCTGGCGAAGCGTCGTGCCGAAGCGCTCCTCTTCGACGGCCACGACGCGGCTGACGGTCTCGGCGTGCGAGACGAGCTCCGGGAACGCCGTCTTCATCCGCTCGACGACGGCCACGGTGAGATCGGAGAGGAAGGGCTCCTCGATCCCGAGCTTCTTCCCGTGCCTCATCGCGCGTCGCATGATCTTGCGCAGGACGTACCCGCGACCCTCGTTGCCGGGGAGGACTCCGTCCGCGATGAGGAACGTCATGGCTCGCAGGTGGTCGGCGACGACCCGCATCGAAACGTCGGTGTCGGTGTCCTCGCCGTAGTCTCGTCGCGCGCGGCGGGCCACGGCGGCCAGCAGGGGAGTGAAGAGGTCCGTGTCGTAGTTGGAGAGCTTCCCCAGGACGACGGCAGCCACGCGCTCGAGGCCCATTCCGGTGTCGACGCAGGGGGCGGGAAGGGGGTTGTACCGGCCGTCCTCATCCCGGTCGTACTGCATGAAGACCAGGTTCCAGACCTCGAGCCAGCGGTCGCATTCGCACTCGACGCCCGCGCAGCTCCCGCCGCCCTCCTCATCGGGACAGGGGAGGTGGTCGCCCTGGAAGTAGTGGATCTCGGAGCAGGGGCCGGAAGGGCCGGTCTCGCCCATGGCCCAGAAGTTGTCCTTCATCCCCAGCTCGAGGATGCGGCGTTCCGGCACGTGGGCCTTCCAGAGGTCGTGGGCGTCCCCGTCGCGCGGGATCCCCTCCTCGCCCTTGAAGACGGTGACCTTCAGCCGCTCCGCGGGGAGCCCCAGGTCCCGGGTCAGGAACTCCCACGCGTAGGCGATGGCCTCCTTCTTGAAGTAGTCCCCGAAGGAGAAGTTGCCGAGCATCTCGAAGAACGTGTGGTGTCGCGCGGTCCGCCCCACGTTCTCGAGGTCGTTGTGCTTGCCTCCGGCGCGGACGCACTTCTGTGAGGAGGCGGCCCGGTCGTAGTCGCGCTTCTCCCGTCCCAGGAACACGTCCTTGAACTGGTTCATGCCGGCGTTGGCGAAGAGCAACGTCGGGTCGTTCTGGGG
>JAJDNV010000190.1 GCA_022340545.1 Acidobacteriota bacterium | reverse complement strand
GAGGGCGACGAGGGCGAGGTTGAACGGGGTGACCGAACCGCGCGGCGACAGCTTCTTCAGGTCCTCGAGCTCTGCGCGCGCCCGGGCGTGATCGCCGGACGCTCCATAGGCATAGGCGAGAAAGGCGCTGACGAACGGCGGCGACCCCATGGCCTTGGCCTTCTGGAGGTGGGGAATGGCGTCCTCGACCTTCCCGGCCTGAATGTCAATCCAGCCGTACGCCTGCAAAGGAAAGAAGTAGGTGGGATCGAGCTCCGCGGATCTCCGGGCCTGCTCCCTTGCCGCCGCGAAGTCACCCTGCCAGGCCGGAGCGAAGATGGCGTCGATCGGGATCTGCGGGTTGAGCGGGTCCAGCTCCATCGCGCGACGGCTCTCGGCCATCGACTCGTCGAACCGTCCCTGGAAGGCCAGCCCCAGGGCAAACTGATCGGGGGCGTAGGCGTAGTTCGGGTTGAGCTCGATCGCCCGGCGAAACTCGACCTCGGAGCCTTCCCAGTCGTACTCGTAGAAGAGCTTGAACACGGCGAGCGAGGTGTGGGCCTCGGCCGACTGGTCGTCCAGCCGCACGGCCTCGAGGGCAGCAGCCTTCGCCCTGGGCCTCGCCTCCGAGGCGGTCAGGGAGCCTTCGTTGTAGCCCGCCCACAGGTAGGCGTCCGACAGCCCCGAGTGGGCCGGGGCGAAGCCGGGGCTGATCGCGATCGCCTCCTCGAAGCGCGCGATCGCCTTCTGCAGGTTCTCGTCGCTCGGGCGGTTGAAGAAGTAGCGTCCCTTCAGGTAGGCGTCGTAGGCCTCGGGATCCACGCTGGACGCGCTTCCCAGCCGCGACTGCTCGGCCGGGGTCAGCTGGACGTGGATCTCCCGCGCGATCGCCGACGCCAGCTCGGCCTGGAGCGCGAGGACGTCCTTCGACTGGCGTTCGAAGCTCTGGGCCCAGAGGTGCCGGTCGGCCCGCGCGTCGATCAGCTGCGCCGTGATCCGGACCTTGTCGCCGGATCGAAGCACGGACCCTTCCACGACCGCGTCGACGTCCAGGATCTTCGCGATCTCGGGGGTCGGGGGCCGCTGCTCGCCCTTGAACTGCATCGCCGAGCCGCGCGAGATCACACGGAGCTGGCTGATGCGGGCGAGGTCCGCGGTCAGCTCGTCGGTCATCCCCTCGGCGAAGTAGTCCTGGCTTGCGTCGCCCGAGTAGTTGTCGAGGGGAAGCACGGCGATGGAGCGGATCCGAGGCTCGACGGCGGCCTCCGGCGCTGACCCGCCCGGGCGGAGGATCCCGGAGCGCGCCACGAGGTAGGCCCCACCCAGCAGGATCAACAGCCCGGCCGCGATCCCGAGCGCCCGCCAGCGTCGCCGCGTCCCGTGGCCTGAGCTGGCCCGACCGCCAACCGCGCCCGCGGACACGGTCGACAGCGCGCCGTGAACGTCCCGCATGCTCGGGAAGCGGGCGGCCGGGTCCTTCTCGAGGCAGCGGGAGACGACTCGCATCAGCCCCTCAGGAAGGTCGGCACGGAGGGTCGTCAGGTCCGGGGGCGTGTCCCGCAGGATCGCCGAGCCGAGCTCCACCGTGGACCCGCCCCCGAACGGCCGCCGTCCGCTCGCCATCTCATAGAGCACCACGCCCAGCGAGAAGATGTCCGTCCGGTGGTCCACCGCCTTGCCCTGTACCTGCTCGGGGGACATGTAGGGCACCGTCCCCATCACGGCGCCGTCCCGTGTCCTCGCCTCGGTGGAAAGCGCCGAGTCCGCAGAGTCGCCAGCCAGGCTCATCCGGGCGAGGCCGAAGTCGAGGACCTTCACGCGCCCGTCGGTCGTCACCATGACGTTGGCCGGCTTGAGGTCGCGATGGACGATTCCCTTGTCGTGGGCGGCAGCGATGGCCTCGGCCAGGGTGGTCCCGATCGCCAGCAGCCTCTCGATCGGCATCCCTCCATCGGGGATGAGCTTGTCGAGGGGCTGGCCCTCGACAAGCTGCATGGTCAGGAAGTGGACGGCCTCGGCCTCTTCGACGGAGTAGACGGTGACGATCCCGGGGTGATCGAGGGCGGCCAGCGCCTTCGCCTCCCGCCGGAAGCGCTCGAGGCGCTCCGGGCTCGACGCCATCTCGGAGGGCAGCACTTTCAGCGCGACGTCGCGGCCGAGCTTCGTGTCGGTGGCCCGGTACACCTCGCCCATCCCACCGGCGCCGATTGCGGCGGTGATGCGGTAGTGGGCGAGGGCCTGGCCGATCACCGCGGTGCTCCCGTCGCGGCCTCGTGACCGGCGTCTGGAGCCGGCGCGGCCGGCAGATCCCGGCTCGCCATCCAGAGGTCGCCCTCGTCACGCGAATCGAGCATGTACAGCCAGCGGCCGTCGCTGGTGACGCGTGCGACGCCGCTGTCGGGGTGAAAGCCGGCCTGCAGGGTCGTGATCCGCTCCGTCTCCGTGTCGACCAGCAGGATGCTGTCACCCCAGCGGATGACGCCTCGGCGACTGTCGGGCAGCCAGGAGAGGGTGGGGTAGACGTGGCCGGCCGGGGGCACCGGCAGGTCGATGCGCGGGAAACGGGTGACTCCGGCCTGCAGGTCGTGCACGACCACGCCGCCGAGCAGCTGGCCGTTCTGGCCGATGCGTATGCCGGCGATCTTGCGGCCGTCGGGCGACCACGACAGGGGGATGACGAACTTGGCGTCGCCGACGTCGACAGGGATTCGTTCCATCTCGGCCCTCGGCACCGGCTCGTCCCGCAGGGCGATGCGCACCACCTCGTCGTCCGCCGAGAGGGCGATCGCGTGCCCGTCAGGCGACCAGACCGGGAAGAGCAGCGTCCCGCGCTCGGTCTTGTCGCTCGCCGTGGCCGTGCGCCGGCGCAGCCCGCTGCCGTCGCGGTTGACGGTCCAGATCTCGTAGAAACCGCTGCGGTTCGAGTAGAACGCCGCCTGCTGGCCGTCCGGCGACCAGACCGGGTTGCGGTCCTTGGCCTCGTCGTCGGTCAGCTTGCGCAGGCCGCTGCCGTCGACCCGCATCACGTAGACGTCCTCCTGCATGGCCGCCGTCCGGAAGAGCATCCAGCCGTCCGCGCTGACGTCGAGCCCGACCGCCGGGATCGCCGTGTCGAAGAGGCGCTCGGTGGGGCCGGTGATCCTCCCGGCGCCCGCGTCGAAGGGAATGCGGCGGACCTCCGCCGTCATGTCGCTGGTGCGGAACGCGAGTCGGCGCTCGTCCGCCGAGAGCGAGAGCTCGCCACTCCAGCTCGTGGGCAAGGTGACCGGCTCCGGCGCGCCGCGCGGGCGGCCGCTGCGCTCGTCGATCGCCACGCGCCAGGGGTTCATGACCCCGCCGCGGTCGCTCCCGAAGTAGAGATGCGCGCCGTCTGGCGCCCAGACGGGGTCCCAGTCGACGCTCGAGGCGGCGGTCACGGGCTGCGGATCGGTGCCGTCGGCAGCGACGGTCCAGACGTCGCGCGTCCCCTGCGCGATGCGCCAGAAGGCGATGCGGTGGCCGCCCGGGGACCACGCGGGCATCACCGCGTCGCCGTCGAAGATCTTGTGTGGCTCTCCGCCTGCCGCCGCAACCACCCAGAGCTCGCTCATCTTCTCGCGTGCGTGAGGATCCGACTCGCCCTCGGTCGCGAAAACGATCTCGCCGCCGTCCGGCGACCACGAAGGGTTGTCGCCGAACTCGGTGAGCCGGCGGGTCGACTCGCCCGTGGCGCCCATCACGAAGAGCCCGCCGCCCGCCCGCTCCGATCGAAAGGCGATCTGCTTGCCGTCGGGCGAGAAGGCCGGATGGTCTTCGTTGGCCGCCGAGTCCTCCGTGAGGTTGATCGACCGCTGCCCTCCCACCCGCAGCAGGAAGATGTCCCGGTCGCC
>JAJDNV010000188.1 GCA_022340545.1 Acidobacteriota bacterium | reverse complement strand
GGGAACGCCGTCGATCGCGACATGATCGTGTTCTTGCCACCCAGCTATGCCACGGAGAAGTCCCGGCGCTACCCGGTCGTCTATGCGTTGCACGGCTACTCGATCGGCGCCGAGCAGTGGACCCACGAGATCCACGTGCCGCAGACCATAGAAGGCGCCTTCGCCGAGGGCGCCAAGGAGATGATCGTTGTCCTCCCCGACTCGAAGACGGTGCACAACGGTTCCATGTATTCGAGCTCGGTGACGACCGGAGACTTCGAGCGGTTCATCGCGCACGACGTCGTGACCTACACCGACGCCCGCTATCGGACGATTCGAGGGCGACTGAGCCGCGGCCTCGTCGGCCACTCCATGGGAGGCTACGGCGCGACCCGCATCGGCATGAAGCATCCGGACGTTTTCGGCAGCTTGTACATCATGAGCCCCTGTTGCCTGTCGGCGCGGCAAGCGGGTCCTGCGAACCCGGAAGTCGAGAAGGCCCTCGAGGCGGTCAAGACGCCGGCGGACTCGGCGAGCCTGCCCTTCTTCCCACGTGCTCAGCTGGCTTCGGCGGCGGCCTGGTCACCCAACCCCCAGAATCCTCCCCTCTATCTGGACCTGCCGACCAAGGACGGCGAGCCCCAGCCGGAGGTGCTTGCGAAGTGGGCGGCCAACGCCCCGCTGGCGTTCATGGACCAGTACATCGGCAACCTGCGTCGGTATCGCGCCATCGCGATCGACGTCGGTGACGAGGACGGGCTGCGGGCCGACGCCGGCAAGCTGCACGACGCTCTCGATCGGTACGACCTCGCACACAGCTTCGAGGTGTACCCGGGCACCCACACGAGCAAGGTGGCCGAGCGTTTTCAGAATCACGTGATACCGTTCTTCAGCGAAAGCCTCTGCTTCCAGGGCGTTTGCCGCTAGCTCGTCTACTGGCCGCCGGGCTCGCCCGCGTGTCCTGTTCCTATCCGAGGTCCCCCCACAACGTCTGGGCGAGGGCCACGGCGGTGATGGCGGCGGTCTCCGAGCGCAGGATCCGCGGACCGAGCGAGACCGGGTTGAAGCCCGCGTCGAGGAGGCGCGGCACCTCGGCGGGGTCGAAGCTGCCGGCCGGGCCCACGAGGACGAGAAGGGAGGTCGGCCGCTCGAGCGTGGCGAGAGGTGGGTGAGGGTCGGTCTCGAGGAGCACCGCCTTCGTCCCCTCGAACGGGCGCTCGAGGAGGCGGTCGAGCGTGGTCGTGTGCTCGAGATGGGGTATGCTCGCCCGGCCGCACTGCTCGGCGGCGCCGGTGATCACGCGGTCCCAGCGCTGGTCACGGGAGCCCTTGAGGGCGGGGCGTGCCGCAGCGTCGGTCCGGGCGGTGACGACCGGCCAGACCTCGGTGACGCCGAGCTCGGTGGCCTTCTGGATGACGAGCTCCATGCGGTCTCCGCGGAGGGGGGAGAGCGCCAGCACGAGCCGCAGGGGCGACTCCGGTCGGGTCTCGGCCGGGGGTCCGAGAACCGCCGACACCCTGCGGCGGGAGACCTCGTCGAGGGTGGCCGTGAACTCGGTGCCGTGGCCGTCGAAGATGCACACGTCGGCTCCCGGTCGCAGACGGAGGACCTCGCGGGCGTGGTGAGAGGTGTGCTCGGGCAGGACCACGCGGGCGCCGGGTGCGGCCTCCGGAACGTGGAATCGCGGTCGGCTCATGATGCCTCCCCGTACAAAAGAGCCGCCCACTCCCCGTCGCGGCGGGTCTCCGGCGAGCCGCAGGATGCAAAGGCGGCCCCGACCTCCCTCAGGTCGGTCTCGAGGAGGCCGGAGAGGACGAGCCCACCGCCGGGCGCGCGGAGCGCCGCCAGGTCGCGGGCCTGGGCCAGGAGCAGGGGAGCCGTCAGGTTCGCGAGGACGAGGTCGAACGCGCCGAGGGCGAAGGGACGGGCGCCGTCGCCCCGGACGACGCACAGGTCGACACCGTTGAGGCCCGCGTGGGTGCGTGCCGAGTCGATTGCCTCCGGATCGATGTCGGAGGCCACCACGGGGCGGGCGCCGAGGCGGGCGGCGGCGACAGAGAGGATCGCGGTGCCCGCGCCCACGTCGATCACGCGGCCCAGGCTTCGAAGGCGGGCGAGGTCCTCCAATGCCCCGAGGCACAGGCGCGTGGTCTCGTGGGCTCCGGTGCCGAAGGCGCGACCGGGGTCGACCAGCAGCAGGTCCTCGTCGTCCGGCGGGCGGTCCCAGGGGGGCGCCACGACGAAGCGTCCGACGCGAAAGGGACGGAAGCTCTCGCGGAAGCGGGCCACCCAGTCGACCTCGGGCACCGGCACCGGCTCGACCGCCGCGTCCTTCAGGCGCTCACGGAGCCCCGCCGGATCGACGTCGTTGGAGAAGTAGGCGAGCAGCGAGACACGGTCGTTCGTGGCCGGCCCCACTTCGATTCCGTCCGTGCCGGCTTCGTACAGCTCCCCGATGACGACGTCCTCGTCGCGCTCCGACACGGTCACTCGAAATGCGCGGGTCATCATCGTCGGTGGGGGGAGTCTAGCAGCGGCGCCCTGTCCGAGTCATGAGGCCCGGCCAAGCTGGCTGGCGTTCAAGCCACTATGAGGCGAAGAAGTCCTTCATCCGCTCGAAGAGCGACTTCTCCTTGTCGTCGATGTTGGGCACAGGGAGGGTCTCGGCGAGCTTCTCGATGAGCTCGCGCTGCTCGCTGCTCAGGTTCGTCGGAACCACCACCCGGACGAGGACGTGCAGATCGCCCCGCCCCCGGCCGCCGAGGCGGGGGACACCCTGGCCCCGCAGACGTAGAACGGTGCCCGACTGCGTCCCTTCCGGGACGTTCAGTCTGGTCTTCTCACCCTCGAGTGTCGGGATCTCCAGGCTCGCGCCCAGCGCAGCCTGGGGAAGGCTGACCGGCATTTCACAGAAGAGGTGGGTCCCGTCACGCTTGAAGAGGGCGTGCTCCTGGACCCTCAGGACCACGTAGAGGTCGCCGGTCGGTCCACCCGACGGCCCAGCCTCACCCTCCCCGGTGATCCGGAGCTGAGAGCCGTTGTCGACCCCGGGGGGCACCTTGATCTGCAGTGTCCGCTCGGTCGTGATCTGACCTTCGCCGCCGCACGCCTTGCACTGGTCGGTGACGATACGCCCGGCGCCACGGCAGTGGCTGCACGTGCGCGCCACGCTGAAGAAGCCCTGCTGGAACGTGACCTGACCTGCGCCTCCACAGGTCGGACAGGTGGCGGGCTTGGTGCCAGGGGCGGCCCCCGAGCCCGAGCAGTCCCCGCAGGTCTCGGCGCGGGGGATGCGGATCTGCGTCTCCGTCCCGAAGGCGGCCTCCTCGAAGGAGATCTCGAGGTTGTAGCGGAGGTCGGCGCCGCGGCGCGGACCGCGGCGCCGGCCGAACAGGTCGCCGAAGCCGAAGAAGTCTCCGAGGATGTCGCTGAAGTCCGCGAAGATTGTCGGATCGAAGCCGGCCCCTCCCGCCCCTCCGAGACCCGCGTGCCCGTAAGCGTCGTACCGTCGCCGCTTCTCCGGATCCCCGAGGACGCCGTAGGCCTCGGCCGCCTCCTTGAACAGCTCCTCCGCGCGCTGATCCCCGGGGTTGCGGTCGGGGTGATGCTTGAGGGCCAGCTTGCGGTACGCGGACTTCACCTCCTGCTCGGAGGCGTTTCGGGGGAGGCCGAGAACCTCGTAGTAGTCGCGCTTCGGGGTCATCGGGATATAGCCGCCGTCCTCATTCCTTTCGGGGCGCAAAGCCCTTCGTGGATGATTTCACGCGCTTCGTAGATTCTGATCTATCGCGTAGACAGAACGGAAAACTCCGGGGGAACGTCGCGCAAGACCACGTTCCCGGAGTGGTCTAGGGACGGAGCATGGCCTGGCCGATCACGGTGGCCGCCTTCTCCATGTCCGCCAGGCGGCTCTTGAGCTCTTCGACGTTGCCCTCTCCCTTGGCCTTCTTGGCCTGCTCGATGGACGCGAGAATCTTCTTCTGCTCTTCGTCGGTGAGCTTGCCTTCCAGCGCCTGCACGGACCTCATCGTGTTGGCCACGAGCCCGTCGAGCTGCCGGATGACCGCCTCGAGGTCCTTGCGGTCCTTCTCCTCGCTCTCCCGGGCGCGGGTCTCCTCGACGAGGCGGCTCACCTCGGCCTGGCTGAGGCCGCCCGAGGGGTGGATCGTCATCGACTGCTGGCGACCCGTGGCCTGGTCCAGGGCGGAGGTGTTGTAGACGCCGTTCACGTCGATCTCGAAGGAGACCTCGATCTGGGGCACGCCCCGGGGGGCGGGCGGGATGTTGGTCAGCTCGAACTTGGCCAGGCTCTTGTTGTACGCGGCCATGTCGCTCTCGCCCTGGAGCACGTGGACCTCGACCCGGGTCTGGTTGTCCGCCACCGTCGTGAACACGCGGCTCTTCCGGGTCGGGATGGTGGAGTTGCGCTCGATCAGCGGCGTGAACGTCCCGTCCTTGGTTTCGATGCCGAGGGTGTGCGGGGTGACGTCGAGGAGCACGAGGTCCTTGACCTCGCCCTGGATGATCCCGGTCTGGATCGCCGCCCCCATCGCCACGCCCTCGTCGGGGTTCACCGCGCGGTTGGACTCTCGCCCGAACACCTTCTTGGCGAGCTCGGTGACCTTGGGGGCGCGCGTCTGGCCGCCAACGAGAAGAACCTCGTCGATCTGGTCGGACTTGAGCGAGGCGTCGGCGAGGGCGTTCTCGCAGGGCTTGATCGTGCGCTGGAGCAGGTCGTCCGTGAGCTCCTCGTACTTCTCGCGGGCGAGGACGGTGTTGAGGTGCTTGGGGCCCGACGCGTCGGCGGAGATGAAGGGGAGAACGATCTCCGTCTGCTGGGCGGTGCTCAGCTCGCACTTGGCCTTCTCCGCTGCCTCCTTGAGGCGCTGAAGGGCCATCCGGTCCTGCTTGAGATCGATCTGGGTCTCTCTGTGGAACTCGCCGATGAGCCAGTCGATGATCCGCTGGTCGAAGTCCTCGCCACCGAGGTAGGTGTCGCCCCCGGTGGCCAGAACCTGGAAGAGACCGTCCGACATCTCCAGGATCGTGATGTCGAAGGTGCCGCCCCCGAGGTCGTAGACCGCGACCTTCTGCCCGTCGCCACCCGAGGACTTCAGGCCGTAGGCCAGGGCGGCCGCGGTCGGCTCGTTGATGATGCGGGAGACCTTGAGTCCGGCGATCTCACCGGCGTCCTTGGTGGCCTGGCGCTGCGGGTCGTTGAAGTAGGCGGGGACGGTGATGATCGCTTCCTCGACCGCCTCCCCGAGGTAGTCCTCGGCGGCCGCCTTGAGCTTCTGGAGCACGAAGGACGAGATCTGGGGAGGGGAGTAGACGTTCTCCTCGATCTTGATGTGCAGGTCCCCGTTCTCGGCCTCGACGAGCTCGAACGGCAGGAACTTGCGGGCTTCCTCGGATTCCTTGTCCTTCCACTTGCGGCCGATGAGGCGCTTGACCGCAAAGACCGTGTTCTTCGGGTTGGTGAGGGCCTGGCGTTTGGCGATCTGGCCGACGAGACGCTCGCCCTTGGCGGTGAAGCCGACGATGGAGGGTGTGGTGCGGGCGCCCTCCTGGTTGGGGATGACCTGGGGAACGCCCCCCTCCATCACGGCAACGCAGGAGTTGGTCGTGCCCAGGTCGATTCCGATCATCTTTCCCACGTCGAACCTCGCTCCCTTCGTGTGCGCGACGGGCTAGCTGCCCTCGTCCTCGCCACCGCCCTCTCGACCGTCTTCGGGGTCGTCACCCTTGGCGACCTTGACCAGTGCCGGGCGCAGCAGACGGTCCCCGAACAGGTAGCCCTTTCGGAACACCTCCGCGACCTCACCCTCCTCGAGTCCGGGAACGGGCTCGTGGAGCAGCGCCTGCTGCAGGGCGGGGTCGAAGCGTTCCCCCAGCGGATCCACCGGAACGACGTCGTGCGACTCGAGCAGGCCCACCAGCTCGCGGTGGGTCAGCTCGACTCCCGTTCGCAGCTCGTCCTCGCCACCGGCCGCCGAAGACAGGGCTCGCTCCAGATTGTCGACGGTGCCCAGCAGCTCCCGGAAGATCGCGGCCAGGGCCTCCTGGGCCGCGCTGTGGCGGTCGCGCTCCACCCGCCGGCGGAAGTTTTCGAACTCGGCGCGGCGCCGCAGAAGCTGCTCGGCCAGCTCGTCACGCTCTTCGCGGAGGGCCTCCAGTGCCTGCTTGGACGTCGGCGGACCCTCCTCGACCGCTTCGAGACCGCTCTCCCCGTTTGCGGAAGACGAGAGCTCATCGAGAACCGCGGAGGACAGATCGTCGGTCGTGGTCACTTCCTCGGTGTCGTTGGTCACGTCTTCATCCTCCTCGTGGAGTTGCTTCCTTCGAGCTCGGCTCACGAGTGCAACCCCTGCAGGGTGTGGGCGAGCGCGCGGGCCACGTGGTCCACCAGGGCGACCACGTGAGCGTACTCCATCCGGGTCGAGCCCAGGACGCCGAGGCCCCAGCCCGCGTCTCCTTCGACGCGGCAGCTCGCGGTGACCAGCGAGAGGTCGCGCAGGTCGGGGTCGGGGTTCTCGTGCCCGATCAGGACCCGGATGCCCTCGCCGGCGATGCAGGCGTTGAGGATCTGAACGAGGCGGCTCTTCTCCTCGAAGGTGCGGAAAAGGGCCCGCATCCGCTCCAGATCCTCGAAGTCGGGATGCGAGAGGATGTTGGACGTCCCGTCGAGGTAGACGCTGGCCTCCTCGTCGGACAGCGCGAAGGCACGCTCGCCCAGGCTGACGACCTTCTTGACCAGCGAGTCGTAGAGGGCCTTCTCCTCCCGCATGAGGGCCAGGAGCTTCCTCCGGATCGCCGCCAGCGCCATCCCCGAGAAGTGCGTGTTCAGGTAGTTGGCGCAGGCCTGGAGCTCCTCCGCCGACAGCTTCTCCTCGAGCTCGATGACCTTCTGGGTCAAGAGGCCGGTGGCCGAGACCATCACCACCAGGACCCGGCGCCCGGCCAGGGGCACCAGGTCGATGTGCCGAAAGCTGGTGCGGGCGATATCGGGGGCGAGGACGAAGCCGACGTGCCGGCTCAGCCGCGAGAGGAGGTGGGAGGCGTTCGCCACCACCTGCTCGGTGGAGGCGTCGGGTGAGGCGAGGGCCGACGCGACCGCAGCCGCGTCTCCCGGGGCGAGGGGATGCCGGTCCATCAGGCTGTCCACGAAGAAACGGTAGCCCTCGTCGGTCGGGACCCGTCCCGCACTGGTGTGGGGGTGATCGAGATACCCGAGGGCCTCGAGGTCGGCCATGATGTTCCGGAGCGTGGCCGGCGAGAGGGCCCGGTTGATGGCCCGTGACAAGCTCTCGGAGCCGACAGGTTCGCCGGTCTCGATGTGGAGCTCGATCAGGGTCCGGAGGACCTCCCTCCGGCGATCGTCAAAGGCCGTCGCGGGCATGCTTCTCTTCGGAAATTATACGGGTGCAAGGAGAAACGGCAAGGGCTGGGTCCCTCGGCACGATGTGCCGGACGTCGGGCGTGGGCTCCTCAGGCGCCTCCAGGCCCGCCTCCATGGGGAGACATGTCGCTGGTGCCCTTGAACGTCGCGCCTTCCACGATGATGACGCGGGGAGCGCGGATGTTGCCGGTGAGCTTGCCGCTGGCCTCGAGGTGCACGCGCTGCGCGGCCTGGCAGTCGCCGATGATCTCCCCCGCCACCACGATGGACTGGGCACTCACGGTGGCTTTCACGCAGCCTCCGGGGCCCACGCGCAGGTCGCGACCGATGCGGATGGTCCCTTCGACCGTCCCCTCGACGAGGACATCCTCCTCGCCCGTGATGTCCCCTTTCAGGACGGTCTTGGCCCCGATGACGCACTGGGTTGAAGTCGGCGCGGAAGGCACGGGCTTGGGGGGTGCGGCCTTGGGAGGCGCCGCCGAGGCGGTCGAAGGCGTCAACGGGCGCTGCGGGGGCTTGGTTTCCGTCTTGCCGAAGATGCCCATCAATACCTCCCGAAAGACCCTCCCGTCCGGGCCTCTCGAGCGCACGGACTGGAGCGGGCGACGGGGTTCGAACCCGCGACTCCGAGCTTGGGAAGCTCGTACTCTACCAACTGAGCTACGCCCGCCCGCGCTCGATAACTGTCAAGGATGATAGCCAAGCCCGAGGACTGGGTCAATCATCGACCCCCCACCCTATCCCTCCCCACGTAGGGGTCGGGGGACGCGAAGTCGAGCTTGCGAGACAAGCGTCGACCCCGAGTGTACGCCGCGACGCGCAAGCGTCGCCTCCTACAGGCCGGGAAGGTCCAAGATAGGCCTGGGACGCCCGCGTGTCCCCAGGGACGGGACACGCGGACGATCTCCGGCCTGATGGCCAACCGCACGTGTTCAATGACCCCTCGAGCCCTTAGCTCCGAATGATCGAGAGCACCTCGTCCCGCCGTCGCTCCATGGCCGCGCGCGAGCTCGCCTCCAGGTTGAGTCGGAGAAGGGGCTCCGTGTTGGAGGGTCGCACGTTGAAGTGCCAGTCGTCGTAGTCGATGGAGATCCCGTCCAGCCTCCCCACGTGGGCGTCACGGTAGCGCTCCGCGAGCCGCGCGAGGGCCCGCTCGACGTCGGCCACCGGGGAGTTCACCTCGCCGGAGATGTGGTAGCGCTCGCGGAGAGGCGCGGCAATCTCGCTCAGCCGTCGGTGCTCGCGTCCCACCCGCTCGAGCACGAGGAGGGCGGGGATCATCCCGTTGTCCACGTACCAGTTGTCGCGGAAGTAGAAGTGGCCGGAGACCTCTCCCCCGAAGGCCGCGTCCTCGTCTCGCATCCGCTTCTTGAAGAACGCGTGGCCGACCCGGTTCATCAGCGGGACTCCCCCGGCGGCGCGGACGAGATCCGGCACCGCACGCGAGGCACGGACGTCGTAGACGATGCGGGCGCCCGGCTCCTGGCGGGCGAAGGCCTCACCCAGGAGCGCGGTGATGAAGTCGCCGGGGACGTACTCGCCGGTGTCGTCGATGAAGAAGCAGCGGTCGGCGTCGCCGTCCCAGGCGATTCCCAGACCGGCTCCCTCTGCGCGCACCCTCTCGATGATGTCGCGCCGGTTCGCCGCCACGAGGGGATCCGCAGGGTGATTGGGGAACGTCCCATCGAGATCGAAGTACATGCGGACGGCGTCCACGGGGAGACGATCGAAGATCGCGGCGCCCCCAATCGCGCCCATGCCGTTGGCGGCGTCGAGGACGACCTTCACGGAGGGGATGAGGTCGGTGTCGACGAAGGAGAGGCAGTGCCGGGCGTAGTCCTCGACGGGCGAAGCGGTCGCGAGAGCGCCCGTGGGCGGCGAGGCCTCGGCGTAGCGACCCCCGACCACCCATTCCTTGATCTCCTTGATGCCGGCATCTCCGGAGAGGGCGAGGGCCCCGCGCCGGACCAGCTTGAGGCCGTTCCACTCCTTCGGGTTGTGGGAGGCGGTCACGATCGCCCCGCCGTCGAGGTGATGGCGGGCGACCTGGTAGTAGAGCACGTCGGTGCCGACGGTGCCGATGTCCTCCACCGCGCAGCCTCGAGAGCGGACGCCTTCGGTGAACGCCCCGGCCAGCTCCGGGGAGGAGAGCCGGCAGTCCCGGCCCAGCGCGATCTTTCGGGCGCCGAGGTACTCCACGAAGGCGCAGCCGACTCGGCGCGCGACCTCGCCGTTCAGCTGCTGGGGGTAGAGGCCGCGGATGTCGTACGCCTTGAAGATGCCGGGGTCGATCCGAATCGGCGCCATGCCCTCTCCCTGTCTCAGGAATTGCGTGAGTAGTCGCTGAGGACGGAGCCTTCGCCGAGCAGGCCGCCGACCAGCCGACTGCTGCGGCCCAGGGCGACGCCGGGACCGACGACCGATTTGGCGACCTCGGCTTCGGGTCCGATCCTCGCGGCCCGCCAGATCACGCTGTCACGGACACGGGCGCCCGGGGCCACGTGGACGTCGGCCACCAGGACCGCGTTGGGACCGAGATGGGCCCCCGGCTCCACCCGACAGCCCGGGCCGACGTAGAAAGGGGCCTCGAGCGCCGTGCCCTCGGACACCGTGGCGTCTTTGTGGATCCAGCCTCCGGCGCGCGGCTCGCCGTCGAGCTCCACCGGGAACCGGCGGGCCAGGATGTCGTGGTGGACCTGCAGATACTGCTGCGGTGTTCCGATGTCGATCCAATAGCCCTCGTGCACCGGGCCGAGAACCCGGTCGCCACGCTCGAGGAGGGTGGGGAAGAAGCCTCGCTCGATCGAGTACTGGACGCCGGGCGGCATCAGCTCGAGCACCGGCGTCTCGAGGACGTACACGCCAGCGTTGATGGTGTTCGTGCGGATCTGCTCCGGCCGCGGCTTCTCGACGAAGCGGAGCACACGGCCCTCCAGATCAGTCTCCACCAGGCCGTAGGCCTCGGGGTTCCGGACCGGGGTCAGGACGATCGAAGCTGCCGCCTGAGCCGCCTCGTGGCGCGCCACGATGGAAGCGAGGTCCAGGTCCATGAGGACGTCGCCGTTCAGCACGATTGTGCGCTCGTCCAGTAGCGGCTCGGCGTTCTTGACCGCTCCCCCGGTTCCAAGCGGCGTCGACTCGACGGCGTACCGGATGCGGATTCCGAATCCACGGCCGTCCCCGAAGACCGCCTCGACCTGCTCCGGGTGATAGGCAACGGAGAACACGACCTCCGAGACCCCGGCTCCGGCGAGCAGGTCGAGCTGGTGACGGAGAAAGGGGCGGTCGACGACCGGAGCAACGGGCTTGGGAATGGAGAGTGTCAGGGGACGGAGTCGCGTCCCCTCGCCGCCGGCGAGGATGACTGCCTTCATGATCGTTGACGCCGCTCCGGGCGCGGCGGGCCGCAGGATCTTAGCACCTCGGGTGGCGATCTTGACTCCCGCGGGGTGCATCCACTATCGTCCGCGCGTTGAATCTGCCGAACGCGCTGACGCTGCTCCGGATGTTCCTCGTACCCCTGCTGGTCGTCGTCCTCCTGACGCGCGTGGAGGGGCATGTCTACCTCGGCGCGGGGATCTTCGGGCTAGCCGTCCTGACCGACTACCTCGACGGGTACTTCGCCCGCCGGCGCAACGAGGTGACGCGGCTCGGCATCCTGCTCGATCCTCTGGCCGACAAGCTCCTCATCGCCGCCGCGCTGATCTCGCTGGTGGAGATGGGGCTGGTTCCGGCCTGGATGGTGATGATCATCCTCGCCCGCGAGCTCGCGGTCACCGCGCTTCGGAACGTCGCGGCGGGGAAGGGGGTTCTGATCCGGGCCTCGGGACTCGGAAAGGCCAAGATGGTCTCCCAGGTGACGGCGGTCCTGATGCTGATCCTCTCCCCGGCGGTGCCCGCTCTGCGCCAGCCCGGACTCGTGGTCCTGTGGCTGGTGGTGCTCATCACGCTGTGGTCCGGCGCGGACTACTTCCTGCGGTTCTGGCGGGAGGTCGTGCGGTCCCCAACCCGGGAG
>JAJDNV010000174.1 GCA_022340545.1 Acidobacteriota bacterium | reverse complement strand
TGGGTTCGCGGCGCCGGATGCCCGGCTCAGCTTCCGAGGACGGGCACCGGCGCCGGAGATGCAACCGGTCGACGGCACGATCGGTATACTGGCCACCGTGTCCTTCGGAGGCTCGCGATCCTTTCTGAGCCGCCTCCTGTGGTCGCCGACGGGGGCGGCCGCGCTTGCGGACGAACATGTCTTTCTCCAGAAGCGGGTGCGGCTCTACCTCCAGATCCTGCTCGCCTTCTTCGGCACCTTCGTGTTCTTTGGCCTGGCCAAGATGCTGGCCCTCAGCCTCGCCGGGCAGGCCGAGTGGGCGCGGGCCGCCGGCCACGGAAGCCTGATCCTTCTCGCCCTGACGCTGGCCCTGGCGTTCGCCTGGCGGTACCTCGGGGGCGAACGCCGCCCGATCATCCTCCTCCACCTCATCGAGTCAGCGGGCACGGTGCTGGGCTCGGCCGTCCTGGCCAGCATCGTTCATCTCGTCCCCTACGACGTCCCAGTGCCCACGGAGTTGGGCCTGGTCCTGGTGATGGTGCTGGCCCTGGTGATCCGAGCGGCGGTGGTGCCCAGCACCTCCGTGAGGACGCTCGCCGTCGGCCTCCTCGCGACCCTTGCCCTGACCGTCGCCCTCTGGAGGTGGGGAGCCGCCGTAGATTCCCAGGACGACCCGTTCGCCCACTACCTCTGGGCGGTGTCCGCGGCCTGGGGAGTCGTCTTCACGATTGCCACGGCCATCGTCTCCCGGGTGATCTACGGGCTCCAGAAGACGGTGCGCGAGGCCATGCAGCTCGGGAACTACACCCTCGAGGAGAAGCTCGGGGAAGGCGGCATGGGGATCGTCTACCGGGCCCGCCACGCCATGCTGAGACGCGGGACCGCGGTCAAGCTTCTTCCACCGGAGAAGGCGGGGGAGCAGGCCGTGGCCCGCTTCGAGCGCGAGGTCCAACTCACCGCCCGGCTGACTCACCCCAACACGGTGACGGTGTTCGACTATGGGCGGACCCCCGAAGGGATCTTCTACTACGCGATGGAGCTTCTCGACGGCGCCTCGCTCGAAGACGTCGTGGCCCTCGATGGGGCCCAGCCTCCCGAACGCGTGATCCACATCCTTCAGCAGGTGGCCGGCGCGCTCAGCGAGGCCCACGCGATCGGTCTGATTCATCGCGACGTCAAACCTGCCAACATCTTCCTCTGCGAGCAGGGGGGTGAGCTCGACGTTCCCAAGGTGCTCGACTTCGGCCTCGTCAAGGAGGTCAACGAGGGCGGGGGAGTGGGCCTCACCCAGGCCGACGCGATCACGGGCACGCCTCTCTACATGTCGCCGGAGTCCATCCGCGCGCCGGGACGCATGGATGGCCGGAGCGACCTCTACGCCCTGGGCGCGGTGGGCTACTATCTGCTGACCGGCGACCACGTCTTCAAGGGCGAAACCCTCGTCGAGGTCTGCGGCCACCACCTCCATACGACTCCCCAGGCCCCGTCGGAGCGCCTGGGCTCGACCGTGCCCGAAGATCTGGAGGTGTTGCTACTGGAGTGCCTCGAGAAGGAGCCCTCGAAGAGACCCGAGACCGCGGCCGCCCTGCGCCGGCGGCTGCAACGCTGTCGAGCCTCCGGGGAGTGGGACGGAGAGCGCGCCCGACGCTGGTGGAGGGACAACTCAGCGGGCTTGCAGGAGCGGCGCGCGACGCGGGCCGAGCCCGGCCCGGGCGATCCTTCGGCCGGGGGCCCTCCACCCGGGAGCCTGATGAGCGTCGACACCCGGACGCGCTGGCCCTAGCCGCAATCGGTCGCCAGCTGTCCGGGCGAGCTCATCTTCCGCTCAGGGTGACGAGGGGCGCGACTCGGCGAGCGCGATGGACGCCGCGAGGGCCTCGCCGAGCGGCGTGCCCTTCAGGCGCTGGGCCACGCGCCCGAGGCGCTGGGGCGGGATGAAGTAACCCTCCGGTCCGTGCGACACGAGCGTGATTCCCGGGAAGTCCGTCTCGAGGTCGTGGAGGGCCAGCCGCCGGCGCTCGGCCTTCTCCTGCACGCCCCGCACCTCGTGCAGCGTGCTGGCGCGGCCCAGGGCCTCCTCGACGGCGGCCCGGACGGTCGTGGGATCGAGCGGCTTGGGGAGGAAGCGAAAGACCTCGGCCTCGTTGATGGCGGTGACCGTGCTCTTGAAGTCCTGGAGCGCGGTGACCACGATGCGGGGGACGAGCGGGAAGCGCAGGCGGGCCTCCACCAGAAGGTGCAGGCCGCTCTCGTCGGGAAGCAGGAGCTCGCTCATGAGGACGTCGACTCGCCCCTCGCGGACCGCTTCCAGGGCCCCGGCCGCGTCGTTCGCGGGCACGACCTCAAAGTCGCTCGAGGGCAGGGCGGAGCGCACCGCCTCCGTGGTCGTGGCGTCGGCATCGACGACGAGCACCCGGCGCATCGGCTCGCTCATGCCCCGGGGCTCCGGCTGCTGCCGACGAGCTGCTTCAGCGCCTGGTCGAGGACGCCCCTCATCTCGCCCATGCTGCGGAAGCGGTCTTCCGGCCGCTTGGCGAGGGCCCGGGCCACGCACTCGACGAGCAGGTCGGGCAGGGGGCCGCGGGGGCTGGTGACGCGGGGGGGCGGCTGCTCGATGTGCTTCCTCAGGACCTCGAGTATGGCCCCGCCCGGGAACGGCGGCTCTCCGGAGAGCATCCGGTACAGGATGCAGCCCAGCGAGTACACGTCCGCCCGCTCGTCAGTCGGCAGGGCCTGGGCCTGCTCAGGCGCCATGTAGGCCGGGGTGCCCAGGATCACCGAGGCCTCGACGCTCCCGCCGCGCAGGGCGTCCTCGACGAGCGCCGCCCCGAAGTCTGCGACCTTGATCTGGCCCTTGCCGGTCAGGAAGATGTTCGACGGCTTGAGGTCGCGGTGGACCACGCCGCGGACGTGGGCGGCGGAGAGCGCGGTCGCCACCCGGCCGACGATCCGGACTGCCTCCTCCGGGGGAAGGGCGCCGCTCTCCTCGAGGAGCTCCTCGAGAGTCCGTCCCTCGACCAGCTCCATGACCAGGAAGCCACGCCCGTCGTGCAGAACCCCGAAGTCGGTCACGCCCACGACCCCCGGATCGTTGACCAGGGCCGCGGCACGGCCCTCACGGACGAAGCGCGCGGACATCGCGGGGTCGGAGGCGATCGCGGGGTTCAGGAGCTTGACCGCCACCGGCTCCTTCCCGCCGTCCCGGCGCCCGCGGTAGACGATGCCCATCGAGCCACGACCGACCTCGGCCTCGATGTTGTACGGGCCGATGCGCCCGCTCCCGCTCGCCACCGCAGCGGTCGAGGCGGTGGCATCGGCGTACGCCACGAGGCGCCGCACCTCAGCCGCGAAGCCCTTCTCAGTGTCCCGCAGGATGACGACGAGCTCACCCCGGGTCCGGCCCGCGCTCACCACGATGCGTCCAAGGCGATCCCCGGCCCCCCACGGGTCGAGCCCTCCCACGAGGCCCAGGCGCGCCGCCACCGCGTGGCCGAGGGCCAGGGGCAGGTTGGCGAGCGGCTCCGGGCTCGCCTCGCGGGTCAGAGTGACCTCGTAGTGCTCGCCGCGTGGCGTCAGCATGAGGGCGGTGGCCTGCTGGAAGACGAGGACACAGAGGAGGGCGTCGGCGACGTCGAGGGCGGACGGCCGGTCGGAGCCGGTCTCGGTCGCCCCGGGCTCGGGTTGGATCATTGGTAGGCTTCGATTGTAACGGCAGAGCGGGGTGCGATGCCCGGGCGAGGCCGCCCCGGCCGGGTATGGGGTGCCGGTTCAGGCCGGTTTGGATACACTCGCGCCCCTGGACCCATCGGATCGGGATCCGGGGGAGGATGGCCGCGGTGGAGGAGACCATCGTCGATTGTCCCGGCTGCAACGAGCCGTTTGCCCTCGACGTGGACGCCGCCGCCGACGAGCAAAGCCACTTCGTCGAGTGCCCGAGCTGCCGGCAGTCCCTGGAGGTCTTCGTGCGGTGTCGCTCCGGCGAGATCCTCTCGATCAGCGTCAGCGTGGATTGACGGGCTCGGGCCGGGCCTGGACCTTGGGGGGGCCGCGTAAGACAATCCGCCGGTGCCTCGCCCCCGCACGATCCTCCTCGTCCTGCTGCCGCTCCTGCTCCACGGGCTCGCCCGCGAGGTGGACCGTGCCCTCGGGCTTGTTCTCCGGGCCGAGGTGGAGCCCGCCGGGCTCCTCGCCGAGGTGGCGCGGGCGATGGGGGCGGAGGGTTCGGCGGCCGCGGCTGGCCGCGTCCTGGCCTGGGTCCTGGGAGGCGGGGCGGTCTGGATCGGGCTGGCGTGGTGGCGGGCGCGGCGCGAAGAGACGACCCTCGCCGGGGCCCTGCCGCGCGACATTCCGACGCTCGCTCCGCTTCTCCTCCGACCGGCGCTGACCATCCTCGCCCTCGTGTCCGTGAGCCTGCAGCCCTCCTATCCATGGGCGTTCACGTTGCCGGTCGCCCTCACCCAGGACCTCGGGGTCGCCCAGGACGTGGCCGCCCTGGCCGCGGCCGTGGCGATCGTTCTGCCCCCAGTCCGCATCCCGGCCCCGAGCTCGCGCGCGGTGTTCCTCGTCTCGTTCCTGGCCTATGCCCTCCTCACCCCCGAGTGGGCGCGGCACTGGGACGGGCATCCGGGGAACGAGCCAAAATACCTGCGGATGGCAGTGGCCCTGGGCCACGACCTCACCCTCGACGCCGAGGGCGTGAGCGCGGCGATGGAGGAGCTGCCGACGACACCGCCCGGCGCGGCGTTGCTGTCCTCAGGCGTCTCCCTGGCCCGCGAGTCATGGCGCATGGCGGTTGCCGTCGTCCGCGGCGGCGCCGGCCGCGACGCGATCCGGGCGACCCGCATCACGCGCCAGACGATCCGGGGGAAGGACGGCGGCGTCTACTACGTGCTCGCCCCGGGTCCGTCGATCCTGCTCGCGCCGGCGTTCCGGGCCGATCGGGCCCTCAACCGCTCCCGGGGGACGAGCGGTCCGATCGTCGTGGGCGTCCTCGCCTGGAACGCGATCGCCGCCCTCCTCGTCGTGGGGCTCTTCCTCCTGGTCCGCGACACGACCACCCGCCCGGGGCTCGCCGCCACGCTGGCCTTCGGGTTCGCCCTGCTGCCGCCCTTCCTCTTCTACTTCTTCCAGTTCTATCCGGAGATGCCCGGGGCTCTGGTGTTGGCCATCGCCTTCCACGCGCTCGCCCTGAAGCCGGAGCGACTCCGCCGTCACCCGTGGCTCTTCGGCGTGCTGCTGGCCACGCTGCCCTGGCTACACCAGAAGTTCCTGCCGGTCTGGCTGGTGCTCGTCGCGACCGCGGTTTGGGTGGTGTGGAGGGAGGGACCGCGCGTTCGGAATCGCAGATGGCTCGTGGCATTTCTCGTCCCCCAGGCGGTGAGCCTGTACCTGACCGCGCTCTACGACTTCGCCATCACCGGGAGCGTCCGTCCGGACGCGCTCTTCCTGGCCTGGGGTCCGGGTGGGGTGACGACCGCACGCCTGGGGCAGGGGCTGCTGGGGATCCTCCTTGACGCGCGGTACGGCATCCTGCCCTACGTCCCGCTCCTGGTGCTGGCGGTGGCCGGGTTCTTCCTGGGCGGGGCCCGGCGCTTCGCGATTGTGCTGCCCGCCGCCGTGGTCTACTACCTGACCGTCGCGTCGGCCGACAACTGGGCGGGAGCCGTGTGCAACCTGGGCCGCTACTTCATGCCGGTGGCCCCCCTGGCCATCGCCCTCGTCGCCATCGCCATCACCCGGGTGTCGGGGCGTCGCGGGGCCGTCGCCCTCGTGCTCATCCTCGCGGGATGGTCAGCGCTCTTCGCCCTCGCCCTGTGGCACGACCCGCACGCAGCCAACGACTCGGCGCTCCTCCTGGCCGAGAGCACGTACGCCGACGGGAACCAGTACATCCCGAACCTCCACCTGCGACGGTGGGCCGACGGCGCACCCGGTCTGTGGGCGCGCATCGGGCTCTGGTTGGTCGCGATCGGGGTGGCCACGGTCTGGTGGCGTCGGGCGGCGTCGGCCCGGTCCGGGACAGCGTCGGGCCGTCGCTCGATGGTCGGGGCCTCCCCGTCGGCCGCGCTCGCCGGGACCCTGGCCGTTCTGCTCGCCTTTGCCTTCACCCTCGAGCGGTGGCCCGCCTGGCGAGTCTCCCCATCCTTCGGTCAGGCGATCGCGTGGGGCTCGGGCGCGGTGGCCTTTGCCGAAGGGGCCGTGCTCGTGCGGGAGGACGAGGTGATCGTCGGACCCGGCACCGCCGCGCTGCTCGTGCGCGCCCCCGAGGCCATTGCGGCCCTTCCGATGACCGTGGGGGGCGAGGGCACCCTGCGGGCCGAGGGCCTGCGCCCGTTCGCCCTCCGCCCCTCCGGCGGACGGGTCGACCTGCCGCTCCGCCCGTACCATGTCGTGAACGGGACGCAGGCTCGTCGGGCCGTCTTCGCACGGACCACGCTGACCGTCGACGGCCAGGCGGTTTTGCGGCCGGCTGCAGGGGGGAGGGACAGGGA
>JAJDNV010000246.1 GCA_022340545.1 Acidobacteriota bacterium | reverse complement strand
TCCAGGCGGGCGGGGGCGTCATACGCGAACATCTACCAGCGCGGCTATCGCTCGATCGAGACGAACCGGACGCTCCTTCTCGTCGACGGCGTCGAGGACAACGACCTCGCGTCCGGGACGGCGTGGATCTCGCGGCAGTTCCCGCTGAGTAACATCGAGCGGATCGAGGTGGTGTACGGCCCGGCGTCGACCATGTACGGCGCCAACGCCTTCGCCGGGGTCATCAACATCATCACCAGGGGCGGCAAGGGCCTCGTCGCCGACGGCAAGAGCGTCGGCTACGACGTCCGGCTCCTCGGGGGGTCGTGGGACACCCGGTCCTTCGACGCCACCGTCGGCGGCCAGAGCCGCAGCGGCACGACCAGCTGGAGCATCGCCGCCCGCAAGTACACCTCCAACGACTTCGATCACCTCCGCAACTACGACGAGTGGGACTACGACACGTCCTTCTACGACTCCGTCGACTACCGCTCCATCAGCAGCCTGAACGTCACCGACCCGGCCGAGGCCCAGAGGCTCGTGGCGGAGTACCCCGAGCAGGTGTCCCGCTACTACGACGTCGTCACCGACGGCCAGGGCCAGGTCGTCGGCCTCTCCCTCAACGCCACCGGGGACCAGCGGGCACGAAGCCTGGACCAGGGGGCCTACTCGCGGGGCCAGAACGGGAGCCCGGTCGAGTTCGGGGTCCCGGTGGACGACTGGCAGATCTACGGCAAGCTCCGGATGTCGAACTTCGAGCTCGGGGTGATGCACTACCGCCGCGAGGAGGCCAGCCACATCCCCCTCGTCGACACCTTCGCCGCCACCGGCAAGAACGGGTTCCTCTGGACCCCCCAGCACACGTTCCTGTACGCGAAGTACTCCCGTCGCTTCCTGGACGATCGACTGTCCCTGACCAGCTTCACCCGCTACAAGCAGCACGGGCTCGATGACACGGACTCCGCCGACGTCCTCCCGTTCATCAACTATCACCTTTCGTTTCTGGGCGCCGAGAACCTGCTCAGGGGCACCGAGCCGTTCTGGTCCACCTCCTACTCCTACCGCTCGAACAACCAGCTGCGCACCGAGCTCAATGCCTTCTACGAGCACTCGCGGGCCTTCAACGTCGTCGGGGGCGGCGAGCTGAGATGGAGCTCCATCGGCGCGCGGAACATCGGCTCCTCCACCCCCCCCGCGAGTGAGATCGGCTCGGTCTCGAACGAGATCGCGGGTGGGAACCAGATCTCGAGCCGGGACATCGGCGCCTACGCCCAGGCGTCCTGGCGGCCCTGGACGCCGTTCAAGCTGGTGGGCGGGATCCGCCTCGACAACAACAAGATCCGGAACACCGGCGGCTACGGCACCGTGGTCAACTCCCGTCTGGCCGGCGTCTACCGCTGGCGGGACCTCACCTTCAAGGCCATCTACTCCGAGGCGTTCCAGGACGCCCCGAACTTCCAGAAGTTCGAGACGGTCGAGGGGCTCCGGGAGCTCGACAACCCCAACCTCGCCCCCGAGGAGGTGAGCAACTTCGAGGTCTCCGCCAACTGGAGCCCGCGTCGGGACCTGTCGGTCGAGCTCGTCAGCTACTGGTCGAGCTACAAAGGGATTGTCGAGGAGGTCTCCGGCCTCCCCTGCCCGGAGGAGCTGGACTGCGAGACGACGAACCAGTTCCAGAACGTCGGGAGCCTCGACATCAGCGGCGTCCTCGCCCAGGCCCGATGGACGCCCGGACGCTACGACCTCTGGGCGAACTACACCTACACCGACCCATTCAATCCCGACAAGGGGGTGAGGGTCGGCGACATCGCGAGCCACCGCTTCAACCTGGTCGGAACCGCGACGCTCGTCGAGAATCTCGAGATCGGCCTCCGCCTGAACTGGGTGCTCGGGCGGTACACCGGCGAGAAGACCACCGTCGACCGCAACCCGTACGACAAGATCGACGACTACGCCGCCCTTCACCTGAGCGCGGCCTACCGTCTGCCGTGGGGCCTCGACGTTCAGCTCGCCGTCAACAACCTCCTCGACACCGAGTACTTCGACCCCGCGCTCCGCAACCCGAGCGGCTTCCCCATCGCGGCGCGGGTCCCCCAGCCCGGACGGATCTTCTTCCTGCAGCTCAGGGCCCGTCGATGACCCCATGAGGATGGGGCAGAGAATCCGCCGTACGCTGGGGATCCGCGCGAGCGAGGTGTCCCGGGTCTCGTGGCTCGTGGGCCACTCGCTCTTCATCGGGGTGTTCTCGGCCTTCTTCCTGACCGCGGCGAACGCGCTCTTCCTCGACCGCTTCGAGATCTCCTACCTCCCCCTCGCGTACATCGCGGCCGCGGTCCTGGGCTACGTCGCGCTGATGCTCTTCTCGCGACTCCAGAAGGCCGTTCCCGTCCAGAGCCTGCTCACCGCGAACCTGGCGGTCCTCCTCGTCCTCACCGCGGGCTTCTGGGCCTTGACGCTCACGACCGGGAACCGCTGGGTCGTCTTCCTCATGTTCGCGTGGGTCGGCCCCGCCTTCGGCCTGGTCTCGCTGGGCTACTGGGCGCTGGCCTCGCGTCTGTTCGATCTGCGGCAGGGTAAGCGGCTCTTCGGACTGGTCGGGGCGGGAGAGGAGGTGGCCACCGTCGCCGCCCTCTTCTCGGTCCCGCTGCTGCTGCGCTACCTGGACGGCCCGATCGGCCTCCTGCCCCTCGCCGCCCTCGGCCTGGTCGGATGCCTCATCGTCGTCCTCTCGATCACCACGAGGCTGGGGGCCGATCTCGACGCCGGGCCGGCCTCCCCGGAGGCGGGAGCGGTCGAGTCGGGGGTTGGGCTCCGGGATCTCCTCCGGCAGCGCTACTTCCTCCTGATGGCGGGCCTGATCGTCTTCCTGAGCCTCGGCAACTACATCGTCGACTTCGGCTTCCTGGCCGAGGTGCGCGGCCGGTTCCAGGGTCCCACGCAGATCGCCCAGTTCATCGGCGTCTTCTTCGGGGTCACCAAGATCCTCGAGCTGGTCCTGAAGGTGTTCCTCTCGGGTCGCCTGCTGAGCCAGTTCGGGCTCAAGGTCGGGCTGATGGCGCTGCCGGGCGTGCTCGCGATCGTGGCCGGGCTGGCGATCGCGGTCGGGAGCCTCGGGCTGGCGGCCACGCAGTTCTTCGTCCTCATCGCCCTCGCGAAGCTCGTCTGGGTGGTGATGCGCACGTCGACGTTCGAGCCCACCTTCCGCGTTCTGTATCAGCCAGTGCCGGCCGTCGACCGAATCTCCTTCCAGACCCACGTCGAGGGGACCGCGAAGCAGCTGGCAACCGGGGTCGTCGGCGTCGCGCTTCTCCTCTTCAGCCAGGGGGGAACCTTCAACGCCCTCTACCTCTTCTATGCGCTGGTGCCGATCCTCGGCGCATGGATCGCAGCGAACACCCTCGCCCACCGGGACTACCGGGCGAAGCTGATGGAGAGCCTCAGCCGGCACAAGGGCACGGAGGCCATGAGGACCCCGGTCGACGTGCTGATGCCGCAGCTGCACTCCACGAGCCCGCAGGAGCGCGACGGCGGCCTGGACCTTCTGGAGAGGCTCGAGCCGGGCGCCCTCGTCCCGGCCCTCACCGGGATGCTGGCGGACCCCCAGCCCGCCGTTCGGGTCTCTGCCCTGGAGTACGTTGGCCGACACCTGCGCCTCGACATGACGGACGCGGTGGCCGGCATCTCGGAAGACGAGGACCCGGCCGTTCGGGCGACGGCTCGGGAGACCCGGGAGAGACTGCAGAACGTCGAGCGGCTCGCGGGCGATCCCGATCGCGTCGAGGAGCTGGCGGCCTCGACGATTCCGCAGGAGCGTGCTCGGGCGGCGACCGCGATCGGCCATGGGTCCGGATCGACGGAGGGCCCGTTCACGTCGCTTCTCTTCGACCGGGATTGGGGCGTGCGGCGCTCCGCCCTCGAGGCAGCGGGGCGGCGAGGACGAGCCGACGTGCTTCCCCAGATCGTCGCCGACCTGCCGTCGCCGGCCTTCGCCGGCACCGCCGCCGCCGCGCTGATCCGGATCGGAGCGCCGGCCCTCGGAGAGCTCGAGAAGGCGTTCAACAAGCCGGACCCTGCCCCGAGCGTGCGCCGGCAGATCCTCAGGATCTACGAGAGCATGGGTGGCGACGCGGCCCGGGAGCTTCTCCTCAACAAGCTCGCCTTCCCGGATCGGGCGGTGCGACGCCAGTCGCTTCTCGCGCTGAGCCGGTCCGAATACCAGGTGAGGGCCGAGCAGGCAGCGATCGTGGAGCGGGCCATCGAGACCACGGTGGCCGAGACCGCCTGGAACATGGGCGCGGTGGTCGACCTCGGCGCGGAGGGGGACCTGGCCGCGGTGCGGGAGGCGCTCCAGGAGGAGATCGCGGAGGGTCGGGCCCGTCTGTACCGTCTCCTCTCGCTCCTCCACGATCCCGCGGCGATCGGCCTCGTGAAGAAGAACCTGGAGAGCGGATCGAGCGAATCCACCGCCTACGCCCTCGAGATCATGGATCTCCTGGTCTCCCCCGAGCTCAAGCCGCTCGTCTTCCCGCTGCTCGAGGACCTGGCCTACTCGCAGGTCCTGAGGCGGCTCGAGGCGTCGTACTCCCGGCAGAATCTCGAGCCGCTGGAGCGTCTGAGCCTGATCATCAACCGGGACTACGACCGGATCGGAATCTGGACCAGGGCGTGTGCAGTCGAGGCGGTGGGCAAGCTGGCCTCGGAGATCGTCCCCGACCTGGTGGCCTCGCTCTTCCACCCCAACCCGGTGATTCACGAGGTCGCGGCTCGGACCATGCTCGAGCTGGACGAGGCGGGCTATCGGCGCCGTCGCAAGACACTGCCCTACGACGCCCGCGAGGAGCTCGACTACGTGATCGGGTCGGGAAACAGTCTGGAGCACTGGGAGAGCCGGGCCGTCTTCGGCCGGGCGCGACTCCTCCGCAGCCTTCCCGCATTCTCGAGGCTCCCCTCGGACACCCTGATCGGGCTCGCCACCGCGTCCGACGAGCGTGTCCTGAAGCCGCACCGGCGTCTGCCCTCGCCGCGGGCACCCCGGGACTGCTTCTACGTCATCGTGGACGGGGAGGTGGCCTTCGCGGACGAGGGCGCGCCGGCGGTTGACGGCACCCTTCCGCCCCGGAGCCTGATCGCCTTCGGACCGGGGGCTGGATCGCTGAAGGTCATCCAGAACGCCCGCTTCATACGGCTCGACCCCGATCCCGTTCTGGAGGTGGCGGCGGAGCACGTCGAGCTGATCCCGGCGCTCCTCCAGGCCCAGAAGCTGTTGACCAGAGGCGGGCCCGAGCCCGTGAGCCCGCCCCCGGACGTCGCGCCGGAGGGGGTCGGGCAGGGAGTCGATGCCGCGCTGAGGTGAGCCAATCATGGCCTGGCCCATACGTCCCTCCCTCATCCAGCACGAGCGCGACACGTACCTGACCCGACCTCGGGCGGACTACGTCTCCGCCAACGAGCCGGCTCCCCCGTCCGACGAGGACACACCGCCGCACCCCGAGCCGATCGACTGCAACCTTGGCTACAGCCAGTGGGGTGTCTCGCCGCTCGCGGTGGCCGCACTCCGGGACCTCGACCTGGACATCGTCGCCCGCTACCCTGAGCGACACCACGACACGCTCCTCAAGCCCGCCGTCCTCGAACGCTTCGGGGCGAGGGGGCTCACCCCCCACCACCTCTTCTTCGGTCACGGCAGCTTCAACATCATCGAGCGGGTGATCACGAAGTTCCTCCGGCCGACGAGGATGATCGGCCTGGGGCCACAGTTCGCGGAGCTGCCATCCGAGTTCAAGGCCGCCGGCGGGTGCTATCACCCCATCCCGCTGCAGAGGCCGGGCTACACGCTCCCGCTCGAGGAGCTCGAGGCTGCCATCGCCCGTCAGCCGACCTCGGTGGTCTACATCGACAACCCCAACAACCCCACCGGGCAGTCCTTCCCCCTGGACGACATGGAAAGGCTGGCCCGCCAGTGCGAGGAGCAGGATTCGGTCCTTCTGGTCGACGAGGCCCTCGCCGATTTCGTCGACGACGCCGAGTCGTCGATCCACCTCGTGCCCCGCTACCCCAACGTGATCGTGGCCCGGTCGTTCTCGAAGGCCCTCGGCCTCGCCGCCGAGCGTGTCGGGTACATGTTCATGTCGGGGCCGCTCGCGCCCATCTACCGACAGGTCGACGTCCCCTTCGAGCCGGGCGTTCTCGCCGCCACCCTCGCCTGCCACACCCTCCGCGACACCGACTACCTCGAGCACGTGCGCGCCGAGGTGAGGCACGCCAAGGCGGAGGTCATCCCGGTGCTGCAGGACGCCGGATTCGCGGTCCTCCCCACCCACGAGTGCACGTCGATCCTGACCGTGCACGACCGATCGCGGAACGTCTTCAAGGAGTTCGGCGCACGGGGAATCCTCCTGCAGGCCGGGTCGAGCTTCGCCGGGACCCATGAGGAGTGGGACGACAGCTACTGTCGGCTGCGGCTCGTGAACCGGGAGGCCCTGCCCGGCCTGTGCGAGCGCATTCGCGCCTTTCGATGAACCCGGCTCTCTCGCTCCTCAGCACGGAGCTCGAGGCGCCGGTCGTGTCGCTCCAGGACGGACGACCCGCCCCCCCGGAGGTGTTCCAGAGGGTGTGGGAGACTCTGGCCGGCCGATCGTGGCGCTCCCTGGAGTTCGGCGTGACGCGCGAGCACCCCGGGGCCCCGGAGGCCATCAACCCGGCCCAGACCATCGTCACGGACACCGGACCCACCATCGAGCTGGTGACGTCGCCCCGGGGCTCGAACACCGGTGTCGGGGAACAGCTCGGGGTGCTGCTGGACGAGGCTCGGGCGGTTCTCGACGAGCTGGGGTACGCCATGCTCGGCTCCGGGGTGCACCCGGGTCTGCGGGCCGTCCCCGCGGACTACTACCGGTACCGCACCCCGCGCCGCGCCTACGACTACGCGATCCAGGAGCGGTCCTGGCGCCACTGGTCGATCGTGAACATCGCCGCCGTCCAGGAGGTCGTCGATGTCTCGTTCGACGACGCTCCCCGCGCGGTGCGCTTGCTGCACCGCCTCGCCGGGCTGATGAACTTCGTCCTCAGAAACGACCCCGACCTCCTCGGAGACTACGGGGGCCGGCTCTCGGTGCGCCCCGCGGCCTGGGGGGACCACGTTCCGCGGTCCGGCCCATTCGCCGCCGACGCCGGGAAGGTCGGCGTCCCTGGGCATGAGCTCCAGACCTGGCGGGACTACCTCGCGCTCCTTTGGGAGGCGAGCCCGATGTTCCTCGCCGGCACCAAGGACCACGGCGCGGTCTGGGTGCCCGAGCACCCGACCTTCATCCGCTTCCTCGAGGACGCGCCGGCAGAGGGCTGGCCGGCCCGCACCCTGTCCGGGAACGGCGTCCGCGTGCACCCCGCCCCCGAGCACATCGCGCAGACCGACTGGACGTACATGGGCTTCGCGCGCATCCGATGGAAGTGGCGTCAGGACCCGGCAGACGTCGGCGCCTTCGTCGAGGCCTGGCGAGGCGACGGTATCGAGCCCTTCCTCGCATCGCATCTGGAGAAGCTGGTCATCGAGAACCGCTGCAACTCCACCCAGCCCCCGGCCCACTCGCTGGTCTCCCTCGCCCTCGTCTCGGGCCTTCTCGCGAACCTCGAAGACGCGCTGGAGCTCGTGTCACGCGAGCCGTACGCGTTCTGGGTGTCGGTGCTCCACGCCTCGACGACCGAGCCCCTCGACACCACCGTCGAGGGGCGATCGATCCCCGCCTACGCTCGCGAGATGGTGGACGTGGCCCGTCGGGGATTGAGGGCGCGCGGGGAGGACGATCCCGACTCCGCCCTCTCGGAGCTGGACCGGCGGATCGACGAGAAGACGTCGCCGTCCGAGGAGCTGCTCCGCGAGTACCGAAGCGGCGGGCTCCCCCGGCTCCTGAAGGTCGCGCGCCTCTGAGCGCGTGACCGGTGGCTTGCCGGCTGCCGGCCTCGCCTCCGGTGGCTCGGCCTTGCCCGCCTCCGGACCTCGCCGGGCCTGCTCCTGCGACAGACTCGGCCCGCGTAGGCGGATGGTCCGCCTGCGTTTCTTGCCGGTGCCTCTCCCCGAACTTGCCCCGGCGTCGGGCGGGACGTGGAGAGCGCCTGTCGCGTCTATCGGCCACGCAACCCCAGGGAGACACCGCTGTGGGGTCTTCTCGACACGCTCTACGAGCGGGTCAAGGGGGTGTGGGAGGAGAGGTTCGAGCGGAAGTACGGCTTCTGGCGGAGGCTCGCAGATGAGGTGGTGGCGCGCTATCTCGACTGCGGTGATTGGAACAGCGGGTTCGCGCGCGTCCGCTGCCGGAGGTGCCCGGAGGAGTTCCTGGCGGCCTTCTCGTGCCGTGGTCGAGGTCTGTGCCCCTCGTGCGGGGCGAAGCGGGCGGCGGAGCTCGGGGCGTTTGTGATCGACTTCTGCTGTCATGGCGCCGCAGCGGCTTCTCCGTGCACAACCGGGTCTACGCGCACCCTGCAGATGGACGGGAGTTCGAGGCCTTGGTGCGTTACATGAGTCGCTCCCCGGTGAGCCTGAAGCGGCTGCGTTTTGCCC
>JAJDNV010000159.1 GCA_022340545.1 Acidobacteriota bacterium | reverse complement strand
GGGGCTGACGGAGCGGCGCTGATATACTGCCCAGTGCCGTGGGGCATGGCGCAAGGCCCAGCCTTTTCGCATTCAACGAGTTGAACCAAGGGGCAACGATATGAACCACCGCACCTTGCCCGCTTCCGTCGCCGCCCTGCTCCTCCTGCTGTTCGTTCACCCCGTGGCCGCCCAAGAGCCACGCGAGATCGTGCGGGCCGCCTGGGAGCACTGGCGCGGGACCTCCTCGCACGGCGAGATGACGATGACCATCCACCGGCCGAGCTGGGAGCGGTCCATGTCGATGCGGGTCTGGACCCGTGGCCAGAAGCACTCCCTGGTCCGTGTCACCGCCCCGAAGAAGGATGCCGGCAACGGCACGCTCATGGTCGACAACAACATGTGGACCTACGCGCCGCGGGTGAACCGGGTGATGAAGGTCCCCTCATCCATGATGGGCCAGAGCTGGATGGGCTCGGATTTCTCCAACAAGGACGTCTCCCGGGCCGACACGATCGTCGACCAGTACGACCACACCCTCCAGGGCGAAGAAGACCACGAAGGACACAAAGTCTACGTCATCGTGTCCATACCTCACGAGGACGCGGCCGTCGTCTGGGGCAAGGAGGTGCTGCGGGTTCGAGACGACCACGTGCTGCTGCGTCAGGACTTCTACGACCAGGACGGCAAGCTGGTGAAGTCGCTCCGCTCCCTCGAGATCGGGCCGATGGGCGGCCGGACGCTGGCGATCCGCCAGCGCATGGAGAAGGTGGAGGCGGAGGACGAGTGGACCGAGATCATCCTCGAGAAGATGCGGTTCGATGTCGATCTGGCGGAGAGCGTCTTCACGCTGTCCAACCTCCGCAACCCACGGAACTGATCCATGGCCCTCATGTTGAAGCTGGCCTGGCGCAACCTCTGGAGGCACCCCCGTCGCACGTGGCTCACCACCGGGGCGATGGTGTTCTCGAACGTCATCCTGGTCTTCATGATCTCGATGCAGGTCGGGATGTACCAGATGATGATCGACAACACCCTGCGCGCCTCGACCGGACATCTCCAGGTCCAGGCCCGCGGCTACCTCGAGGACCAGAAGATCCGCGAGGTGGTGCCGCAGGTGAAGCCCCTCGCGAAACAGCTCGGAGGCGAGCTCGATCTCGACACGGTGGCCCCGCGGGCGGCGGCGTTCGCGCTGGCCTCCAGCGCCGATCGGAGCTACGGCATCCAGATCGTGGGCGTCGAGCCGATGGCCGAGCTTCACGTGTCCAGCCTGCCCGGGCTGGTTGTCGAGGGCCGTTTTCTCGAAGGCTCCAACACCGAGGAGATCGTCATTGGCGAGGTGCTGGCCCGAAACCTGAAAGCGGGGGTGGGCGACGAGCTGACGTTCATGGGCGCCGGACGGGACGGCTCCTTCGCCGCCGCGGTCGTGACCGTCGTCGGCATCCTCGAGAGCGGCAACCCGGAGATGGACCGCAGCCTGGCCCAGGTCCCGCTGGCCTTCTTCCAGGACGTCTTCACCATGGACGGGGCCGGCCACGACATCGTGATCCTCGCCCCCGATCTCTTCCAGGTGGCGACTGTCAAGTCGGAGGTCGAGGCGCTGCTCCCGACCGACGAGGACCTGGTGGCCCTCGATTGGGAGCAGCTCGTGCCCGGCCTCAAGCAGGCCATCCAGGCGGACATGTCCAGCGCCATGTTCATGTACCTCGTGCTGATCGTGCTGGTCGCCTTCAGCGTCCTCAACACGCAGCTCATGTCCGTCCTCGAGCGCACGAAGGAGTTCGGTATCGTGACGGCGCTGGGGGTGAGCCCCGGTCGTCTCGGGAGGCTGGTGCTTCTCGAGGCGACGCTGATGGGCCTGATGGGGCTCGTCATCGGGGTCGTCCTGGGCGGGGCCCTCGTCGTCTGGTTCAGCTTCTACGGTTTCACCTTCCCGGGGCTCGACGAGATGGCGGGTCAGTTCAACCTGCCGGATCGGATCTACCTGCCGGTCACTCTCTTCGGTCTCCTGTTCGGGCCGTCCGTCGTCCTGCTCGCGAGCATACTGGCGACCCTCTATCCGATGGCCCGGCTACGTTGGCTCGAGCCGGTGGACGCAATGAGGGCCGCGTGATCCGCGGAAAGGTCACCCTGCGGCTCGCCTGGCGGAACCTCTGGCGAAACCACCGCCGCACGCTCATCATGCTGGCCGCGGTCATCGTGGGGGCCTGGGCGATGATCTTCTCGACGGCACTCATGCGCGGGATGGTCGACGACATGATCCAGGATGGGATTCGCTCTCTTCCTGGCGACGTCCAGGTTCACCACCCGGATTTCCGCGACGATCCCAGCGTCGTGAACTCGATCGCCCCGCCCACCGACCGGCTGCTTGGGGTCCTCGAGCAGCCGGAGGTGGTGGCCTGGGCGGCCCGGGTCCGGGTCCCGGCGGTCGTGTCGAGCGAGCGAAACACCCGCGGCGTCACCCTGGTCGGGATCGACCCGGACCGGGAGAGGGAGCTGTCCTTCGTGGCCGACGACATGGCCGACGGTCGGTTCCTCGAGTCGGCGGAAGACCAGGGCCTCGTCGTGGGCCGGAAGCTCCTCGAGCGTCTGGAAACCGATCTCGGCAAGCGCGTCGTCGTGATGAGCCAGGACGAGAAGAACGAGATCGTGGACCGTGGCTTTCGCATCGTCGGCGTCTTCGAGTCGAGCATGCAGGCCCGGGAGGACGGCTTCGTGTTTGCGGGCAAGGCCACGGTTCAACGGCTCCTGAGAATGGGCAATCGGGTGTCGGAGATCGCGGTGCTGGGCACGGACTACCGGCACGTCGAAGGCCTCCGAAGGCGCGTCGAAGAGGCGGCGGGCCCCGGGGTCGTCGTCCAGCCCTGGACCGAGCTGGAGCCCTACCTGGCCAGCATGATGGGGATGATGGACGGGTTCGTCCTGATCTGGATCGTGGTGGTCTTCCTGGCCCTGGCCTTCGGCCTGGTCAACACGTTGGTCATGGCCGTCTTCGAGCGGGTCCGGGAGATCGGCTTGATGCTGGCGCTCGGAATGACGCCGGCCCACATCCGCGCCCAGATCATCGCCGAGTCGACGCTGCTGCTCGCCCTGGGGCTCGCGGTCGGCGATGTCCTCGCCTGGGCCACCATCGAGCCGCTCAAGGGGGGCATCGACCTCTCGATCGTCGGGGAGGGGATGGAGCTGTGGGGCGCCTCCGCTGTCCTCTACCCGGCCCTCCGCTGGGAGGACATCGTCCTGGCCAACGTCGTCGTGATCCTGCTGGGCTTCATCGCCAGCCTCTCGCCGGCCTGGCGGGCCTCGCGTTTCGAGCCCGTCGAGGCCATCACGAAGGTTTGACCATGCCTGCTGTGCGCTGTGTCGACGTGTGCAAGACCTACCGTCAGGGCGAGCTCGAGGTGAAGGGCCTCGACCACGTCAGCCTCGAGGTCGGGGAGGGAGGCTTCGTGTGTCTCTCTGCGCCCTCCGGCGGCGGCAAGACGACGCTCCTCAACGCCATCGGTGGCCTCCACCGGATCGACAGCGGCGAGATCTGGCTCGCCGACCGGCGTATCGACGGACTGGGAAAGGGCGAGCTCGCCAGCCTCCGGCTTCACCAGATCGGCTTCGTGTTCCAGGCCTACAACCTGATCCCGGTGCTGACCGCGCGCGAGAACGTGGAGTTCGTCATGGAGGTCCAGGGGGTCCCCCCCGACCAGCGCCGCGCGCGCTCCATGGAGATTCTGGAGGAGGTGGGGCTCAAGGGCCTGGAGGACCGGCGACCGGCCAAGATGTCAGGGGGCCAGCAGCAGCGGGTGGCGGTCGCCCGCGCCATCGCCTCGCGTCCCACCCTCGTCCTCGCCGACGAGCCCACGGCCAACCTGGACTCACACACCGCGGAGCAGCTGATGGAGCTGTTCGTCGAGCTCAACACCCGCCACGAGACCACCTTCGTGATCGCCACCCACGACCAGCGCGTGATGGGCTACGCGCGTCGCATCGTCCGCATGCTGGACGGCAGGATCGTCGACGACACGGAGCAGGAGGCGGCCTGAAGTCATTCCGAGCCCGCCTGCGTGAACGGTCGGGCGAGGAATCCACCGTTGGCGGCATCGGTGGACTCTTCGTCGCACGCTCCAAGATGAGACTCGTCAGGATGACTTTCTCGAGCGCTCTCCTCATCCTCTTGTCGTCTGGCCCCGCCCTCGCCCAGGGGACGACCGTGGAGTTCGGCGGGCACGTCAAGTACCAGCTCGTCGCGACCGCCTACCCGGAGGGAAGCCTGTTCCGGGAGCTGACCGGGAGCCAGGCCCTGGACCAGAACCTCGACCTGCGGCTCAACCTCGACGTCGATCGTGGACCCTGGAACCTCGACGTCGGCTACCAGCTGGTGGGTCTCTTCGGTGACACGATCGACTTCACCCGAGACTTCCCGCCAGTGCTCCGGCTCGTCGCTCGGCTTCCGCAGGACGACACCCGGCTGTTCAACCTGACCTACGTCTTCCGGGACGAGGGACGCGCGGCGATCGTGCAGCGGCTCGACCGGGGGTCGATCGGCTACTCCGGGGAGAAGGCGGTGGTTCGGTTCGGTCGCCAGGCCATCAGCTGGGGCAACGGGATGATCTACACGCCCATGGACATCTTCAACCCCTTCGACCCCGCCGCCGTCGACAAGGAGTACAAGACCGGCGACGACATGCTCTACGGGCAGTACCTGCGTGGGAGCGGCGACGACCTCCAGGGGGTGGCGGTGCTTCGGCGGAATCTCGAGACCGGCAAGGTCGACGCCGACTGGTGCTCGTTCGCCCTCAAGTACCACGGGCTGAGCGGGGGCAGCGAGTTTGACGTCCTCGTGGCCCGGCACTTCGCCGATCCCCTCCTGGCCGGGGGTGGCAGCCAGAGCCTCGGCGGCGCGGTCTGGCGCGGCGACGCGGTCGTCACCTTCACCGACGAAGGCACGGTCTTCTCCGCGGTCACGAGCCTGAGCTACTCGTGGGTGTGGGGCGGGAAGAATCTCAGCGGGGTCGTGGAGTATTTCTTCAACGGCTTCGGGCAGCCCGATGGCCAGTACGACCCCGACAGCCTGGCCGCGAACCCGGCGCTGCTCCGGCGCGTCGTTCGGGGCGAGCTCTTCACCCTCGGGCAGCACTACGTCGCCGGCAGTGCCCTGATCGAGCTCCACCCCCTGTTCCATCTCACGCCGACCGTCTTCACCAACCTGTCCGACGGCAGCGCCCTGATCCAGCTGGCGACGAAGAACGACCTCAAGCAGGACCTGGTGCTCCTGGGGGCCTTCAACCTCCCGGTCGGTCCGGACGGCACCGAGTTCGGAGGAATCGCAACCGATGTGCCTGGCCAGTACCTGTCCCGGGGACCGGGCCTCTTTCTCCAGCTGGCCTGGTACTTCTAGCTAATCATTCCGAGTTCGGTGTACCGACGTCGAACTCGGAATAGTCCGTTCCTCTCATCGTTCCGAGTCCGCCGAGTCGGGCCTCGAACTCGGAACCTTCCGTTTCCTCTCATTCCGAGTCCGCAGAAGCGGGAGCCGGACTCGGAGCTTCTTCTTCCGTTTCATTCCGAGTCCGCTGGGTCACGAGTCGGACTCGGAATAGTCCACCGGCCGGAAGCACGTCAGGTGGCCGTCGCCGTAGAAGACCTCGTATCTGTCCGACAGGAAGCCCCGCAGGCAGTCCGCGATGGAGAAGATCACGGGGGGCCGGGCCTCGGACTCGACCTCGCGGGCGAAGCGTGTGTAGAAGTCACGACCCGGACCATCCGGGCGGACCGGGCGGTAGAGGTAGATGAAGCCGTACCCGGTGGCCGGGACATTCCGGACATCGTCGACGACCCAGTCCACCCGATCCGGTGACACGCCGAGCCACTCCCGCAGCGCCTCCCCGATCTCGGCCATCCGGGCGGAGATCTCGATCTGGACGGTGCGGGCGTGAGGACACAGGACCTGGAGCAGCAGGCCCTGCAGGCCGTTCCCTGCGCCGAAATCGACGCTCGCCGTGTGCTCGTCGATCCACGGCGCCGCCTTGAGGAGCGGGCTCAGGCCGCCGGCGTGATTCCAGTAGCCCCCGGCGGCGTCCATCCGCCGACGCTCGTCGGCGGAGTAGGGGGCCTCGTTCATGTGGAGGTGGGCGTAGAGCTCGAGCAGCCTCTCCTCGATCGCCTCGGGGTCGTTGCCCCGAACCGAGGTCTCGAGGCGGTCCTGAAGCCGGGCAAAATCCGGGAACGAGCCTCCCGGGATCGCGGGGCCGGGCAGGCTCAGGAAGAGCTCGATCAGTCCCGCGAGTCGCCGGGCCTCGTCCGCAGGCCAGCCGGATGCGGCGAAGCCAGGGCCCAGGTCGCGGCCGGACAAGGCACTCACCCGACGTTTCTACCACGCGCGTGGTGCCCTCGAGGGGTGCGGCCTGTCGCGTCGCCTCGTCCCGCTCGGCGCCTGGCCCGGCCTCCTGCCTTGGGCGAGGCAGCGCCATCCCCTAGAATGCAGGGGCTTCCCGGGAGGGCGAACCCCGCTCGATCAGGATCGGAGGAGGAGTGAGGAACCGCGATCGCGAGGTCGTCGTGACGGGCACCGGTGTCTGCTGCCACATGGGCGACGACTGGGCGAGCATCGAGTCGGCCCTACGCGAAGGACGGCCGACGCCCTTCGCCACCTGGGCGCCGGCGGTGGAGCACGACACGCAGTGCCAGTTGGTAGGGATCTACCCGAACGACCTGACGCTCGACCTGCTCGGGATCGAGAAGCATCAGGCCCGCTTCATGGGTCGTGCCGCCCTCCTGGGCCTGCGGGCCACGCGGCTCGCCCTCGGGCAGGCGCAGATCCCGACGCGGGACCTGGCGGTCATCGTGGGCAGCGGCACCGGCGACGTCGCAACGCACCGTGAGGTAGCCTCCAAGCTGGCGCGGGAGCGGGGTGCCCGCAGGGTGTCGCCGACGGTGATCCCGCGCCTCATGGCGTCCACCGTCCCCGCGAACCTGGCCACGGTGCTGGAGGCGACCGGCCCATCCTTCACTGCCGCCGCCGCCTGCGCGGGAGGGGCGTACAACCTGCTGCTGGCGGCCCAGCTCATCGAGCTCGGTCACGTCGACGCGGCGATCGCCGGGGGCGTCGAGGTCGCGGACGTCCATTTCCATGTCGGCTTCGATGCGATGCGCGCGTACACGTCGACGGACAACGATCGCCCCGATCGCGCGTCGCGGCCCTACGCCGCCGACCGGGCGGGGTTCATCTTCTCCGAGGGGGCCGGGGTCCTCGTGCTGGAGACCCGGGCCGGGGCCGAGGCCCGCGGGGCGGACATCCTGGGGACGCTGAAGGGCTGCGGGATGTCCTCGGACGGCACCGGCAACATGGTGGCGCCGGCCGTCGAGGGCGCCGAGCTCGCAATGCGCCGCGCGCTCGATCACGCCGGTGTGAGCCCGGACGAGATCGACTACGTCAACACCCACGGCACCTCGACGCCGGTGGGCGACATCTCCGAGGTCCGGGCCATTCGGAAGGTCTTCGGGGGACGACCGGTCGCCTACTCCTCCACCAAGGGGTACACGGGCCACCCGGTCTCCGCCGCCGGCGCAATCGAGGCGGTCTTCACCCTGGCAATGCTCCGCGGGGGCTGGATCGCCCCCTGCGTCAACGTGGAGGCGGTGGACCCGGAGCTCGAGGACTACCCGCCGGTGCTGGAGCCGCTCTCCCGAGGGCTGTCGCTGGCCCTCTCCAACTCCTTCGGCTTCGGCGGGACGAACGCGACGCTGGTGCTGGGACGGGCTTAGGCGAGAGCTTTCAGAAGCGCCTTGACGTGCTGGTAGAAGCGCTGGACCGACGAGATCTGCACCATCTCGTCCGGTGAGTGGGCATTTCGGATCTCCGGGCCGATCGAGACGGCGTCGAGCCCCGGGAGCTTCTCGATCAGGAGCCCGCACTCCAGACCGGCGTGGATGGCCTTGAGAGCCGGCCGCGTGCCGAAGAGCTCCTCGTAGACGTCGAGGGTCTTGTTGACGATGGCCGAGTCCGGGTTCGGCTTCCAGCCGGGGTAGGCCTCCTCCTCGTGGACGTCACCCCCGGCGAGCTGGGACGCCGAGCGGATCTGCTCGCGCACCGCGAAGAGGGCCGGCATCACCGACGACCGGTGCGAGGTGGTGACCTCCACCTTGTCCTTCTCCGTTCTGACGATGGCGAGGTTGTTCGACGTCTCCACCAATCCCTCGACGTCCCGCGACATCGACAGCACCCCGTGGGGAAGCGTACGCAGCAGGTGGAGGAGCCGGTCCCGCGCGTGCTGGTTGAAGACCTCGCGCATCTCCTCGCTGTCGTCCGGCTGCTCCACGACAACCGACAGATCGGGATCGATGGAGCCGTACTCCGCCTCAAACTCCCCCTTCATCTCGTCGATCGCCGCCTGGAGGGCGTCGAGCTTCCCCTTGGGCACCCGGCACGTGGCGAAGGCCTCCCGGGGGATGGCATTGTGCTTCGAGCCGCCGTCGAGCGAGACGAGGTCGAGCTCGAGGCCCTTCTCGACCGCGGCCAGCAGGACCCGGCTCATCATCTTCAGCGCGTTGCCCCGGTTCTCGATGATGTTGAGGCCGGAGTGCCCGCCCTTGAGGCCCTTGATCACCAGCTTCACGGGCACCGAGCCGAGCGAGGCGCGTCGCCGGGCCACCGGCAGAGTCGTGACGGCGTCGGCGCCCCCGGCACACCCGAAGTAGACGGCCCCGTCCTCCTCGCTGTCCAGGTTCAGCATCACCCGACCGGTGAGGATGGAGGGGTCGAGGGCCATCGCCCCGGTCAGGCCCGTCTCCTCGTCCACGGTGAAGAGGATCTCGAGCGGGCCGTGCACCACGTCGGGGTCGTCGGCCAGCGCCATGGCGGTGGCCACGCCGATGCCGTTGTCGGCGCCGAGGGTGGTGCCGTTGGCCTTCACCCAGTCGTCGTCCACCCGGACGTCGATGGAGTCCTTCAGGAAGTCGAATGCCACGTCCGAGTTCTTCTCGCAGACCATGTCGAGGTGGCCCTGGATGATGACGGTCGGGGCCGATTCGTGCCCCGCGGTGGCGGGGACCTTCACCAACACGCTCCCGGTGGCGTCCTTGATGACCTCGTAGCCCTTGCCTTTCGCCCAGTCCGCCACGTGCGCCGCCATTCTCTCCTCGTGCTTGGAGGGGCGGGGGATCCGGCGGATGCCGTCGAAGTGGGACCAGACGTGCTTCGGCTCCAGGCTCTCCAGGGGGCTGCTCATCGTCGACTCCTTCCTGCGTAACGTGGCGACCGGCGGGTGTGACGGTTCGGGTCGCTGGAACAAGCTTAAGCCGCCTCGTGAGAGGCCTGCAAATCCCTAGGAGGCGGACACCTCCAGGCCGCACGTGCTGAGCGAGAAATCGACGAGGCGGGCGCGGGCGTTCTCGAAGCGTCGGCGCAGCAGATCGCGCAGGGCGTCCGCGTGGGGCAGGTCGGGCGAGGCGAAGAGGGCGTAGCCGCCGCCGCCCGCCCCCAGGAGCTTGACCCCATCATGGTGGCCACCGGTGGCAGCGAAGATCTCCTCGACCTCCGGGTTGGTCGTGCTCGGGTGCACGCGCTTGTTGGCCTGCCAGGAGAGGCCCAGGACGACGGCGAGGGCGCGCTGATCGCGTCGCTCGATGGCGTCCTTCGCGTCCAGGGCGAGCTGGGCCATGTGCTGGAGGGTGAAGATGTAGGCCTTTGATCCGCTGTTCACCTGGTCGACCACCTCGGACAGGATGTTCTTCGCCAGGCGGGTGATGCCGGTGTAGAAGAGGGTGAAGCAGCCGAGGCTGTCCCGGTCCTGAAACAGATAGGGATCGAGCTGGTGGGTGACGGGATGGGGCCGGAAGCCGGGGCGGCTCTCCACGCACTTGATGCCGCCGATCGCGCCCCCGATCTGGTCCTGCCAGCCCCCACCCGTGGTCAGCATCTGCTCCACCTGGAGGACCTGCCGGATCAGCTCGTCCATGACGACCGGGCGCCCAAAGAAGCGCGCGAAGGCGGCCAGGATGACGGCTCCCAGGATTGAGGAGGTCCCGAGTCCCGAGCCCTTGGGCACCGCGCAGAGCAGCGTGATCTCCAGACCGGCGCCGAGGTGATCGAGAAGATCTTGGAGCGTCGGCCTCTCGCCCGGCGAGACGCCGATCCCCATCAGGGAGAGGGCGGCCTTCGGCAGCGCGAAGGGTGATGCGGGATCGTCGTAGTCCCGCAGCTGCTCGAAGCGGGTGAACGTCTCCGTGTGGCCCAGGTCGATCGAGTGGATGCGCACGTGGCGCTCCGCGGTGCGGCGGCAGAACACCTGGATGGGTGGCTGCCCGTTGAGGTCCACCGCGAGGTTCACCACCCGGCCGCCGTGGCGCAGCGTGTAGGGCGGGGTGTCGGTCCAGCCGCCCGCGAGGTCGAGCCGCACCGGGGCCCGCGCCCACACGATCTGATCCTCCTTGAGGGCCAGGCGGAGCGGGGGGCCGTCCGTCGTCCGTGGCACGTACTCGATCTCGGGCAGCCGGGGCGCCGCCGCCGCGCGCGGCCCGGCGATCGCGCGATAGAGGCGCTGGCGGTAGGCGCGCAAGACGGCGTCGTCGGTGCGCTCGAGCCATTCGCCGAGCGGGCGGCGCCACTCCCCGCCTTCGAACGTGGACTCGAAATCCTGCGCGCTCACCCCCTGCCAGCCATGACCACGCTCAAAGAGGGCGCGCAGTTGCTCCCGCCGCCGTGCCACCCGGCGATCCTCCCGGCGGAGGGCGTCGTCACGTTCCTGGATCTCGTAGAGCGACCGGCGGCGCGCAGCGCGGAAGCTGGCGGTCCAGCCCGAGTCCGGGCAGGCCAGGTAGCCGGCGAGGAGGTCGGTCGACGGACCGCAGCAGAACAGCCGCGCCGCGAAGAGGTCGGTCGCGTCGTCTTCCTCGAAGACGTCGGCCCGGGTGAGGCCGCGCTCGTCGAGCCACCGGTCGAGAGGCTGACCGCAGAAGACGAGGTCGGCCGGATCATCCACGACCCTGAAGCTGTCTCGGGCGGAAACGACCACGACGACCCGATCCTCCCCGAGGCCGCGCCCCTCGACGGCGATCCCCGCCGGAATCTCGAAGGGCATCTCGGCGCCGTCGAGACCCACGAGGAGGTTGTCTCCGCCGAGAGAGGGGAACGAGCACGACGAGCAGGACTCCACGAGGGCCGGGGCGTGCGCATGGCCTCCCGTGCGAACT
Source organism: Acidobacteriota bacterium (assembly GCA_022340545.1). Classification (GTDB taxonomy): domain Bacteria; phylum Acidobacteriota; class Vicinamibacteria; order Fen-336; family Fen-336; genus JAJDNS01. The sequence continues at coordinate 78,107 of JAJDNV010000159.1, read as the reverse complement.
GCGGTGCTGTTGTGGACGATCCCCTCCGACGTCACCATCGGTCGGATCTCGCCGTCGTCGGGCTCGTAGAAGGGCCGTGCCTGGTGAGCGAGGAGATCGCGGCAGGCCCCGGGGAACTCGGCGAGGCTCCCGAGGTGAACGAACGTCGTCGATCGGGTGATCGTGCCCCCGAGCCCGAATGGGTGGAACGCCTCGTAGACGACGCGCGCCAGCGCCGGGGTGAGGGCGCTCGCGTCCTTCACGCGTTCCCAGAAGGCCCCGAAGGAGAGGCCGTCCAGGCACGCGGTCAGCACCTCCAGGTACAGGTCAAAGCGCAAGTGCCCGGACGCCAGCCCCCCGACGAGAGAGCCGTCCTCGAAGGGCGCCTCACCCAGGGTGAGGAAGGCCTGCAGGGCCTCCGGACCCAGGGACACGAGCCCGATGTCGAGGGCGCACTCGCCGGTGCCCTCGATGAGGGCGTGCTCGGCCAGAACCCCGACCGGCGCCTTCTGGAAGTAGTCGATCACCCGCTCGCGGTGCCGGTCGAAGCGGAAGACACCGTGACGCGAGCCCTGCTCCAGGGGGGCCGGCTTGGCGAAGCCGAACACCGGCCCTCGCTCCTCGGGCACGCTCGCCGCGTCGAAGTCGATGAACACGTCCGCGGTGGTGACAACGGTCTCTCCCGGTCGCCAGGGGTATTTGAAGAAGAGCCCGAGCTGAGCATCCAGAACAACCGGAGGCAGCAGTGCGCTCGACGGCAGGGGGAGGGGGGCGAAGAGCTTCCCCTCGGGGGCGTAGCACGGCAGCCGGCGGCTCTCTCCTCCCGCATGGATCAACAGGATGCGCTGGCGCCCCAGGAACTCAGCGGGATCATCAGGCCGTCGACGCTCGAGGAGCTGCGCGATCGCCCACAGCGTCCCGCCCCCGGTGCCCACGCGGCCGCCGGGGGGATCGGCGACCACCTCGAAGGCGACCTCGCGAGGGTAGAGGCCGGCGTCCTGTCGACGGACGATCAGGCTCCGGAAAGCCCCGGCCTGTCGCTCGGAGCCGGCGGTGATGAGGACGATGTCGAAGAGCTGCATGGATCCCCGGGCGCGTCTGAGGCGCGTATCGTCTCACAGGTGCGACAGCTGGGAGTGCCGCCGTCGGAGCCTCCAGGGAGTTGTGATACGTTCCGTCTGCCCGCATCCCGGCGGGGAGCAGGAGGGTGAGAGTCGACCATGAAGAGAGCGGTGGTCTGTGGTGCGGGAGGGTTCATCGGGGGCCACCTGGTCGAGCGGCTGAAGCAGGAGGGCCTCTGGGTCCGCGGGGTCGACATCAAGCAGCATGAGTTTCGGCAGACCGCGGCCGACGAGTTCCTGCAGCTCGACCTTCGTGACCCGGAGAGCTGCGTACGGGCGGTCCTCGTCGACGGCAAACCCGCCGACGAGGTCTATCAGCTGGCCGCCGACATGGGTGGGATGGGATTCATCCACTCCGCCGAGTGCGAGATCATGCACAACAGCCTGCTGATCAACACCCACATGAGCCACGCCGCGGCCCACCACGGTGTGCCGCGCTACCTCTTCTCCTCCTCGGCATGCGTCTACCGCGACCAGCAGCCGGACGAGCCGGATCTCACCGAGAAAGAGGCCTATCCCGCCCAGCCCGACAACGAGTACGGCTGGGAGAAGCTCTACTCCGAGCGGGTGGCCCTCGCCTTCCAGCGCAACATGGGCATGACGGTGCGGGTGGCCCGCTTCCAGAACTGCTACGGCCCCTACGGCACCTGGAACGGCGGACGCGAGAAAGCCCCCGCGGCGATGTGCCGCAAGGTCGCGGCGGTCGAGGACGGCGGCACCATCGAGGTGTGGGGCGACGGGACGGCCATGCGCGTCTTCACCTACGTCGACGACCTCGTCGGTGGCATCCGCCTGCTCATGCAGTCCGACGTCGAGGAGCCCACGAACATCGGCGCCGACGAGCGCATATCGGTCGACGGCCTCGTGAAGCTCGTGGCCGAGGTGGCCGGCAAGACGGTCAAGATCCGCCACGTCGACGGCCCCGTGGGCGTTCACGCCCGCAACCACAGCTCCGAGCGGATCCGCTCGATGGGCTGGGTCGACCGGCACAGCCTTCGCGACGGCCTCTCCCGGACCTACCCCTGGGTGAAGGAGCAGACCGAGAAGGCCATGGCCCGCGGGGAGAAGGTCTAGTCGCGGGCTGGCCGGACGCGGTTGCCGACCCTGCGTGTCCGAGAACCTGACAAGAAGACCGCTCGTCGAGTCCATTCGCGACCACAACCTAACCGACTCATTGTGAGTCGTTTAGGTTGTGCGTATAGGTCGGGGACTGGCTGGCACGCCCCTTGAACACCCTCCCCGCGGCCGAGGTTGGTCGTGGAGGGCGCGATGCAGAGGGCGATCGAGACGATGTCGGTGCTGGTGGCGCTGATGCTTGCCGCCGGGTGCGGCAGCGATAGCGACTCCAACCTCACCGCTCCCAGCAGCCCCGTCGTCCAGGCGACGGCTCCCAAGGCGGACATCACGGTGGTCATCGGTTCCGACGCGGTCACCGGGCCGAGCCTCGATCCCAACTTCACGAGCTACGTCCAGTTCACCGCGTCGATGAGCGAGGCGGCGGGCCTCGGTGCCCACCTCAACTACGTGCGCGGGGACTTCTACAAGGATGACGCCCTCGTCGACCGCTACGATTTCAGCGGTGCGCAGCTCATCGAGCAGACCGGGTCGAACCGGTTGGAGGCGGGCTCGGCAAGGAGCTTCGTCGTGCTCCTCCGGTGGAACGCCCCCTGCGACCTGATGCGGGTGACCTTCCAGTTCACCGACGACCAGGGCCACGACCACCACCTCGTCGGGAACATCGGCCCCACCTCGATCGCCGTCGCGGCCTCGACGGACGACGACGAGGCGCCTCGCCTCTAGCGCGTTCCCCCGGTTGTCATGTCCGGTCCGCGACAAGAGCGCCCCGCGCCGCCACGCCGAGATCCGGCGGGAAGACGTCGGCGCCCCGCCCGATGGCCGGGCAGAAGCGGCGCCGCCGGCGCAGCGTTTGGCGGCGGTGACAGGGGTGGAAGAAGAACGTCAACTCGGTTGACACAAACCTGCCTGGATTCTGGCAGAATAGTCGCCGATCGAAGGTTGACTGCGGATCGCCCCCCACGGGGCGAGGCCGATGAGGCGGGACGCCGCACACATTCATGAAGACCAGCGACAATCGGCGACACCGCCCGATCCTTGTCTGTGCCACGCTCCTCGTCGTGGCCGTCGGCTCGCTCGTCGAGGCCGACCAGCCCGAACTCGGCGGGGCCATCGACCTCTCCCCGATCAGTGCCCTCTTCCCGGCGGCACCCGAGCCCACCGCTCCCAGTCCCAGCCGCGAGGGGCTGAGGCTCCTCATCCAGCTCGACCCGAAGGCTCTCGGGCCCCTGTCGATCGGCTCTCCGAACGCGGGCCTCCTCTTCAATCCGCAGCCGATGCCGGAGGGCGATCTCTGGCAGATCCGCAACCCGCGCGAGACCTACGGGACGACCGAGACACTCGGCTTCATCATCAAGGCGATCGAGACGGTCGAAGCGCAGTTCCCGGGCTCGCCCCGGCTCGTCGTTGGCGACATCAGCCGACCCGACGGAGGACGTCTCAACTGGCACGCCTCACACCAGGTCGGGCGGGACGTTGACCTCGGCTTCTACCACCGCTCGGAGGTCGAAGACTTCCTGCGCGGCCGCAAGAGCAACCTCGACCTCCCGCGGACCTGGGCGCTCGTGCGGGCGCTGGTGACCGAGACCGACGTTCACCGGATCTTCCTGGACCGGAGTGTTCAGCGGTACCTCTACAGCCACGCCCTGGAGGTTGGCGAGAACCGGCTGTGGCTGGACGTCCTGTTCGGCCGGTACACGGGGGGCAAGGACGCCCTCATCCAGCACGTCCGTGGGCACCGCGATCACATGCACGTGCGCTTCTACAACGCGCGGGCGCAGGAGTGGGGTCGGATCGCGTACCCGCTGCTCGTGAAGGCGGGCCTGGCCCCCGGGCCCACCGTGACGCACCGCGTGCGGAGCGGAGAGACGCTCTCGCACCTGTCGCGCCGCTACGGCACGAGCACCCGGGCCATCCGTCGCGCGAACGGCCTCCGCAGCACGATGATCCGCGCCGGACGCCGCTACGTCATCCCCATCCGCAAGATCCCGCCCGAGGCGGAGCCCTTCGTCGTTCCCCCCCGGCTGCTGCCGCCCGAGCCCAGCACGACGGCGGTGGAGCGCGCCGCTCCGGAGGCGGCCGGAACATCGGTGACGATCGGCCGTCCCTGATCGGCTGCACTGAGCCGGCTCCGGTTGACCCCTGCTCGCTCGGCGGGTACCTTCGTTTCAGCCGTTCCGGCCCCGACCTTTTGGGGCCATCCGCGTAGCGAGCGGCGGGGGGGAGGAGCATGGACCTCGTCGACAAGATCCGGGAAGGCCAGAACTTCCTGGAGAAGATCGCGAGCAAGATACCCGGCTTCAAGGGGTATCGTGAGAAGGAGCGGCGCCGCGAGGCAGACCGCATCAGCCGCGAACACATGGCGGTGCGGCTCGAGGGGTCCAAGAAGGAGCTGGACACGCTCTCCGCGAACGCCAGCCGCGTGGGTGAGCTCGATGCGATCAATGACATCGAGACCGCGCGCAAGCGCCTCGACAAGGTCGCCGCCCGCATCCGCTACGCGGACCGCGGCTACGCCGGCTTCTTCGACGCAGTCAAGATCGACGATGCCGTCCTCGACCGGGTCTATCGGTTCGACCTCGCTCTCCTCGGTGGCGTCGAGGAGGCGCGCGAGGCCGCCCAGGCCGCCGGGGCTGCGGCGGGGGGCGTGGGGCCAGCGCTTCAGGGCTTCATCGCCCGGCTCGACGCGCTCGACGAGGCCCTGACCGAGCGCGAGCACATCCTCTCCGGGGTGAAGTAGGAGGAACCCATGGCCCTTCTCGAGCTGATCCAGTACTTCGACCCCACCGGCTCGGAGATCGTCCACCGTGAGCCCCCCTCGGGCTCCGCCGACATCAAGTTCGGCGCGCAGCTCATCGTTCAGGACAACCAGTGGGGGGTCTTCTTCCGGGACGGCAAGGCGCTCGACGCCCTGACCTCCGGACGCCACACCCTCACGACGGTGAACCTGCCGCTGCTCGTGAAGCTGCTCGGCCTTCCCTTCGACGGGACCTCGCCATTCCAGGCGCAGGTCTATTTCGTCAGCCGGCAGACGTTCACCGAGCTGAAGTGGGGGACGAAGGAGCCCATCGTCTTCCGCGATTCCGAGCTCTCGATGGTGCGCCTGCGCTCGTTCGGGCGGTTCTCCATGCGCGTCGTCGATCCCGCCATCTTCATCCAGCAGCTCGTGGGAACGCGCGGGGTCTACACGACCGATGCCATCGAGGACTTCCTGCGCGCCATCTGCGTGGCCCGGCTGACCGACCTGCTGGGCGAGACGCTCAAGACCGTCCTCGACCTCCCTCGCTACTACGACGAGCTGTCCGGGGCCCTCAAGGGCCGCGTCGCCGACGACTTCGCCAAGTACGGGGTCGAGCTCGTGGACTTCCTCATCGGGGCCATCACCCCGCCCGAGGAAGTGCAGAAGATGATCGACGAGCGCGCGGGGATGGGCGCGGTGGGCGACATGCAGCGTTACATGGCGTACAAGACGGCCCGGGCGGTCGAGGCTGCCGCCGAGAACCCCGGGGAGACGGGCGGCGCGGCCGGGCTAGGTCTGGGTGCCGGGATCGGCATGATGATGCCGCAGATGATGGCGGGGGCCATCGCCAAGGCGACGCAGGGAACGCCCCCCGCAGCCGCGGGAACTCCGCCCGCGGGTCCCGGAGCAGCGGCCACGCCACCGGCGCCCACCGGCCGGCGCGAGATCACGCCGGGCATGACCTTCGACGAGGTCAAGGGGATGTTCGGGGACCCGACCGGAGAGGTGGTCTTCGGGAACAAGACCCGCTGGAGCTTCGCCGACCTCACCGTCATCTTCGAGGACGGGAAGGTCACCGAGGTGAAGTTCTGAGTCCCTCCCCACGTAGGGGGCTCGGGGGACGCGCTAGGCCTCGTCGGGGGTGATCCACTCACGCCGCTCCGGCCGCCGGTTGCGGCGAAGCTCCTCCAGCAGCGCCGGAGGGGAGTCCGCCACGACGATGAGCCGCCGGTTCTCCTCCGAGACGAAGCCCTCCTTCACGGCGTGATCCAGCAGCGTGATCAGCGGGGCGTAGTAGCCGGCGACATTCAGCATGCCCACGGGCTTGTGATGGATCCCGAGCTGGCCCCACGTCGCGATCTCGAGGAGCTCCTCGAAGGTGCCGAGCCCGCCGGGGAGGGCGATGAAGGCGTCGGAGAGCTCGGCCATGAGGGCCTTGCGGGCGTGCATGCTCGGGACAACGCGCATGTCGGGCACTCCCCGGTGGGCCAGCTCGCGGGCGGCGAGGGCGTGGGGGATGACGCCGACCAGCTCGCCCCCCGCGGCCAGGGTGGCATCAGCCAGGACGCCCATCAGCCCGATCGAGCCGCCCCCGAAGACCACGCCGAGCCCCTCCGAGGCGAGCCGGCGTCCCACCTCGGCGGCGGCATCACGGTAGCGTGGATCGGAGCCCACGCTCGACCCGCAGAAGACGCAGATGCGTCGCACGCGTGGACCGGGCGTCAGCGTCCCTTGGGGAAGAGCGCCATGAGGAACCCGATCCCCGCGACCCCCGCGCAGGCGTAGCGCGCCAGGTCCCACCGACCGGCCGGGCGGTTCAGTCCCTCGCTGATGCTCACGCCCGCGGGCACCGGCTCGTACTTCTCGAGCTGCTGCGAGGCGTAGAAGAAGCCCAGGATGCCTGCAAGCAGCATGATCGCCCCGAAGTTCCGCATGGGGCCCATGGTACACCGGGGCCCCTATAATGAAGCCATGGCAGACTCGCGCACCGTCCTCATCTTTGGCAAGAACACGTGACCCCACACCACCGAGGCCCGGGAGGCCTACGCGGGTAAGGGCTACACGGTTGACTATCGGGACGTCACTGCGTCGCCGGCGGCGCTCGACGAGATGCTCGGGCACTCGGGAGGCCGACGCAGCGTGCCGGTCATCGTTGACGAGGGCCGCGTCAAGCTCGGGTACGGGGGCACCTGAGGCGTGTAGGTCCGGGGCCGGTCCGGTCCCGACACTACCCGAACGCTTCTGCTGCTCTTCGAGCTGACCGACTGAACCCCCGCTCTTGGGGGCCGGCTTGCACCCCCCGTCGGATCGGGACTAGGCTCTGCGTGGTGATGGTCCTTCTGCTCGTGATGCTGCTGGCCCAGCCCCTGGGTCGACCGCTCTTCTACTGGGGCGCGCGCCCCGCCACGATCGTCACCGACGTCGCACCCGGAGAGGGCATCGCGGCGCAGGTCACCGAGGTCCACGGCGTCGTCGACGGCGGCGAGCTCGTCCTGCGGGTGAGCTTCGACCGGCCCGTGAATGACGTCCTCTACCTCTCGTCGGGGGCCCCGGTGTCCGGCCGCCTCCGGGCCGCGATCTACGTGGACGGCGATGCTGATCGAAACACCGGCTGGTCGGCCGCGTCAGACGACCCCCGGGCGGGGGCGGACTACCGGGTCGACCTCGGGGTGCTCGCCCTCGGGGCCGATCCTGCCGAGGGGATCTCGGCCCAGGCCCTCGTGACCGTGGCAGCGTTTGCCCTGACGTCGCAGGGGCGCCAGCGGAGCCTCTGGCGCACCGACCACTCCGCGAGCCCGGGCCAGGTCTCGATCCGGGGTGACGCGATCGAGATGCGCGTGCCCTCCGGCTCGGTGTCCGTCATCCCGACGGCACGGGTTGCCCTGGTCGTGGGTGATCACGGCTTCGAGGGTACTCTCAGGCCCTGAGGCCGGGTCGGCGTGGGCCGGAGGGGTGGGGGGTCCTAGGCGACGAGAACGGGCGCCACCTCCTCGGTGTCGGCGGCACGAGGCCGCAGGCCCAGCCGTTTCATCTTCTCGTGCAGCGTGGTGGGGAGCACCCCCAGCGCCCGGGCCGCTCGCCGCTGGTTGCCCTTCGTGGCGTGCAGCGCCTCTTCGATGATCCGCCTCTCGTAGGCCTCCAGCATCATCTTGAGGGTCGGGTGAGACACCCCCGATTGCGCCTGCTCCATTCGGGAATCCTCCGAAGCTACGCCCGCCCTGCCTGCGGCAGACGAGGTGTCGCCTTTCATGATCTGTGACGTTCAAGACGGTGAAAAGGTTTCATGAAAAGGGGCCGGGAACGGGGGTAGCATAGGCGCCCATGACAACCACGAGGCGCGTCCACAACTTCGGAGCGGGCCCGGCCATCCTCCCGCTCCCCGTGCTGGAGCAGGTGCAGGCGGAGCTTCTCGATCACGCCGGAACGGGCATGTCCGTGATGGAGCTGAGCCACCGCTCGGCGGCGTTCAAGGAGATCATCGAGCAGGCGGAGGCCGACCTTCGCGCCCTGCTGAATCTGTCCTCGGAGCACGCGGTCCTCTTCCTTCAGGGAGGGGCCTCGCTGCAGTTCGCCATGGTGCCGGCGAACCTGCGACCGACCGGGGCGTCCGCCGACTACGTGCTCACCGGTAGCTGGTCGAGGGCGGCGATGAAGGAGGCGGGCAAGGGAGGCAGCGTCCGCACGGTGGGCTCGACCGAGTCCTCCGGCTTCGATCGCATCCCCTCGCAAGGCGAGCTCGACTTCGACCCGAAGGCCGCCTACGCCCACTTCACGTCGAACAACACGATCTACGGGACCCAGTGGCCCACCGAACCGAAGACCCCACCCGGGGTGCCGCTGGTCTGCGACGCCTCCTCCGACGTGTTGAGCCGCCCGCTCGACATTCAGCCCTACGGTGTCCTCTACGCGGGGGCCCAGAAGAACCTCGGCCCCGCGGGGGTCGCGGTGGTCGTGATCCGAAAGGACCTGCTGGAGCGGCCACCGGGTGGGCTGCCCGCGCTCATGGACTATCGTCTGATGGCCGAGAAGCAGTCTCTCTACAACACCCCCCCCACGTTTGCCGTGTATGTGGTGGGTCGGGTGTTGAAGTGGCTCCGGGAGCTGGGGGGGCTGGCCGAGATCGGAAGGCGAAACGAGACCAAGGCGGGGCTTCTCTACGACGCAATCGACGCGAGCGGCGGGTTCTACCGCGGTCACGCGCAGAAGGAGAGCCGCTCCCGGATGAACGTCACGTTCCGCCTCCCGAGCGAGGATCTCGAGAAGCAGTTCGTGAAGGAGGCGGAGGCTGCGGACCTCGCCGGGCTCAAGGGCCACCGCTCCGTGGGCGGGCTGCGGGCCTCGATCTACAACGCATGCCCCATCGAGTCGGTGCAGGCGCTCGTGGCGTTCATGGCGGACTTCAAGACGCGCCGCGGCTGACCGCGTGGCGAAGCAGGCCCTCGAGGAGCTCGGCTGGTCGCCCTTCTTCGCCGAGGCGTGGTCGGACCTGTCTTCGCCGGAGGGACGGGTGCCGGCACGGGTCGTCGTCGCCCACGCCCGCGTCCTGAGGGTGCGGGCCGCCGAGGGAGAACGCCTGGCCGAGCTGTCGGGGCGCCTGCGGCAGGCGGCCAGGGCGTCGGTCGACCGCCCTGCGGTCGGCGACTGGGTGGTGCTGCATCCCCGGGCGGGTCGCGCCCTTGTCGAGGTGGTGCTTCCCCGGCGCACTGCGTTCGTGCGCCGGGCCGCCGGGAATGTCACCGAGCAGCAGGTCCTGGCCGCTAACGTAGACACCGTGTTCCTGGTGATGGGCCTCGACCGTGACTTCAACCCGCGACGCATCGAGCGGGCCCTCGTCCTCGCCTGGGAGAGCGGCGCCGACCCGGTCGTTCTCCTGAACAAGTCCGACCTGTGCGACGACATCGACGCCCGCCGGGCCGAGGTCGAGGTCGCGGCGCCCGGGGTGCCGGTCCGGGTGATCGCGGCGAAGGAAGGCGAAGGGTTGGAGGCGCTGGCGCCCTGGCTGAGGCGTGGCCGGACCGTCGCTCTCCTGGGCTCCTCGGGCGTGGGGAAGTCGACGATCGTCAATCGCCTCCTCGGGGAGGAGCGGCAGAAGACCCGCGAGGTCCGGGAGAGCGATCAGCGAGGCCGACACACAACGACGCATCGCGAGCTGGTGGCCCTGCCGAGCGGCGGCCTGCTTCTCGACACCCCGGGGCTGCGCGAGATCCAGCTCTGGGGCACGGAGGAGGGGCTGGCCACCGCCTTCGAGGACATCCAGGCATTGGCTCCCGGGTGCCGCTTTCGAGATTGCGCGCACCAGTCCGAGCCGGGGTGCGCGGTCCAAGCCGCGGTGGAGGCGGGCGAGCTGCCGGGGGCGCGCCTCGCCAGCTTCCAGAAGCTCCAGGCCGAGCTTCGGTCACTCGAGATCCGCGACGACCCCCTGCTCCAGCGGGAGGAGAAGGCGCGCTGGCGCAGCATCATGAGTTCGCTGAAGAGACACCCTCCCCGCGGGTAGGCCGCCCAGCCCCCACCCTTCCGGCGGCGGTGGAGGTAGGATGAACGACATGGCGCCGCAATACGACGCCGTGCTTCTGGTCTCCTTCGGCGGTCCGGAAGGTCCAGACGACGTCATGCCGTTCCTCGGAAACGTCCTCCGGGGTCGCGACGTCCCGCCGGAGCGGGTGCGGCAGGTGGCGGCTCACTACGACCACTTCGGCGGGGTGAGCCCGATCAACGGGCAGTGCCGCGATCTGATCGCCGCCCTGCGCGATGAGCTCGGCTCGCGCGGGCCCCGGCTTCCGGTCTTCTGGGGCAATCGGAACTGGCACCCGATGCTGGCCGACACCCTGGGTGAGATGGCGGGGAAGGGCGTGCGACGTGCCCTCGCGTTCGTGACGTCGGCCTACAGCTCGTACTCCGGCTGCCGCCAGTATCTCCAGGACATCGAGCGGGCCCGCGCGGAGGTGGGAAGCGGCGCTCCGGAGGTCGACAAGATCCGCCTCTACTACAACCATCCCGGCTTCGTGGAGGCGCTGGTCGAGCGTGTCGGCGGGGCCTTCGAGCGGGTTCCCGAGCCCCGTCGCCCCGAGGCCCGGCTCGTCTTCACCGCGCACAGCCTTCCTCGTGCCCTGGCGGCCACCAGCGAGTACCAGGTCCAGCTCGAGGAGACGGCCGGCCTCGTGGCCGGGGCGCTCGGACGAGAAGGCTGGAGCCTGGTCTACCAGAGCCGTTCCGGCCCGGCCAGCCAGCCCTGGCTCGAGCCCGACATCGTCGATCACCTGAGGGCGCTCGCCGCCGGGGGCGTGGGCGACGTCGTCGTGGCCCCGATTGGCTTCGTCTCCGACCACATGGAGGTCGTCTACGACCTCGACCTCGAGGCGAAGAGCCGCGCGGTTGAGTTGGGTTTGAACATGGTCAGGGCAGAAACCGTGGGGACCCACCCCCGCTTCGTCCGCATGATCCGGGAGCTGATCCTCGAGCGTCTCACGGACGACCCGGTACGCCTGTACCTCGGCTCGCGCGGACCGTCCCCGGACGTCTGCCCGGCCGACTGCTGTCCGCCGGGGGCACGCCCCGCGCCCCCTCGCCCCGATTGACCACGCGCGTGCCGGACAGGCGAAAGAGAGGCAGGCCCATGACGAAGAACGACCTTGCTGGAGGAGGAGAGGCCTCGCGCTCCTTCCTCTTCACCGGCTTCCCCGGGTTCATCGGCGCACGCCTCCTTCCCCGGATCCTCGAGCTCAAGGCCGACACGCGCGCCGTCTGCCTCGTTCAGGAGAAGTTCATGGACGCCGCCCGGGAAGCGGTGGAGGCAATCGGATCTTCTCACCCCCACACCCGCGGCCGGATCGAGCTGATCACCGGCGACATCACGGCCCAGGGTCTCGGGATCCCGGCGAAGGCGGCCCGCGAGCTGCGCCGCTCGCTCGCCGAGGCGTATCACCTCGCCGCCGTCTACGACCTCGCGGTCAGGCGCGACGTCGGACGGCGGATCAACGTCGAGGGGACGAAGAACGTCCTCGAGTTCCTCGACAAGGCCGCGCGGTTCGAGCGACTGCACTACGTCTCCACCGCATACGTCTCGGGCAACACACGCGGGAAGTTTCGCGAGACGGACCTGGACGTGGGGCAGGGTTTCAAGAACCACTACGAAGAGACGAAGTTCCAGGCCGAGGTCGAGGTCGCCCGCTCGGGCGTCCCCTCCACCATCTACCGGCCGGGGATCGTGGTCGGTGACTCGAGGACGGGCGAGACCGGCAAGTTCGACGGGCCCTATTTCGTGCTGCGGGTGATGGAGAAGCTCCCGTCACCGGGAGTGTTCCTCCGGATCGGCCTGGGCTTCGGCACCGTCAATATCGTGCCCATCGATTTCGTGGTCGAGGCACTCGCGTCCCTCTCCGCGAGCCCGATCAGCGCGGGCAAGACCTACCACCTGTGCGATCCGGAGCCCCACGCTCCCGGTGAGCTGGCCGAGATGTTCGCGAAGGCCATCGACAAGAAGTTCGTCCAGGTCCCGGTACCCCTGAAGGTGGCCCGCGCCTTCTTCTCGCCGAAGCCGGTGCAGCGATTCTTCGGCATGCCCGGCGAGGCGCTCGACTACTTCGACGACCCTGTGCGTCACGACACCGCGCAGGCGAGCGAGGACCTGGGAGCGCTCGGGATCGAGTGTCCGCGCCTCGCCGATTACCTCCCGCGCCTGGTGGAGTTCTACCAGGCCCACCGCGGGAAGGTCCGGCGGGAGGCGATGGTCTGACCGGCTACTGACGGAGGAGACGGTCCGGGGCCTGTCGGTCGAGGAACTTGAGGTGCAGCCGCTCGGTGGTGGGCTGGACCCGCGTGATGGCGCGCACCTCGGCCCGCGTGGCGAAGCCGCCCCCGGCCTCCTGGACCAGGATCACGTCGTTCACCTGGAAGGTCAGGGTCGTCATCACCCGGGCGCCGCCGCGGCTGACGTTGTCGGCCACAGTCAGCTCTTCCTGGAGAACCTGTCCCCACTCGTCCACCTGCTCAATCGTGAAGTTGACCCACATCTGCATCCGGGGAGACGCCCGACGGTCCTCCGGGACCTCCCGGGATGGGTGGAACTCGATGGTCGGGGCAGTGGGCGTCGGTGCCGGGGGGACACCGGGACGGGGCTCGGGCTCGGGGTCCGTTCCCCAGGACACCGGGGGCGTCGGGGTGGCCGGGCCCGGGGAAGGCGGACGTATCCCCCGCGCCCCCTCCTCGTCGGGCAGTGCATCGAGAAAGTCGGGTGGCTCGAACGGGGGAGGCGGCTCGGCGGGTGGCGAAGGGCTCGACACCGGGGCCTGGCCTTCGGCGGGCGTCGGGGTTGGGGGCTCGGCCGCCGTCTCGGGAGTGGTGTCGGACGCATCGGGGCTGGCCCCCGGCGAGTCCGACGGGAGCAGGTAGCGTGCCCCGGGTCGGTCGTGGAACCCGCGGGGAGGGTACTTGCCGAAATACATCACCCCGACACGGTGCTGGTCGGGCCGACGGCGGACACTGCGCACCAGGGTGTAGACGCGATAGCTGGCGTCGTGGAGGTCGTACTGCCGCAGGCGCTTGGGCAGGGCCAGGGTGAGGAAGAGGATCTGGCCGAGCTCCACATCGTGGGCAAGCGGGAAGCAGGCCCCCCCCAACGACACATCGTCGGTGGTGGCGAACTCCTCCCAGGTGGACCCTTCCGCGGTGTAGCCCTGCACCCGGGCCGGGATGGCCAGGCCGAGACGTGCGTTCTTTCGCCGCTCCCCGCTCAAGACGAGCGATTCTACCGCACCGCACCGCCTGGCGTAGAATGTAGCGTTTGTGCCGCAGGTCCTACGCCTGCCCTTGGTTCCATGAATAAGCTCATCCGCCGGGGTCTTCTGAGGCCCCTCGCACGCGTCGGTCGCACCGCGGAGGCGGTCGCCGAGCACGCCGGCCAGATGGCGTCTCTCTCATGGGGCGTGGCTGCCGCCACGCTGCGCGGGCGCGTGTCGATGCGCAGCATCATCGATCAGTTCTGGGAGATGGGCGTGCAGAGCCTCCCCCTGGTGCTGGTTACCGCGGTCATCTCCGGGGTGGTCACCACCCAGCAGGGCGGCTACCAGCTCACCTCCACGATCCCCCTCTACGTTCTGGGCAGCGTGGTCGCCTCGAGCGTCGTCCTGGAGCTCGGCCCGGTGATGACCTCCTTCGTCCTGATCGGCCGTGTGGGCGCGCGGATCACCGCCGAGATCGGCACCATGCAGGTATCGGAGCAGATCGACGCGCTGCACTCGCTGGGACGCGACCCGATTGCCGTCCTCGCTGCTCCCCGGGTCATCGCGGGCACGATCACGACGCCCCTCCTCGTGTCCATTGCCAACGTTGTGGGGATCTTCGCCGGGATGGTCGCGGCCCGACTCTCCCTGGGGCTCGGCTACCAGTCGTTTCTGTATGGTGCCCGCATGTACTGGCACAGCTGGGATCTGCTCTACTCGATCAACAAGGGCATCGTCTTCGGCTTCATCATCCCCCTGATCTCGGTACACATGGGCTTCCGCACTCGCGGCGGTGCCGAAGGGGTCGGACGGTCGACCACCGCCGCTGTCGTCTTCATGATCATCTCGCTCCTGGTCCTCGACGCCACCTTCCCGTCCCTGTTCCTGAACTAGCCCCTCCCATGATCGAGTACATCGACGTCCACAAGGCCTTCGACGTTCCGGTCCTCACCGGGGTGAATCTCACCGTGCAGACCGGAGAGACCCTGTCGATCGTCGGTCCTTCCGGAACCGGGAAGAGCGTGCTGCTGAAGACCACGAACGGCCTCCTGGTTCCCGACCAGGGCGATGTGCGGGTGGACGGGGAGTCGGCCTACTTCGACGGCGACGAGACGCTGCGCCGGATCCGGGGCAAGGTGGGGTATGTCTTCCAATACGCGGCGTTGTTCGACTCGATGACGGTGTGCGAGAACATCTGCGCCGGGCTTCCCCTGGGCGTGAACATCCGGGAGGGCTGGGTCCTGGAGAAGGTGGCGCAGGCCCTCGAGGACGTGAACCTCGATCCCCGGCAGGTCATGAACAAGCTGCCGGCGGAGCTCAGCGGCGGGATGAAGAAGAGGGTCGGCCTGGCCCGCACCATCGTGGGCCGGCCCGAGATCCTCCTCTACGACGAGCCGGTGACCGGGCTCGACCCCGTGAACACCGCTGCGGTGTCGCGCCTCATCCGCGATATTCGCGAGAAGACGGGGGTGACGTCGATCATCGTCACTCACGACATCGAGCAGGCCCTCGAGATCTCGGACCGGGTCGCCCTCCTCGAGCACGGGGTCCTGCGGTTCGTGGGGACTCCTGGGGAGTTCCAGGCGAGCCCCGACCCGGTGGTCCGTGCCTTCGCTGACCGCCGCTTGGCCGCCGAGGCCGCCGTCCGCATCATGGAAGAGGATGCGGCGGACCTGAAGAAGGACATGGAGGAGGAAACCCCGTGAGCACCGACAAGCCCCTGCCCACCCCGCCGCAGCTTCGCCGTCGCCGACGGGAGATCTGGGTCGGTCTCTTCGTGGTAGCGGGCCTGGCCGGGGTCCTGATCGTTCTCTCGACGATGACCGACGCCGCCCTCTTCCGGGGCCGCTACATCGTGAGCACGATCGTTCCCGACGCGGCGGGAATCCGAAAGGGCGACCCCGTACAGATGCGGGGGGTCAACATCGGCCGCATCCTGGGGTTCAAGATCAGCACCGACGAGGTCGAGGTCCGTCTCGAGATCGAAGGCGAGTACTCGGTCCCCCGGGATTCGGTGGTGGAGCTCAAGGCCAGCGGCCTCCTCGGCGGGCTCGTGGCCGACGTGATCCCGGGCTCTTCCTCGGAGACCGCGGTCTGGGGCGACGTCCTCGAGGGGCGGAGCGGCGTGGGCCTCTTCGACAAGATGGACTCGCTCGCCGGAGAGGCGGACGACGTGGCCGCCCGCCTGAAGGCACTGCTCTCCGACGAGATGGTGAGCAACCTGCACGGTACGGCGGGCGAGGCCCGCCAGCTGCTCGAGCAGCTCTCGGGTACGGTGAGGGAGCAGCGGGGCGAGCTCAAGGCGCTGACGAAGAGCCTTCGCCGCTCGGCGGAGGGGCTCGAGAAGGTCACGACCGGCCCCGAGATCGAGAACACGGTGAAGCGGGTGGAGGAGGTCGCCTCCCGGATGGACGAGGTTCTCTCCGGCCTCGATCGCTCGTCGCAGTCGCTCGAGTCCATCCTCGGCCGCGTCGACCGCGGGGAGGGGACCCTCGGCAAGCTGAGCACCGACGAGGCGCTCTACGACAACGTCTCGAGCGCCGCCGCCAACTTCGACAAGGCCGCGGTCGAGATCCGCGCGCTTCTCGAGGACGTCCGCACGAAGCCGAAGAAGTACATCAAGCTCAGTCTCTTCTAATTCCGAGTTCGCTGAGCTGGCCGTCGAACTCGGAATGGTCTAGTCGTCGGACTCGGAATCTTCTGGCGGCGAGAGAACCCAGATGTTGGCTTCGAGAGACTTGGCCTGGGCGAGCACGGTGCGGCCGTCGCGGGACAGGCCCATCTGCTCCCGGTCGACCGTGCCGCTGCTCTCGATGCGTCCGACGTCGCGGGCGGTGCCCGTCGTGTGGTCCACCAGGGTGAGGCGCCCGTCGTCTCCGATCACGACGAGATTCCGCGAGTCCGGGAGCCATCGTGCCACGAACCCGGGATGCTCGATCGGCTGGTACTCCTCGGCGTCGAAGGACCAGAGCAGGAGGTCCGGGCGGACGGCGCCCGCACGCAGCGACGCGTTTCCGACCAGCCAGCGGCCGTCGTGCGACCAGTCGCGCACCTCGTACCACTGGTCCGCCGACAGGTCGGGCAGGCACTCCGCCGTCGACACCGGAGCGTCACCGACGGTGACGAGACAGGTGCCCCTCCCGGTGGGGAAGGCAATCCGCTTCCCATCCGGCGACCAGTACGGGAACCACGCCCCATCGGCGACGTCCGTCAGCTGCCGCAGACCGCTGCCGTCCGGCCGGATGCTCCAGACCTGATACGTCCCCGAGCGGTTGGAATAGAAGGCGATCTCGGAGCCGTCGGGCGACCACTGGGGGCCGCGATCCCGGAAGGGGTCGTCGGTGAGCTGCCGGAACTCGCCCCCGTCGCTCTGCAGAACGTAGAGGTCTTCGCGGCTTCCCGCGGTCGTCAGCGCGATCGAGGCCCCGTCGGGCGACGGGTGGGTGTACCGGATCGGCAGGGCCCCGGCGAGGACTGTCCGTGCCTCGCCGGCGGGCCGGAGCCGCTCCGGGTCGAGCGGGAACGAGTGGAGGTAGTGCAGGGCCGAGCGTGAGACGTACGCGAGGTTCCCCCCTTCTCTCGCCACCGAGAGCCAGGCCACGTCCTCCGCCGGCGTTCCCACCATCACCGGCTCGCTGTCCGCGCCGCCTGTCTCCGGATCGATCGCCACCCGCCACACGTTCATGGTGCCGGCCCGGTCGCTCACGAAGTAGATGTGACGCCCGTCGGGCGACCAGACTGGATTCCAGTCGACGGGCACATCGGTCGTGACCGCGGCCGACTCGCCCGTGCCCTCCGCGTCGATGGTGGCGAGGTCGCGCTGGCCGGAGTTGCCGTCCACCCGCCAGAAGGCGATCCAGCGACCGTCGGGTGACCACGCCGGCTGGACGGAGTCGCCGGCGTAGATCCGGCGGGTCTCCCCGGAGGTGAGGTCGACCGTCCATAGCTCGGCGGCGGTGGCCTGGCGGCTCAGGGGGTCGGCGACTCTCTCCGTAGAGACCACCACCCGGCGGCCGTCGGGGGACCAGCTGGGGTTGTAGCCCAGGTCGCCGATGCGCCGAACCGACTCCCCGGTGGCTCCCATCACGAAGATCCCGCCGCCGCCCCTCTCGGAGCGGAACACGATCTGGCTCCCGTCCGGCGAGAAAGCGGGCTCGGTGTCTGCGGCCGGGGAGTCCTTCGTCAGGTTGATGGCGTTGCGCCCGTCGACGCGCTGGAGGTAGATGTCGGCGTTGCCGGAGGCCTCGCTCACGTAAGCGACCTGACGGCCGTCCGGCGACAGCGCGGGGTGATTCTCGACGCCCTTCTGGAAAGTCAGCTGCTGCGCGCTCCAGCTCGCCGCGCCGGTCGTCTCCGTGCGGCCCCACCCCAGCGCGTAGCCAAGCACCGCCCCGGCGACGGCCGCCGCCGCGGCCGCGAGGGCCATCCGGCTCGTCCCCGGTCGGCGCGGCGTCTTCCCGGCTTCCACCGACGGTGTCGCGTCCCGCCCGCCCGCGCGCTGGATCCAGGTCAGCTCCTCCGCGACGTCGTGGGCCGACTGCCAGCGGTCCTCGCGGTCCTTCTCCAGGCACCGGGCGATCACGTGCTCGAGCGAGGACGGGGTGAGGGGTTGCCGCTCCCCGACCGGCACCGGCACGTCCCGCATGATGCTGCTGATGAGGCTGGCCTGGCTCTTCCCGGCAAAGGGAGGGCTCCCTGTGGCCATCTCGTAGAGCAGGCAGCCGAGGGCCCAGATGTCGGCTCGTGCGTCCGCCTCCTCTCCCTCGAGCTGCTCGGGGGCCATGTACTGGAAGGTGCCGAGCACGGCTCCCGCCTCGGTGAGGGGCGGCTTGGCCTCGGTCGGGGCGCTCGTATCCTGGGGAGCCACCCCCGGAGCGGCCTCGGTCGGCGCGCTCGACTCCGTCCGCTCCGGCTCGGCCAGCCCGCTCTTGGCGAGGCCAAAATCCAGCAGCTTGGCCCCGGATTTCGTGAGCATGACGTTGCCGGGCTTGAGGTCGCGGTGAGCGATGCCGGCCCGATGGGCCCGGTCGAGGGCGCCCGCCACCTCGGCTCCGATCTTCAGGAGCTGGTCGAGGCGCAGCGCTCCCCGGGACAGCCGCTCGGCGAGGCTCTCGCCCTCGAGGTGCTCCATGACGAGGAAGGAGACGCCGTCCTCCTCGCCCACGTCGTAGAGCGCACAGATGTGGGGATGGCTGAGGGCGGCGACCGCCTTGGCCTCCCGCTCGAAGCGCTCGCGGCGCTGCGGGTGCTCGGCCAGGTGGGCCGGGAGCACCTTGATCGCGACGGAGCGACCCAGGCGTGTGTCCTGGGCGCGGTACACCTCGCCCATGCCTCCCGCGCCGAGTGGGGACTCGATCTCATAGGGCCCGAGGCGCTGGCCGGACTTCAGGCTCATCTTCGTCGCCTCCCCGGCCCCGCAGGCGAGGAAAAACCCCTGCTCCGCGGGGGCCGCCGGACGTCTGACCTGGAACGATGCCGCAGCATACACCACCTACGCCCCCACGGGTCGTCGTCCCGCCGGGAATGGCGAGTGGCCTCCCGGCGTTGCACCATGGTAGGGGGATGTGCGGGTCTCCGCCCCGGGAGAGTCCATGAGAAAGACCTTGATCTACGCCACCGCCGTCGCGATCACCGCCCTGGTGTGGCTCTTGGCGTTCCGTCCGGGCCCGGGAGATCCCGAGCGACTGCTGTCCGCAGGAATTGTCCAGGCCGCGGCTCCCGGTGAGGAAGTGTCGGCGGGCGAAGGCCAGGGGACCGTGCGCCTGTTCTCGGTCGAGGAGGGGGGGTTCGTCGTGTCCGACAAGGTGGTCAAGAGCCAGCAGGATTGGAAGGAGACCCTTTCACCCCAGCAGTACAGGGTGCTGCGGGAGAAGGGGACTGAGAGGGCCTTCACCGGGCGCTACTGGGACAACCACGAGAAGGGCGTCTACAAGTGCGCCGCCTGTGGCGCCGACCTCTTCACCTCGGAGACGAAGTTCGAGTCCGGCACCGGCTGGCCCAGCTTCTATGCCCCTGTGGCCAGGGAGAACGTCGAAACGAAGGACGACAGCACCCTCGGCATGCGTCGGATCGAGGTTCTCTGCCGGCGCTGCGGCGGGCACCTCGGACACGTCTTCGACGACGGGCCCAGACCGACCGGCCTGCGCTACTGCATCAACTCCGCGAGCCTCGACTTCGAGAAGCAAGACGACTAGGGACGCTGGCCACCAGGCCGGGATTCGCCCGCGTGTCCTCTCCCTGGGGACACGCGGGTGTCCGTGGCCTATCTCAAGCCTTTCCCTCCCCCTACGTGGGGAGGGATAGGGTGGGGGGTCGATGAACGATTAGGGGCGTCGAGCGTGGTCTGAATGACTCCAATCCAGCGTTCAGGCCACAACTAGCCGATCGCGGTGTCGAGGACCATCATCAGCACGAAGCCCAGTAGCGCGCCGATAGTAGGGGCGTCCGTGTCTCCCGCGCGCTGGGCCTCCGGGATCAGCTCCTCCACGACCACGAAGATCATGGCCCCGGCGGCGAAGGCGAGGGCGTAGGGCAGGATCCCGCGGACCTGAAGGACAACCACCGCCCCGAGAACGGCGGCGATCGGCTCGACGATTCCAGACACCTGGCCGTACCAGAAGCTTCGGACGGCCGAGACCCCCTCCCGCCGGAGCGGAAACGACACCGCCGCTCCCTCGGGCACGTTCTGAAGGCCCATGCCGAGAGCGAGGGCCACGGCCGCTCCGATCGTTGCTTCGGGGAAGCCGCTGGCCGCGGCCGCGAAGGCGACGCCGACCGCCAGCCCTTCGGGGACGTTGTGAAGCGTGATGGCGAGCACGAGCAGGGTCTGGCGCCGCCACGTCGTGTGAATGCCCTCCGCCTGGGCGGTCGCCAGGCGAGGGTGAACGTGGGGCAGGATCCTGTCCACGGCGAAGAGACCCAGCCCGCCGACGAGAAAGCCGAAGGACACCGGGACAAAGGCCGGCAGCGGTCCCTCTTCCGCCAGCTCCAGCGCGGGGGCGAGGAGCGACCAGAAGCTCGCCGCGATCATGATCCCGGCCGCGGCCCCGAGGGAGGTGTCGAGGGAGCGGCGGCTCGGCTCGCGCTTGAGGAAGACGGTGGCGGCCCCGAGGGCGGTCATGACCCACGTGAAGCAGCCGGCGGCCAGGGCCTGTTGCGCCGGTGGCAAGGTGTCCAGTGCGGTGATGAGGTCAGTCATGTGTCACTCCCGCCTCGCCGTGTTCGCTCCGGGGCGAGACCCGAGGGCCGATGCGCCCGTTTCCGGCGCCGAGTGGTGCGATCATAGCCGACGGTGATCGTCGTGCGACGACCTGCGAGAAGAAGACGCCGGCCGCCCGGGCGGACGGGAGTCGAAGGACGCGCCGCCTGCGCCCTGGCCACGCTGATCCTGGTGGCATGCCACGGCTCCAGCTCGGGGGCTCCGGGTGCTGACGGTCGGGCCATTCCGGAGGGCGCCTTGGTCTACGGACAGGGACCGGAGGACGCTCGGGACCTCTACATCGTCCCGGTCGAGGGCGGACCGTCGATCCAGCTGACGAGCCATCCTGCCGACGATGGGTTGCCGCGGTGGACCCGGGACGGCCGTTCGGTCCTGTTCACGTCCCGGCGCTCGGGAAGCTGGCAGGTCTGGAAGGTCCCGGCCGACGGCGGGGAGCCCGAGCGCGTGCTCGTCAACGACCATCGGGAGTGGCAGGTCGACGAATCCCCGGACGGCCGCTTCCTCGCCTTCCTCTCGAACCGGGAGGGCGCCGAGTCCCTCTGGCTCCTCGACCAGAAGACGAGCGAGCTGCGGCCCCTCGTGCGCCACGGTGAACGGACTGTCATGGGCAACCCGCACTGGAGCCCGGACGGGACGCGCATCGTCTTTTCCTCCAACTGGAAGAGGGGACACCAGATCTACGTCGTCGACGTGGCCAGCGGCGAGACCCGTCAGATCTCGGAGGTCGGTGGCTGTGAGCCGCGGTTCAGCCCGGACGGGACGAAGGTCGTCTACGTGCACCGCCGCCCCCGGGAGGACAAGAGCGTGAGCGCGATCGTCGAGCACGATCTCGCGACGGGAGAGGAGGCGGTTCTCGTGGACTGGCCGGCCCTGAACTACGACCCGGTCTACTCGCCCGACGGCTCGGAGATCGCCTTCGCCTCCACAATGACCGGCAGCTGGGAGATCTACCGGTACCACCTCGCCGACGGCGAGGCGCGCCAGGTGACCTTCTCGAAGGCCGACGCTCGGTATCCGGACTACCGGCCCGTTGCTCGGCCCTGATTCGTCGTAGACTCGCCGTCCCCGGGAAGGAGGGTACTGTGGCCCGGACGCTGGCTCTCTTCGGATTCGCACTCCTTGGCTGGGGCCTGTGCGGTGCGACCATCGCCGTGGCCCGGAGCCTGGTGCCCATGGAGACCGCGCTCATCGTGCACGCGGCCGCGGCCCCGGTCATCGCGGGGGTCCTCGCGTACGTCTATGCTCGGTACCTCGCGGTGACGACGCCGCTGCGGGTGGCTGCCGTCTTCATCGGCGTCGTGGTCGTGATGGACGCCGCGCTCGTCGCGCCGTTCATCGAGCGCAGCTGGGCCATGTTCCAGAGCCCGATCGGCACGTGGATCCCGTTCACCCTGATCTTCCTCTCGGCCTGGGGCGCCGCGGTCTGGGTGATGGGGGCGGGTCCGGCGTGGCGTTGGCACGCCACGCGGCAGGAAAGCAAGCGGGACCTGCCGGGTGACGGACAGATCCCCGAGGCCCGGAACCCGGCCACGCACGGCATCACGATCGAGGCCTCACGCGAAGCCGTCTGGCCGTGGCTCGTCCAGATGGGCTGCGAGCGGGCGGGCTGGTACAGCTGGGACCGGCTGGACAACGGAGGGCGGCCCAGCGCTGAGCGACTCGTTCCCGAGCTCCAGGCGACGAAGGTGGGCGACGTTCTGCCCGCGCGACCCGGCCACCCGGAAGGGTTCGAGGTACTCGAGCTCGAGGCCCCGGAAACCTTTGTCCTCGGGACCTACTTCAACTACACGAAGCTGGCCCAGCTCGAGTGGTCCGAGGCGAGGCCGTCGCGCTTCCTGCGGGCCACCTGGGTGTTCGTCCTCGAAGAGCTCGGCCCGGCCCGGACCCGGCTCCTCGTGCGCACCCGCGGCCTGGTCCGGCCGATCTGGCTGGACCTCCTGATGAAGGCGTTCTTCGGCCCCGCCCACCTCATCATGCAGCGCAAGCAGCTGCTGAATCTCAAGGCCCGCGCCGAGAGAATCTGACCTCAGAGGTCCTGAGCCGGCGTCAGCGACTCCGTAAGAGCCGCGGCGTCCTTCGTCTAGTGGCCCCCGCAGCCGGTGCCGCAGCCGCCCTGGGCGTGCGGCCCGGCGGGCTGGGGGGCGCCGTCGGCCGCCCTCGCGTGACCCTGGCCGTTCCCGTTGCCGCCCACCGGCCGGGCCTGCTCGTGGCCGTCTCCGTTCCCGTTTCCTCCCTCGACAGAAACGACCGGCAGCTTGCGCTTGAGGGCGTGGGGCATCTCCACGGGCCGGTCGCCGGCGTAGATCTGGTGCCGGCCCTTCTCGGCGAACCAGTCCTTCGTCGTGGCCACCTGGCGCATCTCCTCGATGATGTTCCGCCACCCCACGCCGGTGTTGTAGGCGCAGAAGGAGATCTCGCCCTCCTGGGTGCCGTACGGGATCACGCACATCTCCGTGCGGCGGAAGTCGTAGTTCCACAGGTCCTGGAACCACATGCTCAGGATCGTGGTCAGGCGCCACTCGCCCTTCTTCTCCTCGCCGTCGCCGGTCACCGTCCCGCCCATCTTCCCGTTGAACAGCTCCAGCATCCGGAGCGGGGTCATCCCCTTCGGGGCCTTCTTCTGGTCGAAGTTGCGGAGGAAGGAGAGGCCGATCTGGGCGATGGTGGCGGTCTTGCCGCGAGCGGAGTCGACGACCACGTCGAGGTCCCTGAAGAACTGGTCGAGGTTGAAGAACGACATCAGCGTCGCCCACTCGCCGGTGCCGGCGTTGGCCACCATCATCGTCGCCGCCCCGCAGTTCGGGTGGCAGCCGCAGTTGAGCTGTCCGAAGTCCGACTGCGGTCCCCTCAGGTGGTCGGCGAGGGAGGCGAAGGCGGTCGAGGAACCCAGCGGGTACCAGTCCCGGTAGGGGTCGATCTTGCCGTCGTAGTACTTCGCCAGGTCGTGGGCGAGGTGCGAGGTGGTGTACCGCTGCTTCAATCGCTCCTCGTCGCTGATCTCCTCGTCACGTCCGGTGAAGGACACCGGCTGGAACGCGGGCCCGCCCATCTTGTCGTGGTTCTCGAGGCAGAAGTCGAAGATCGGACCGACCATGTGGTTGTTCACGCCGTTGACGACGGTCACCACCGGGGTGATGCGGATCCCGGCGGCGGCGATGTTGTCGATGGCGATCTTCTTGACGTCGAAGAGGTTGGTGATGTGACGGTGGGAGTTGGCCTCGTTGGTGGTCCCGTCGAACTGGAAGTACACCATGTCGAGCCCCGCCTCCTTCGCCTGGAAGGCGAACTCGGGCTCGAGGGCGAAGCGGATGCCGTTGGTCGCGGCCTGGATGAGCTTGTAGCCCACCTTCTTCGCGTAGGCGCAGGCCTCGAGGAAGTGGGGCGACATCGTCGGCTCTCCGCCGGAGTACTGCACCACCATCTGCCGCCGCGGCTTGAAGGAGATCGAGTCGTCGAGGATCTTCTTGATCTCCTCGAGCGTCAGCTCGTGCACGTACCCCACCTGGTTGGCGTCCATGAAGCAGGGGTTGCACATCATGTTGCAGCGGTTGGTGAGGTCGACGGTCAGGACCGCGCCGCGGCCGTACCGCACGGTCGAGGTGCCGTGGCGGTGCACGTTCTCGTCCCCGAAGGTGCGGTAGTCGCGCCCGGGGAAGCGGCTCTCCACGACCTTGTCGAACTCGACGTCGATGGAGCGGATGTCGTCGAAGGTCCCGTGCTCGGGGCAGGTCTTGGTGACCCAGAGCTCCTTGCCCTTCTCGTAGAACGTGGCCTTGACCTCGCCGATGTGGCCGTCGACGAGGTCCTTGAGATCGCGCTCCCCGTTCAGGAGCTTCCTCCGCGTCTCGATGACGCACTGGGGGCACAGCGAGTCCGTCTCGCGAGGATAGCCGAGGGGCGGACGCGTCCTCTCGTGCGATTTCGGCAGGGGTCCCGGCGCCCAGTCCGGCTCGACCGAGCGTCCCTCGGGGACGCGGGTGTTCACCGACTGGAAGGCCCGCCAGGCGAGATCGCCGATCTGCTGAAGCGTCGTCTCCATCGTCTTCTGCCTCCTCTCGCCCGCAGCGGCGCGTGGCCGGCCGCGGGAACGATCAGTGCACGGTCTCCGTTCCGTGCACGGCTTCGCTGGCCCCCGTCTCCGTCACCTCGTGCGTCACTCCCGCCGTGTCCAGGGCGCGCACCGTGCCCTCGCTGATGCCCGACGCGGTCTCGACCCGGCGCAGACGGCCGCCGAGGCGCTTCATCAGCCGGCGTCGGACCCGTGGGCGGTCGAGCCCTGCCGGCCACCGGGGGGCCTGGCCCTCGCAGGTCGCCTCGAGCCAGTCTCCGCACAGGACCATCTTGTGGGGCCGGAGCACGGCGACGTCCTCGTCTGCTCTCCCCTCCCGGCCCAGGGCGGTCGTGGTGAGACCGTCCCCAACGAAGGCGGCCAGGGTGAGGCGCACCCCAAGAGTCACCCGGGGTCCATCGACAAAGGCGACGTCGCCCTTCTGTGCCGGGTGGGCTCTCAGCCGCCCTTCGAGCCGGCCCATCGCTTCCCGGTGGGTCAGGCGGGACAGGCCCTCCGATCCGGCATGCCACATCGCCTCGCTCTCGGGTGCGATCTGACGCGAGAACGCACGGAAGGCCTGGGCTCGCTCGGCGGTGTCGAGGATCGACCCCAGCTCCAGGAGCCGCGAAAGGGGCAGCAGGCCCTCCTCCTCGGGCAGTCCTTCGCCAACGAGGGTGGCGCTTCCCAGGTGTCCCTCCTGGCGCAGGCGCAGTGCGCGCGCCACGCTCCCGGGATCCGTGGCAAAGAGCACCCGCGGGCCGGCCCGCTCAACGACCTCGACGAGGGTGTCGTCCGAGAGGTCGTGCTCCAGACCGACCGGCACCGCCCCGAACCCCATCGCCGCGAAGTCCACGACCGGCCAGAGCCAGCCCAGCCGGCCGAAGAGAGCCACGCGGACCCCCGGCTCCACGCCCATCCGCTCCCGGCCCTGGAGCGCGACTCGAATGGCCAGGCGGTCCAGCTTCCAATCGGGAACGGGCTCGAACCCCTCGCCCCCCGGCCAGGCCATCACCGCCGGGCGGATGTGATGACGCAGGCCCAGGTCGAAGAGGCCGGCCACCGTCTCCGGGATGCGGTGCAGGGGGCGGGGGCCGGCGCGTTCGGGTCTGTCGCTGCCGAAGATGTCTTCTGCGGTGATGTAGAGGAGCATGGGTGAATCAGCCTTGCAGCCGCTCCCACAGGGTGTCGATCAGTGAATCCCGGATGCCGTGCAGCTCCATCGCGTGCACGAGTCCCCGAACGTACTCCGGACCGGTGCCCACGACGCCGTGGGCCGTCCGGAGGCGTGCCTCGAGGCTCGAACCGTCAGAGCCGTTGCCGTTGGCGCTCCGAGATACCCAGACCACGGCCGGGAGCGGTCCATCCGGCGTTTCAACGGTATGTGTCTCACGGCGGCGCTCGCTCGCGGCTTCCCGCTTCTCGAGGGCCCGCATGACGCGGACTCGATCGGACGCGGGCACGTCGAAGACGAGACCCCAGCACTCGCCTCCGGGCGAGAGGCCGAGGATGGGGCAGGGGGACCCGGGTTGACCCCAGCGTCGCAGCGACTCGTGGAGGAAGGCGCGGTGGTATCCGGCCAGCCGAGCCGGCCGCGCGTGGTACCGCGCCAGAACCGCGTCCCCCATGAGGCTCCCGTAGGCAAACACCCGCGGCAAGAAGTCACTCCCTCTATCCGCCGTCACCCACCGACGGCTCAAACCGTAGAGAAGCGGAACGTCTGAACTGTTTCGTCGAGTTTAGGCGTACGTTTCGGGCGATGCAAGGGCTTTGTTACGCCCGGGCGGTCTCGCGAGAAACAACCTTAGCAATTGATAAATATACAGTTAGGGTGATGGGCGCCTGACGACCGAGCCCACCAGCTCCCGCCGCCAGACCCGCCGCCATGGTCATAGCCGGCCAGGTCGCATCATCGTCAAGGCTCCTTGGCGGCAACGGCGCCGAGGCGAGACCCTGCGGTTTCCGCATGGCGATGGCCTGGCCGGTAGGCGTTCCCCTTGAGCTTGACCCGGATCCGCTGCAGGTCGAGGGAGTGGACCGCGCCGGCGACGAAGTCGTCGGGGCCTCGGGGGTCACTGTTGAATGGGTATGAGTAGCGGACCTGGGCGCGGAACCAGAGGTGCAGGCGATAGCCTCCGTCGTCGCTCTTGAAGTCGAGCCCCGTAGTCCCGAAGGGGCCGACGGGGGGCTGCTCCTCGTCCAGCACGGGGCGCTTCGGGGCGGGCGCCGGCGGTCCCGCCGTGTCCTCACCAGACCCAGCTGTTCCGGCTGGTGGCCCGTCGTCGGCGCGAGCCACCGGGCCGCCTGCGAGGATCCCGAGCGCGAGGAGGACTCCCGACATCAATCGGCTGGCGAGTGTGGGCGCGGGTCGCATGTCGAAGCTCAGAAGAGAACCAGCGTGCACTCCCCTAGCGGACTGTTCCGGGAACGTCGGCTCAGCTGGCGTTCCCGGAACGATTAGTCGCCGTCGATCATGTTGCCCAGGCCCCCGACGACGTCGAGGATGGAGCCCTCGCCCTTGCGGCTGCCTCCGGTCTGGGGCGCGGCCTTGTAGATCCGGTCCGCCATGCGGCTCAGCGGCAGCGACTGCAGCCACACCCGGCCGGGCCCGGTGAGGGTGGCGAAGAACAGCCCCTCCCCGCCGAAGAAGGCCGTCTTGATGCCGCCCACGAACTGGACGTCATAGCCGACACTGGGCTGGAGCGCGACGAGGCAGCCGGTGTCCACCCGGAGCGTCTCGCCCGCCCCGAGCTGCAGCTCGTGGAGCATGCCCCCGGCGTGGACGAAGCAGAGCCCATCGCCCAGGAGACGCTGCATGATGAAGCCCTCTCCGCCGAAGAGGCCCACGCCGATCTTTTTCTGGAAGGCGATGCTGATGGCCACGCCCTTGGCCGCGCAGAGGAAGGAGTCCTTCTGGCAGATGAGCTCGCCCCCCAGCTCGGGAAGCTCCATGGCGAGGATCCGGCCCGGGTAGGGCGCGGCGAAGGCCACCCTCTCCTTCGCGCGACCGTGCGAAGAGAAGACGGTCATGAAGAGGCTCTCCCCGGTCAGGACGCGCTTGCCCGCGCCGAGCAGCGCACCCATGATCCCGGGCTTCTGCCGGCCGCTCCCGTCGCCGAAGATCGTGTCCATCTGGATGCCGGCGGTCATGTACATCATGGCCCCGGCCTCCGCCACGCAGGCCTCGCCAGGGTCGAGCTCGATCTCGACGAACTGAACATCCTCGCCCTTGATCTTGTAGTCGATGATGTCCGAGCGCCGGGCCGAGGCAGGCATCGGCGGCGGAGCGATCGGGCCGAGCAGGGACGCGAACTTGGGCACGGCCTTGAGCGGCGTCCAGCCGTCCATCCCCGCGATGAAGACCAGGGTCTCGGCGTCGACGCTGCCGTTCTTGATGTTGTTGGTGATGTCTTCCTCGGACACGGGCCCGACCTGCTGGCCACCCACGGCCATGTACCACTGTGGCGTCGACGACATGCTCCCTCCCTCCGTTTTGAGGCTCAGCTCACGCGTCGTCCGCCTTCGCCGCCTCGGCGTCGATGCGAGCGGCGGCCTCGGACTCGAGGCGCGCGACGTCGTCGGGCTCGAGCTTCAGGTGATGCGCGAGCTGGGCCAGGTAGATCCGCTCGCCCCCGGTGACCGTCTCGTCCGCGCGGACGATCCCGAACGCCAGCGTGTACAGGTCCCGCTTGAGCTTCGGGTCGGTGACGCCGCCCACGATCTCCGGGAGCGGCCGCGGCGACTCCAGCTCGGCCGCCACCGCGTCCTCCGCCCCGGTGGCGCGGGCCTCGGCCAGGATGGCCTCACGCTCCGCGGGTCCTATTCGCCCGTCCGCGCCCGCGGCGGAGATCAGGAGGCGCACCACGCGAAGGACGGGCTCGGGCAGCCGTCCTGCTTCGGCTGTGGGGGGCAGGGGAGGCGGGGCGGTGGCGCCGGGCAGGGGAGGGGGCGGCGTGCCGGGTCGAGGCGTCGGTCCGGTCGGGGTCCCGGAGGATCGCTGGCCCTGCCAGGTCTCGTAGAGGCCCCAGGCGACGCCCGCCGCCGCCAGCAGCGTCGTCGCGTTGACGAGCGACCCGCGCCTCCCGAAGGCGCGCCTCGCGCCGCGCGATCTCTTCCGGCGGCCGCCGAAGGCGCCCCTCAGGAGGCCGTTGACGATGTCCTCTCCGTCCACCTTCGCTCTCCTTGCGCGCTGACTGGTGGCCCCGAGCTCACTCCGCCGGTGTCTCGGAGGAGGGGTCGGGGCAGGGGCAGGGCGGACAGCCGATGTCGATCACGACCCTCCATTGACCGTCGGGCTCGAGGCGCCAGGTGGAGTTGAAGGTCCCCACCCGGAGGCCCTCCGGGTCGCGCACCGGTCCCGAGCTGACCGCCAGGGTTCCCGAATCGATCACCTCCACCCGCTCCGGATCCCAGGAAAAGGGCGCCCGAGGACCTTCGAAGTAGGCCTTCCAGCCTTCGGCCACCGCGGCCCGACCCCGGAGCACCGTCGGGCCCATGAAGAGCGCCTCCTCCGACACGTAGCTCGAGAACGCGGCGTGGTCCCGGTCCGCCATCGTCCGAGCGAAGGCGACCTCCCGCGCCCGCACCTGCGCGGCCAGCGTCTCCGGGGCCTCGGCGCCGTCGCTCGTCTGGCCCAGGCTCGCCAGCAGCACCATCCCCACGCTCCACACCATCGCGCGTCCGTTCATCGGGTTCGCCTCCTTGCACGAGGCCGAGACGGTCGAAGCCCACCCGGCGCACCATGAACGCCCATTCTAACGGTGCCCCACATCACATTGGCGAGCCGCAGGAGACGGCTACCCTGAGTGCCCTCATGCGGATCCTTCACGTGGCCGACCGGTTGACCGACCGCGGCGGGGCCTGCACCTGGATGCTCGGCGTCATCGCGGGCCTCGTCGAGGCCGGACACAACGCCCGGCTCGTGGTGGGCGCCGTCGACGGCAACGTGTCCGCCCCGTGTCCGGTCGACGTGCGGCCCGGGCTCGAAGCGCGGACCGGGGCGTGGATCAACCTGGACTCGCTCGTCCGCTCCTTCGGTCCCGAGGTCATCCACGTGCACAACGTGGTCAACCCGGCCGTGCTCGAGTGGGCGGCGGGGCGCCCGAACGCCCTTCTCACGATCCAGGATCACCGGTCCTTCTGTCCGGCCCGCGGAAAATGGACCCTCGGGGGCGAAGAGTGCCGGCTGGCGATGGGGCGAGAGACCTGCGCCCCCTGCTTCGAGGACGAGGCCTACTTCCGCGAGGTCCTTGCTCTCACGGAGCGACGGCTGGCCGCGGTGCGGGCGATGGAGGCGGTCACCGTCCTCTCGCGATACATGCGCGAGGAGTTGGTGAGGGTGGGTGTGCCCACCAAGCGGATCCGGGT
This sequence comes from Acidobacteriota bacterium, assembly GCA_022340545.1. Lineage (GTDB taxonomy): Bacteria > Acidobacteriota > Vicinamibacteria > Fen-336 > Fen-336 > JAJDNS01. The sequence continues at coordinate 47,842 of JAJDNV010000159.1, read as the reverse complement.
GATTCCGCCGTTCGTCCACGACCTCGACCGTGCCGCGGCGCCGGACGGGCCGCCGTGCGTCCTCTTCGTCGGGCGCCTGGTCGCGGCGAAGGGAGTCCTCGAGGCGGTCGAGGCCTGGCGGCGATCGGGGGTGGAGCTGCCCCTGGTGGTCGCCGGCACCGGCCCCCTCCGCGAGGAGCTCCTCTCACAGGCGAGGGCGTCCTCGGGTCCGCCCATCGAGGTCCTGGGCTGGGTGAGTCGCCAGCGCCTGTCGTCCCTCTATCGTCGGGCCCGCGCACTGGTGCTGCCGTCGCGCTGGCAGGAGCCCTTCGGGATCATCGGCATCGAAGCGTTCAGCTTCGGGGTGCCGGTGGCCGCGTGGGAGTCCGGGGGAGTCCGCGAGTGGCACCCGGGCATCGGGCTCGTCCCCTGGGGCGATGTGGAGGCCCTGGCTCGGGCGATCGCCGAGGCGGTCAACCGCCGGATCGTCCTCCCGCCCAGCTTCCCCCGCGACGAGACGATCGGCCGCCTCCTCACCCTCTACCGACGCCTGTGTCATTCCGAGCCGCCCCCTTAGTTGGCCGTGCGGTCTTCCCGCTCTGTCAGCCCTGCTCGACCGAGGTGGTGTTCGGGGCGGGGGGCGCGGGAGGGAGGGGCTCGTTCTCGCGCACGTAGAGGATGCCCGGTCCGGTCAGCAACGCCTTGGCCTCTTCGTCGGAGACGTCGTCGCGGACCACCACCGTAAACGGATCCCCGAAGAACATGCTCGAATTCACCGCGTCCACGATCGCGTTCGCGCGCACGTAGGTTCGCGCCTGGGCCCGGTCGGCCAGCACCGTGAGGCGCATCCCGTCCAGGGCGATCAGGCGGACCTCCTCCATCCGGCTCATCTTCTTCACCGCCCGGCGGGCCAGGCGGATACGGCGGTTGCGGAAGCGGCGCCACACGAAGAGCCCGACGATCCCGAAGAAGATCAGGCTGCCCGGGAGCCCCTCCGTTTCCGGGCCGAAGAGCATCGCGAGCACGACCGCGAGAAGGACTACGCCCACACCCGCCGGCAGGAGCCACTCGCCCAGCGTACGGTGCCGGAGCGACGTCCACTGCTCCTGCAGCCTCACCCCCAGCGGCACCTTGCTCGAGATCCCGCTCTCCACCTCGCGCTGCACCGCCTTCAGGTCCGTGATCAGCTCGCGGGCGTCGGGATAGCGATCGGCCGCCCGCTTTCGGAGGCAGCGGGTGACGACGCGCTGGAGGGACGCAGGGATGTTCGGTCGCAGCGCGGTGACCGGGCGAGTCTCCTCGTAGGCGATGGCGTGCAGGGTGTCCAGCGGAGTCGAGCCCGAGAAGGGCAGCTGGCCCGTCACCATCTCGTAGAGCACGACGCCAAGCGAGAAGATGTCGCTCCGGTAGTCGATGGCCTGGCCGCGGGCCTGCTCGGGGCTCATGTATCGGAGGGTGCCCAGCACGAAGCCGGCCTGCGTCTTGGCCAGCGTCTCCATGTGCGAGATCTCGTCGGCGGAGCGGGCAGTCGCGGGCGCGGTGGGCTCGAGGAGCTTGGCCAGGCCGAAGTCGAGGATCTTCGCGTGCCCGTCGGGGGTGACGACCACGTTCTCGGGCTTGATGTCGCGGTGGACGATGCCCGCCTCGTGGGCTTTCTGGAGCCCGCCCGCCACCTGTAGCGCCACCTCGATGCCCCCGAGGAGATCCAGCTCGCGGGCCTGGATGAGGGCCTTGACGGTGCGGCCCTCGACCAGCTCCATCGCGATGAAGAGGCCCTCCGGGCCTTCGCCCACCTCGTAGACCGGGGCAATCGCCGGGTGGTTGACGGCGCTCGCGGCCCTGGCCTCCTGCAGGAACCGCTTCTTGCGGTCCTCGTCCCGGGTGAACTCCGGGGTCAGGACCTTGAGGGCGACCGGGCGGCCGAGCTGGGTGTCGCGGGCGCGGTACACGACGCCCATGCCGCCCTTTCCCAGCTCCGCTTCGACCTCGTAGTGCTTGAAGGTCTGCCCGATCATCGCGTCGGATGGTAACACCGCGGTGGCCATGCCTGTCTTCCGCTCTGAGACGGAGAACGGGCCGGCGACACCGCCGGTTCCCTCATCTGCATGGTGTCGGCCGGGCTTCACCCTCTCCCGGCCAGAGGATGCGCGGCGTGACGGCTAGGCCGACGAGCCCTCGGCCACTGCGTCCTTCTCGTCGCGGGGGGTGCCTTCTCCCTCGTGCCGCCAGAGGAGCTGGCGGGCTTCCCAGTCCACGACCAGGAGGGTCCCCGTCGGCACGAACCGGTCTTCACCCAGGTCCCGGGCGAGGAGCCGCACCACGCCCCCGTGGGTGAAGAGGGCGTGCCGGCCCGGCGGCAGCTCGTCGACGAACGACATCACCCGGGTGCGGAGCTCGGTGAAGCTCTCGCCGCCGGGGGCGGCAAAGCCCTCGAACCTCGTCAGCGCCTCCCGAACCTGCGGCTCGAGGGCGGTGAAGGCGGCTCCCTCGAGCTCGCCGAAACTCAGCTCGCGAAGGCGCCGGTCCTGCCGGGGCTCGCCCCGGGCCAGCCGGGCGGTGGTCACGGCGCGGACGAGGTCGGACGACCAGACGCCCTCGAACGGCTCGCCGGCGAAGACGGGCCGCAGGGCGGCGGCCTGGGACTCGCCCCGCTCCGTGAGGGGGACGTCGGTCCAGCCGGCGAGGGTGCGTCCACGGCTGGCCGGGGTTTCTCCGTGGCGCACGAGCCAGAGCTCTCGATGGTGATTCGTGGGCATGGAGAGGACAGTCTACAGGATCGCGTAGGGTCGTCGTGGCCTCAGGCGCCGGTCGCGTGACGCCCCGGAATGACGGGCGAGAGGTACGTCACCGAAGTCGTGTCAACTGGATAGGCGTGCTGGCGCGCAGGCGGCCGGGGCCCCCGGCGAGGACGCGGCTGTGCTTCGAAGCTGATGCGCCCGCAGACGGGGTGGCCGCCGAGCGCCCAACGCTCCAGAGGATCACACGACTTCGGTGACAGAAGGCTACCGCTTCCCCCCGAAGAGGCTTCCGGCGATGCCCGCGATGTCGTCGATCGGGGATCCGTCGCCGTCGGCGTCGAGCATTCGGCCCAGCGACGACATCAAGTCGGGAGCCTGCTGGTCCACCTGCCGTGTGGCACCGCCGAGGATGTCGGCGAGCTCTCCCGGTCCGGATGGAGCCTGGCGCTTGGCGCGCCCGAGGGCCCCCATGACGAGCGGGGCGAGCATCGTCAGGAGCTGCAGGATCTGACCGGCGTCGAGGCCGGTGGACTTGCCGAGCGAGGCCGCCACGTTCGACTGGCGGGCGCCGAGCACGTGGCCGAGGATGCCGGCTCCGGCCGCCGCCGACCCGCCCCCGCCCAGGAAGCCGCCGATGTCGTCCAGGACGCTCCCGTCGTGGTCGCGGTCGAGGGCCCCGGCCAGCGAATCGAGGCCGGTGGGGCTCGAGGCCTGGCGCTGGAGCGCGCCGACCAGGAGGGGCACGGCAGCCTTGATGGCGGTGCCGGCCTGGGCCTCGCCGATGCCGAGCTGGCGCGAGACCTGCTGAACGTTGCCGCCCTCCAGGAGCGGCAGGAGGGAGTCCATCACCGACGTAGACATGTTGCTCAACCTTTCTTCAGCAGCTTCAACAGCGGGGCCAAGCATGACCCTGCGGAAAACCTCAGTCAAGGATCCGGACTGGGGTGTGGACGGGGGGCCGGCGACGGCTCCCCGGGCCTCGCCGGCGGAAAGCGGGGTATCCAACGGATTGAACCTCCAATTAAGAGAACCTGCCCGGCACCCCGTGCGTAAAAGGGTGTGAAGAGGCCGGGTACCAGCCGGGCCGTACGGAGGAGAAGCCATGAAGAAGAGCTTTCTAGCCGGCGTTGGTCTGGCGGCACTGTTCCTCGCTCCCGCCGCCGCCTACGCCGAGACGCCCTGGATCCACGTTCGGGTCGAGGAGCCGGAGAAGCAGTCCAAGGTCGCCGTCAACCTGCCGCTGAGCGTCGTCGAGGTGGCCCTCGAGGCCGCCCCCGAGATCATCGAGTCCAAGGGCAAGCTCAAGTTCGGCGAGAAGCACGGGATGAAGCTCGAGGACGTGCGCAAGATCTGGGCCGAGCTGGCCGCGGTCGGCGACGCCGAGCTGGTGAGCGTCGAGGAGAAGGACGAGACGATCAAGGTGTGGCGCCAGGGCGACCAGGTCCACGTGCGCGTCGAGGAAAAGGGCCAGGAAGAGGTGCGGGTCGAGGTGCCGGTGAGCCTCGTGGACGCGCTGCTCTCGAGCGAGGGTGACACCGTCAACATCAAGGCCGCGGTGGCCGAGCTGCAGAAGAAGCGCGGCGACATCGTGACCGTGAGCGAGCCCGACACCACCGTCCGGGTCTGGATCGACGAGCAGAACGCCCAGGAGTAGGAGGACGTCATGGTCAAGCTGGCGGCAGTCCTCGCCGTGCCCCTCGCCCTCCTGGCCACCGTGGCCAGCCTCGGGGTGGTGGTCGTGGACGTGCAGGAGGGCGGGCCTGACGGCCATCGGATCATGGTCCCGGTCCCGCTGGTGTTCGCCCAGGCCGCCCTGGCCGCCGGTCCCATCGTGGCCGAGGAGGAGCTTCGGATTCCCGACGAGGCGCTCGAGCACATCGGGATCGCCCGCGAGATCCTCGACGCCCTGGCCGCCGCGCCAGACGGAGTGCTGGTTCACGTCCAGGAGCCCGACGAGGAAGTGATCATCCGCAAGGTGGGCGACAAGCTCGTCGTCCGGGTGCACGGCAACGAGGAAGAGGTCTCGGTCAACGTGCCCCTGAGCCTCGCCCGGAGCGCACTCCCGGACTCCGACGGGCGGATCTCCACGGTCGCCATGGCCGGCTCGCTCGGCGGCGTGCGGTTCACCGACCTCGTCGAGGTGCACGACGGGAACGACCACGTGAGGATCTGGGTCTGGTAGGACGCGGAGGCCCGCGCTCTCTTCAGTCGTTGGGGAGGCGGCCGGCGGCTTCGGTGAAGCCGCGCCAGGCCGCCTCCGTTTTGTCGGCCAGCCGCCGGATGACTCCCCGGATGCGCCCCTCGTTTCCGCCCACCGCCTCCAGCGTCGCCTTCTGGCGCTCCTTGTCGGGCTCGCCGTCGACCCGTTTCGGGTGGGCCCGGCCCAGCTGCACCCCGGCGTCGTAGGCGATCTCCTCCATATCCTGCCTCGAGCGGACCACCGTGGCGATCGAGATCTCCTGATAGTCGTCCGTCCAGTCGTGGACCCAGAAGTACTTCTCGCCCCGGGGGACGACGGCGCTGAAGCGGAAAGGCTCGTAGGCGATGAGCCGCTGGCCGTCCAGGATCCGCGACGCGCCCACGTCCGTCCGCACGCACGGGTTGCCGGAGAGGTCGCGGATCTGCTTTGCCTCGACGATGAGGTCGTCGTCGTCGGCCCGGGTCCACCCCTCGAAGATGATCAGGTACTTCTCGTCGAGGGCACTGCCCACGCCCAGCTTGAGTGCGCCCGCCCGCTTGATCTCGAAGAAGTGCAGGGGGAGGTCGTCGCGGCCGAACCGGATGAGGCCGGCGAACTCCGCCGCGCCCTCCGCGAAGCTCTCCGGGGGCAGAGGAGCGGCGTCGATGAGGGCATGGGCCTGGCGCAGGGCGGCCGCCCGATCCCACTTGAAGCCGGCCCGGATCTCGGCGGCGAGCCCCGGCATCGGCTTCGTCCGATCCGGCTTCTTGAGGGCGTCGCGGTAGCCACGGAAAAACGCGTCCAGGAACCTGGCGTCCTCGTCGCCCCAGCCGCGCTCACGGGCGGCGAGGACGAGCGACGTCCCGAAGCGGACGAGGTCGATGATCGGCTTGCCCTGGGTGCAGTCGTCGAAGTCGGTCAGCCCGTGGCCGAGGCTCGTCACCGCGTACTGCTCGAAATGGGCGTCGCCGTGGAGGTTCACGTCCGGGAACTCGTCGACGATGTCGGCGAACGCGGCGCAGGCCTCGGCCGCGAAGGGGGCGTTGATGAACCTGAAGTACCCGTGGGCACTGCCCTGCAGCCTCTGCATGAGGTCGGGGCGTCCCACGAGACGCGGGTCGGCCGGGTCGACGGCGAGCGGGGACGCGCCGTGGGCGGGGCTCCCCGCCAGGAGCGCCGCCACCAGGGCTGCGCCGGCCAGCGACCGCGGTTTCCGCATCCGAGGCATGAGCTGATGATGTTAGCAGCCCGGGCGGGTTCGCCGGTTTGCGGACCTGACGCGGCGGGCCCAGGCGATAGACTCCTGGCGTTCATGCGAGAGAAGGAGCCCCGGATCCGGCTCGACCCCTGGGCGGCGGAGTACGAGGGCGCGATCCAGATCGGAGACGAGGGGCAGGAGCCGGCCCGGGTGGACATCCGGGTCGAGTCGTCTGTCTGGGCCGCGGTGCACCCGACCGGGGTCCCCTCTTCGCGGGCCATCGCCTTCGTCGACGGGGTGCGGCGCATCGAGCACCGTCTGCTGATCGAGGACGGAAGCCGGACGGTCTTTGGTCTGCTCGGATCCTACGGGGTGGGCGCGACCGTGATCGAGGAGACGGCCCGCGTCGCCCACGAGGCGATCGGGCGGGTCGCCGTCACCGGTGCCGGCCTGCGCCTCGCTCCCTTCGAGGCCCCGATCGGCGACGGTGAGATCGGTGTCGTCTTCGACCCGGTGGCCGAGCCCGAGAACACACCGGCGGCCCCGATCGAGGGCCTGCAGAAGGCCATGCGGGCCAGCGAGGCCGGCCTGGCCGAGCGCCTGGCCGCGGAGGTGACCGTGGTGTTCCTCGACGGCCCCTTGACCTACGTGACCGCGGCCGCTCGGGGTCCGGTCGTCGGCTTCGTCAAGCGCCTGCTCCGCACCTACCTCGACCCGGCCGCCTCCGTTCTGTTGCCGCGACTCGAGGTCGGCGAGCGCACACCCCTCTTCCTCGTCGAGGCCGCGCGCGAGCCCCGCTACTCCTGGTACCTGAGGATCGGCGAGGGCCGGCCCATCGACTCCGCCCTCACCGGGATCGTGCGCCTCGAGGCGCCGTCGGGACCCGGCCTGGACGCGGCGCGGGATCTGGCCGACCTCTCGGCGCGCGAGCTCCCCCGCTTCGCCTCCGATTCCGCCCGTGACCCGCGGGCCCCTCAAAACCTCGTCCCCATCGGGGCGCTCGAGGCACGCCTCAAGCACCTCCTCGGCGACCACGCGGTGATCCGTCGGGCCATCGAGACGCGGCTCCACGAGGAGGCGGCGGCGTGAGCCCGCCCGTCGGTCGTGTTCTCGGTACCCTCGACGCGCTGCCGCTCGAGTTCTGGGTCGGGGTCGAGGACCTCCAGTACCTCCAGCTCGACGACGTCGTCGAGGTGACCACGCCTCTCCCGGACGGGACCGAGGTGCGGCTCTACGGTGTCGTGGACCTGGTGCGGGCCCGGCACGAGGGGGCCACGTTCGACTCCGACGTCTTCCTCGTGGAGAAGGGCATTCTCCCCGCGACCGTGGCCCACGCCGCCCATGTGCGGGTCACGCGGGTCGAGCCCGAGATCTTCGTCCCGCCGCGGCCGGGGCAGCCGGTCCGGCGCGCGGTGGGGGAGCGGCGGGACCAGGCGCTCTTCTTTGATGGTATGGAGAGACGGCTGCCGATCGGCCTCTCCCGCGACGGCGAGCCCGTCTTCGCCAACCTCGACTTCCTCGACGGCTCACGCGGGGCCCACGTCAACATCTCGGGCATCTCGGGGGTGGCGACGAAGACCAGCTACGCCACGTTTCTCCTCCACAGCCTCTTCCGCTCGGGGGCCCTCGGGGGCGAGGCCCCGAACACCCATGCGATCGTCTTCAACGTGAAGGGAGAGGACCTGCTCTTCCTCGACCAGCCCAACGCGCGTCTCACGGCGCCGGCGCGCGAGGACTACGGGAGGCTCGGGCTCCCGGCCGAGGCCTTCGACTCGGTGCAGGTCCTGGCCCCGGTGCGTCCGGGCTCACGGGAGCGCTTGCCCGCGACCGGAAGCCGCCAGAAGGGCGTCGCCTCGTTCTTCTGGACGATTCGAGAGGTCGTCACGGAGCGGCTCCTCAGGTTCCTCTTCGCCGAGGCGGAGGATGCCTCCAGCCAGCTCAGCTTCGTCGTCGACCTGATCGAGGCCAGGCTGGTGGCGGAGGCGAAGGCGAGCGGGGGTCCGAAGGACCCGTGGATCGAGGTCGAGGGACGGAGGATCGAGACGTTCGACACCCTCGTCGAGACGCTGACCGACCGTGATCGGGATGCGGAAGAACGATCGCTGGCCGAGCTGTGGGCCCGGTCGGCCGCCCCGGGCACGGTGGCGGCCTTCGAGCGGCGGCTGCGCGCGGCGGCTCGGCACGTGGGTCACCTCATCCGGGGAGCGGACGTCGGCCGGCGCGAGGAGCACGCCCTGGAGTGGAGGCGAACCCAGGTGAGCGTCGTCGACATCCACGCGCTCCACGACCGGGCCAAGAGGTTCGTGGTGGGTGCCGTCCTCAAGCGGATGTTCGAGCAGAAGGAGTCGCTGGGAACGGCGCGGCCGCTCGTCTTCGTCGTCCTCGACGAGCTCAACAAGTACGCCCCGCGCGAGGGCTCGGGGCCCATCAAGGAGGTGCTCCTCGACATCTCCGAGCGCGGCCGCAGCCTGGGCGTCGTCCTCGTCGGAGCGCAGCAGACCGCAAGCGAGGTCGAGGGGCGCATCGTCGCCAACGCCGCGCTCCGGGTGGTGGGACGGCTCGACACCGCGGAGGCGGAACGCTCGGAGTATGGCTTCCTCCCCGCCGCCGCCCGGGGACGGGCGGGCATCCTCAAGCCGGGGACGATGATCGTTCAGCAGCCCGAGATCCCGACGCCTCTCCTCGTGCGCTTCCCGTTCCCGGCGTGGGCCACGCGCAAGACCGAGGTCGCGGCGACGGTCGCCGAGGCCGACGTCTTCAAGGGCTTCAGGGACGACTGAGCGGTGCGCCTCCTTCACACCGCCGACTGGCACGTGGGCAAGCCCCTGCGGGGTCGCTCCCGGATGGACGAGTACGCGGCCGCGCTCCGGGAGGTGGCCGACATCGCCGTCGACCGCCGGGTGGACGCAGTCCTCGTCGCTGGCGACATCTTCGACTCGCCGGCGCCTCCGCCCGAGGCCGAGAAGCTCGTCTACGACTTCCTGGCGCGACTGCTGCCCGAGGGGATCGCCGCCGTCCTGATCGCCGGAAACCACGACCACCCCAAGAAGCTGGGCGCGCTGGCGTCGCTCCTCGAAGGCCTTCGGATCCATGTCCGGGCCGAGGTCCGGCCGCCGGCGCAGGGTGGGATCGTCTCGCTGGCGTCGCGGGACGGCGCCGAAGAGGCACGGGTGGCCGTGCTGCCGTTCGTACCCGAGCGCAAGGTCGGGGACGCCTGCGCGGTGATGGATCCCGAGCACACGTGGTACGAGACCTACTCGGAGCGCCTCGAACAGATCCTCGCCGAGCTCGTGAAGGACCTTCCACCGTCGACCGTCAATCTCCTCATCGGCCACCTGCTCGTGGCGGGCTCGCTGTTCGGCACCGGGGAGCGCAAGCTCCACCTGGGCGACATATACGGACTGAACCCGCAGCAGCTCCCGTCCTCCCTGCAGTACATCGGCCTCGGCCATCTGCACCGCCCACAAGAGGTGATGGCGCCATCGAGGACGCTGTACTCGGGCTCCCTCATCGAGCTCGACTTTGGGGAAAAGGAGCAGGAGAAGCGCGTGGTCATCGTCGAGGCGAAGCCGGCCCAGGTTGCCTCGGTCGAAGAGGTGCCGGTCACGTCGGGCCGGCGGCTTCGGGACGTGGAAGGGACGCTCGAAGAGCTGCGGCACATGGCCGGGGAGGTGGACGACGCCTTCCTTCGGGTCACGGTGAAGACGGAGGCACCGGTGCCGGGGCTCGCGGAGCAGGTGAAGGAGCTTCTTCCGAACGCCCTCGACGTGACCGTCGATCATCCTCGAGACGAGGGTGCCGAGCCCAGCGAGGAGGAGTCTCCCCGCACGCAGCTCGAGCCGGCGGAGCTGTTCACGCGGTACTACTCGCGGAAGAACGGCGCGCCGCCTTCGGATGAGCTGAAGAAGCTCTTCCAGACTCTCTACGACGAGGCGCAGCGGTGAGACCGATCCGGCTCGAGGTCGAGGGCTTCACCTCGTTTCGGGAGAAGCAATCGATCGACTTCTCCGGCCTCGACCTGTTCGCCATCACCGGGCCGACGGGGTCCGGGAAGTCCTCCCTCATCGACGCGCTGGTGTTCGCGCTCTACGGCCAGGTGCCGCGGGTCGGTGACGACTACAAGCAGCTCATCAGCCACGGTGCCGAGCGTCTCAACGTCCTCCTGGAGTTCGAGGTGGGGCGCTCGAGGCTGCGCTACCGGGTGGCCCGCACCGCGCGCCCGGCCGGGGCGTCGAAGCAGCGTCTCGAGCGCGTGGAGGGTGCCGAGGCGCAGCCGCTCGCGGACAAGGCCCGGGAGATCCGGTCTCACATCGAGCAGATCCTCGGCCTCGACTACGACGGGTTCACGCGTGCGGTGGTCCTCCCGCAGGGGCAGTTCGACGAGTTCCTCAAGGGCGAGCCGAAGGAGCGGCGGAAGATCCTGGTGTCGCTCCTCAACCTGGGCATCTACGACGCCGTCCAGAGGCTGGCCAACCAGAAGAACGCCGACGCCCGGAAGGAGACGGCCTTCATCGCGGAGCAGCTCGAGCGGGACTTCGCGGACGCCACCCGCGAGACGCTCGAGGAGCGAGGCGGTGAGCTCGCGAAGGCCGAGGAGGAGGTCGCCGCCCTCGAGAAGACCCAGGCCGCCCTGGGCGAGGGCCTCACGCTGGCCCGGAAGCTCCGCACCGCCCGCCAGGAGATCGACGGGCAGGCACGAGACGCCGCGCAGGAAGAGGAGAAGCGCAAGGCGGCCGAGGACATGCTGGCTCGCGGCGACGAGACGCGCGCCGCGCTCGAGGGCGAGCTGGAGGCCCGGGCCGGGCAGATCGACCGGCTGGGCCTCGACCTCGAGTGGCAGCGGACCCTCCTGACCGCGAAGCCGCAGGCAGAGCAGCTGGCCTCCCTCCGAGCACAGCTCGAGAGGCTCGCCGAAGCGCGGGCCGAGAAGCAGTCGTTTCTCGAAGCGGGGCAGACGGCCCTCGTCGCGGCCGAATCCGCGGTCCCGGCCGCCGAAGGCGCTCAGCGCGAGGCCGAGGCTGAGCTCCAGGCGGCACGGGAGGAGCGGGAGGAGACCCACCGGCGGCACGCGGCGGCGGCCCTGCGCCGTGAGCTGACGGTCGGGGAGCCGTGCCCGGTGTGCGAGCAGACGGTGCCGGCGGTGCCGAAGGCCGACGCCCTCGCGCTCGACCAGGCTGAGGCGCGCGTCACCCGCGCGCAGAAGGCCGCGCGAGCCGCCACCGCCGCCGCCGAGACGGCCCGGCTGGACCTCCAGAAGGCCCAGGCCGGGGCGGCGGGCCTGAGACGTGAGCTCGCTCAGGTCGAGGAGCAGGCGGGGCAGCTGACGTCCTCGGGCGCCGAGCTGGCAAACGATCTTCGCGCGGCAGGGTTCGGAGGCGACGACGTGGCCGACGCGCCCCGCCTCCTGGAGGAGATCCAGTCCGAGCTGAAGACGCTCGACGCCGCGCAACGGGCAAAGATCGATCTCGAGGCAAAGCGGAGGACAATCGAGGAGAAGCTCTCCGGGCTGCAGGCCGAGCTTGCCGCGGCCGCCGCACGGAGGGACGGTGCGATCGCCCGGCTCGAGGAGATCTCCGCCCGGCGCGAGGCGGCGTCCGCGATCGTGGAGCAGATCGAGCCCGCGCTCGGCGATCTCGCCACACGTGAGGGCTGGGACCCTCTCGAGCGGCGCGACGCAGGTGGAGACGAGGTCGACACGCTCGAGGCGCGCCGCTCCGCGCGTCAACAAGAGTCGAACGCGCTCGCCACGCGCGTGGGAGCTCTCCGCGGCGAGGTCGAGCGTCTCGGAAGGAAGATCGTCCGGGCCACCGAGCTGCGGGAGAAGAAGACCCGGCTCGACGCCGAGGCCGCGCTTCTCAAGACGCTGTCCGATCACCTGCGGGCCAACGAGCTCGTGGCCTGGATCCAGGAGGAGGCGTTGCGGCGGCTCGCCGCAGACGGCTCCCACCACCTGGCACTGCTCTCCCAGGGACGCTATGCGCTGCGCCTGGGCTCGGGCGAGACCGCGGGTGCGGGGGCGCGGGCCGAGCAGGACTTCTTCGTCGTCGATCACTGGAACGCCGACGGTATCCGCTCGGTCCGGACACTGTCCGGGGGGGAGACCTTTCTGGCCTCCCTCGCCCTCGCCCTGGCCCTCGCCGAGAGCCTGGCCCGGCTCTCGGCCGGCGGCCGGGCGGCGGAGGCCCTCGAGAGCTTGTTCCTGGACGAGGGGTTCGGAACGCTCGACGGCGAGACGCTCGACACCGTCGTTTCCGCGCTGGACGCCCTCCATGGCGGCCAGCGGGTGGTCGGCGTCGTCACCCACGTTCGGGAGCTGGCCGAGCGTCTCCCCGCCCGCCTGGAGGTGCGGCGCTCCGGGGGGAGCACCGCCACGGCGGTCATCGTCTGAGCCCTCGGGGTGATCGGCTCCGCCCGGACCTCCCGCGGTGCCCACCCGTCGTGGCCCCGGGGCGCCGGGAAGGCCCGGTGAAACCTCGGGATCATGGACGAGCGGTTCCTCGGGGTGCTAGGTTCCGAGTGTGATAGTTTCCGCCGGTGTGTCCTCAGCTGGAGGCTCAGCCTCGTTGTTTGAGAACCTGCGGCACGGGGGAACCCCAGTCCTTCTGGGGCGATTGCATCATTCCGTCTAGGAGGAATCCATGTCGAAGCTGAAGGAGACGCTGCGGGAGAAGATCGAGGCCTGGCGCCCGCGCACCACCGCCCTGCTGAAGAAGCACGGTGACGTCAAGGTCGGAGACGTGACGATCGCCCAGGCCATCGGTGGGGCGAGAGGGGTGAAGTGCCTCGTCACGGATATCTCCTACCTGGATCCCAACGAGGGCATTCGCTTCCGGGGGTACACCATCCCCGAGACGCTCGAGAAGCTGCCGAAGGTGCCGGGCGGTGAGATGCCCTACGTGGAGGGTTTCCTCTACCTGCTGCTGACCGGCGACATCCCGACCAAGAAAGACACGGAGGCGGTCGCCGAGGAGTTCAAGACCCGCTCGCGGGTGCCCCAGTACGTCTTCGACGTTCTCCGGGCCATGCCCCGCGACACCCACCCGATGACCATGTTCTCGGCGGGGATCCTGTGCATGCAGCGGGACTCCGTCTTCGTGAAGCGCTACAACGAGGGTCTCTCCAAGATGGACCTCTGGGACCCCACCTACGAAGACGCGATGAATCTGCTGGCCCGGCTGCCCACTCTCGGGGCCTACATCTTCCGGATGAAATACCGGGCCGACACGCCGATCGCCCCGGACTTCACCCTGGACATGGGTGGCAACTTCGCCCACATGATGGGCATCGACAAGCCCTACGACGACGTCGCCCGCCTGTACTTCCTCCTCCACAGCGACCACGAGAGCGGCAACGTCAGCGCCCACACCGGCCACCTCGTGGCCAGCGCGCTCTCCGACCCCTACTACGCGGCCTCCGCGATGATCAACGGCCTGGCCGGGCCTCTGCACGGGCTCGCCAACCAGGAGGTTCTCCGCTGGATCCAGGGCGTGATGGATCAGATGGGCGGGAAGGTCCCGAGCGAAGAGGAGATGAAGAAGTTCGTCTGGGACACCCTGAACTCGGGACAGGTCATCCCGGGCTTCGGTCACGCCGTCCTGCGCAAGACCGACCCCCGCTACATGGAGCAGCGCAACTTCTGCCTGAAGCACCTCCCCGACGACCCGATCTTCAAGTACGTCGACATCCTGTACAAGGTGACGCCGCCGATCCTGGAGGAGCAGGGGAAGGCCAAGAACCCCTGGCCGAACGTCGACGCCCAGTCCGGCGTCATCCAGTGGTACTACGGCCTGCAGGAGTACGACTTCTACACCGTGCTGTTCGGAATCGGGCGGGCCCTGGGCGTCATGTGCAACATCATCTGGGACCGCGCTCTCGGCTACCCGATCGAGCGGCCGAAGTCGGTGACGACCGCGATGCTGGAGGAAGTGGCCGCCAAGAAGTAGCTCGGCACAGATCATTCATTGACCCCCCACCCTATCCCTCCCCACGTAGGGGGAGGGAAAGGCTTGAGATAGGCCACGCACATCCGCGTGTCCCCAGGGAAGGGACACGCGGATGGGCCTGGCCTGGAGTCCAGTCGCACCGGTACCCACCTACCCATCCACCTGGGGGAGTCAAAGTCGCGGGGATGGGCCCGGACGCCCGCCTCGCCCCAAGAGGGGGACAGGCGGCCGAAACTCGCCCTACTCGGTGCTGAGCTTCTGGTCCGCCAGGCGTTCCAGCCGGAACGGCTCCGTCTCGATCAGCTCGGGGCGGTCGGCGAAGAACTTCTCGATCTCGGTGACGTAGACGCCCGTACGGCCGTCCATGCCCGAGGCGATGAGCTTGCGCGCGATGCGGACGTACTCGTCGTGCACCATCCGGACGTAGGTCTCGGCGCTCCGCTCCTCCTCCGGCACCTCCTTGAACTCGAAGTAGTCGCGCACGCTGTGCGGGGCCTTGACGATCAGGACCGGGTGTCTCTCCTCGTCCTCCTCCAGCCGCCCCCGCACGGTGGCCCGGAAGAACATGGGGGCGAGATCCTCGTGGGTGAGGTTCCAGAGCCGCTCGTAGGGCTTGTGAGTGAAGTAGTCGACCTCGTCCCCCTCGGTCACCCCGATGGCAAAGATGCAGCCCGGGTGTTCCGCACCTGAGATCCGGTAGTCCTCGAGGATCGTCTCGCCCCAGGCGGCGCCTTCCGTGACGGGGAGGAGTGCACGAGCCCCCGTGGTCGTCACCCTCCCGATCTCGGGCTCTCCGCGGTCGTCCTCCTTGAGCAGGTCGAGCTTCTCGCAGTCGTAGCGCATGCGCGGGGTGGGCACCGCGTCGCGCAGGTGCGGGAGGCGGATCGTGACCGTGGTGCCGTGGCCCTCCTCGCTGGTGATCTCCAGGGTGCCGCCGAACTCGGCGACGGTCTGCCGCACGAAGACAAAGCCCAGGGAGTGGAGCTCTCCGTCGAGGGTCTCCTTGTCCGCCAGGAGCTGCTCGATCTTCTCCGGGGACATCCCCGCGCCGTTGTCGCTCACCCGGAGACTGACCTCGTCGCCCTCCACCACGGCGCTGGCGTGGACCACCCCCACCTTCCGGGAGCGCATGGCGTCCACCGCGTTCATGATCAGGTTGAAGAACATGCGCCGGAAGCGGTGCCGCCGGCCGCCGAGAACCGCGTGGTCCAGGCGGTCGAGCCGGAGCTCCACCCGGGCCGCGCTCCTTTCGACGACGTAGCCGATGAGGGTGTGGTGGGCGTAGTCCAGCAGGTCGTCGGCGAGGTCGAACTGCTCGTGGGTGTCCTGGCCCCCCTGCTCGGCCAGGAAGTGATCGAGGCGGCGGTAGACACCGCAGATCCAGCGGATGCAGTTCCGGTAGTGGGAGCGGGACCGCACCGAGCGCGACTCCGACGGCAGAAAGGACAGGACCCGATCGATCCTCCCCCACATGGGGTTCAGGATCAGCGTGCACATGTCGAAGATCGCCTGGATGTAGCTCTTGCCGCTGGCCAGGACGGTCCGGTCCGGCGAGAAGTTGGTGACCGCGTTCGAGTACTCCCGGAGGTGCTTCCGCACCTCCCGGGCCTTGGCCTTGAGCTCGTCGAGGTCGGCCCCGTGGAGGATCTGCGCCTGCTCGACACCGTGGACCTCGAGGTCGGTGTTGAGGCTGACGTGGTAGTGGATGACCTCGTTGAAGAACCACTGCACCCGCAGGTCGTGGATCAGGAACTTGGTCTCGGCGACCTCCTTCTTGAGGCCCTCTGCGTAGTCCATCACTCCTCGCGTGGGAACGTGTCCGGTCGCGGCGATTCTACGGGGATCGGGACCTCGCCCACAATGCCGGGCGCCCTCCGGAGTCCCGCGGGCCGGTGCGGCTATAGGTTGGATATCAGCGAGCCCCAGCGTCGGGACGATCAACTTGAGACACGCCGTAGACGGCGATCCGGTCTCCGTCCCTGACGATGATCCGGTCGCCCAGGATCGCCGGGTGGGCCCACATCAGGGAGCCGCCCACCCCATAGCGCCGGATCGTCTCGAAGCCGTCTAGAGAGACCTTCCCGACGAGCAGCGAGCCGTCCTCGCGGAAGACGAGCACCTCGTTTCCCCGTGCGATCAGGGAGGCGTGCTCCCCCCAGCGGGGCTCTCCCCGCCAGCGGATCTCCCCGTTGGCCGGATCAAGGCCGAACAGCTCTCCCTTCCGCGTCTCGGAGAGGCCGACCAGCAGTCCGGCGGCGAGGACCGGTGAGCTGGTGAAGATCGAGACCGACGGGTTCTCCCACAGCTCGCGCACGCTCCAGCCGCCGCCGTCCGGCAGGATGCGCCACGCCCATGCTCCCATCTGGTAGTCCGAGGTGATGAGGCGATCACCCACGAAGACGGGCGTCACGATCGTGTTGTCCTGCGAGACCCTGAAGGGGATGCGCCACAGCTCCCGGCCCGTTTGTGGGTCGACGCCGACGATCAGGGCCTTGCTCTTGAAGACGAGGTGCGGCTGGCCCGCGATCTCGCGGACGATCGGGGACGCGCCGGTGGCCGGGGCCTCACCCGTCCAACGCCAGGCCTCCTGGCCGTCGGCGACTCGCAAGGCCATCATGGCGCCCCGGCCGGGATCCTGTTCCGTCGCGCCCCCGAAGGGGACGAAGCACAGCCCGCCCCACACCAGCGGCGAGGCGACGGCGCCGAAGTACGGGTAGGCCGGGTCGAACTCGCTCGCGTAGTCGGCCCTCCACAACAGGTCGCCGGAGCCGGCGTCCCAGGCGGTGAGCACGGACCGGGCGCCGAACGTGAAGAGTCGCCCGTCGGCGAGAGCGGGAGTCGGGTAGGGGCCCTTGCCGTGGTTTATTGCCGACGGGTCCTGCTGGAACGGGGCCGGGTACTCCCCTCTCCAGACCAGCTCTCCGTCGTCGAGGCGCAGGCTGCTGACGACCTCGTTCCCGCCGCGGCGGGAGTGCACCCAGACCCGCCGCCCGTCCGTGACCGGTCCCGCGTAGCCCCCGCCGACGTCGCGCTGCCAGAGAAGCTCGAGCCGCGGCGGCCACTCTCGCGGCCCGGCCCGCACGGAGCCGTCCCGCTCCGGTCCCCGCCACTGGGTCCACTGGGCGTGGCTCGGAGCGGTCCCGATGAGGACGAGCGCGGCGCCGAGGATCGTCGCCCGGGCCAGCGGGGACGAGAGGCGCCCCTGCGCCGTCGGAGTCGCAGGATCAGACATGCGAGCCTCCAGAGAAGGAAAGACGGGCGACGTGGGATTCTAACCCCGGGCGAGGTCCCGCCGGGCGTTGATTTGACCGGGGCGTGGTGTGCCGGACCTTGGTCGAAGAGTTACGATCGGGCCATGCGTGTGCACTCTGCTCCTGCTCTCGTCCTCGTGTTGACGGCTCTGGGGAGCTCGACGGCCGCGGCGCCCGTAGACGCCGCCCTCGCCGAGCGCTTCGCCGGGCTCGCCCTCGCCTGCGTCCATCGTGAGTACCCCAACAAGATCGCCCACGTCATGAACGCGGACGACGATGCCCGGCCCCCGCGGCGGCTGACCCCGGCCTTCTTCGGCTGCTACGACTGGCACTCGTCGGTCCACGGTCACTGGCTGCTGGCGCGGCTCCTGCGCCTCCACCCGGAGGCGGCGTTTGCGGTTGAGGCCCGCCGGGCCCTCGACCGCAGCCTGTCCGTGGAGAACGTGACGGAAGAGGTCCGCTACCTGGAGGGCGAGGGTCGGGTCAGCTTCGAGCGACCCTACGGTCTCGCCTGGCTGCTCCAGCTCGCGGCGGAGCTGCGCGAGTCGGGCGCCGGGGCCCGCGTCTGGTCGGCCGCCCTCGAGCCGCTCGAGGACCTGGCCGCCGAGCGGATCTCGGACTGGCTTCCGAAGCTCACGGAGCCCATCCGGGTCGGCGAGCACTCGCAGACCGCCTTCGCCTTCGGTCTGATCCTCGACTGGGCGCGGACGGCAGGGGATGCGGAGCGGGAGCGACTCCTGGTGTCTCGCAGTCGCGACTACTACCTGGCCGACCGCGACTGCCCCCTCGACTACGAGCCTTCGGGCCAGGACTTTCTCTCGCCCTGCCTCGCCGAGGCCGACCTGATGCGGCGGGTGCTCGCGCCGAGGGAGTACGCGGGCTGGCTCGAGGTCTTCCTGCCCTCGCTGCCCACCGACGGGTCGGGCGACTGGCTCGAGCCCGGCGTGGTGCTCGACCCGACGGACCCCAAGCTGGCCCACCTCGACGGGCTGAACCTGAGCCGGGCCTGGATGCTGGAGGGGATGGCCGCCGGTCTGCCCGACGGCGACGCCCGCATCGCCTCTCTGCGGGCCGCGGCTCGGATTCACCGCGAGGCCGGGCTCGGGGCGGTGACCGGCGAGCACTACGTGGGTGGCCACTGGCTGGGCACGTTCGCGGTCTATCTGGTGACCGGTCGCGGCCTCGCCCACAACGAACCGTCCGAGTAGGGGCGGTGGGCTCGCTCGAACGGCGGCTCAGTGGTGGCCGTGAGGGCGAATAAGCACCTCACCCCACGAGCCGACCGACCCGCTGTGATATGTACGGGTTTCATGGTGACCTTCGACGACGTGGCCCGGGCCGCCGAGCGGTTGAAGGGGATCGCTCACCGGACCCCGGTCGCGACCTCGCGGACGCTCGACGAGCGACTGGGGGCCCACCTCTTCCTGAAGTGCGAGAACCTCCAGCGGGTCGGGGCCTTCAAGTTCCGTGGGGCCTACAACGCCATCGCCCGGCTCTTGCCCGAGGAGCGGGCGCGCGGTGTGCTCACCTACTCGTCCGGAAACCACGCCCAGGCCACCGCGCTGGCCAGCCGGCTGCTCGGGGTGTCGATCACCATCGTCATGCCGGAGAACGCCCCCGCCGCCAAGCGGCGGGCCACCGAGGGCTACGGGGCGACCATCGTCCCGTACGATCCCGAGAAGGAGAAGCGCGAGGATGTCGCCGAGAAGTTGCGGCAGAAGGGCCACCCGGTCCTCATCCCTCCCTACGACCACGCCGACGTCATCGCGGGTCAGGGGACAGCGGGCAAGGAGCTGCTGGAGGACGTGGGCGAACTCGACCTCCTCGTCGTCCCCTGCGGCGGCGGGGGGCTGCTCTCGGGATGCGCGCTCTCGGCCCGTCGGCTGAGCCCCTCCTGCCGGATCGTCGGGTCCGAGCCCGAAACCGCCGACGACGCCACGCGGTCGTTCAAGACCGGCAAGCTCCACACCGTCCACAACCCACCGACGATCGCCGACGGAGCCCGGACGCCGTCGCTCGGGAAGCTCACCTTTCCTCTCGTCCGCGAGAACGTGGACGACATGGTGACCGTCTCGGACGACGCCCTCATTCGAGCGATGCGGTTCGTGTGGGAGCGGATGAAGCTGGTCGTCGAGCCGACGGGGGTCCTCGCCCTCGCCGCCGCCATGGAAGGCAAGGTGGAGGTCGCGGGCCGCCGCGTCGGCCTCGTCCTCTCCGGTGGGAACGTCGACCTCGCCTACGCCCTGGAGCTCTTCGGGAGAGTCCCCGCCGAGTAGCGGAACACGCCGGAGAGTGGGGGTTCGGCAAACAGGTGCGGCTGGCCACCAGGCCTAGGCTCGCCTGCGTGTCCTTTCCCTGGGGACGCGCGGGTGTTCAAGGCCTATCTCAAGCATTCCCCTCCCCCTACGTGGGGAGGGAGGGGGGTCATTGAATGATCTCGACCGTGAACACGCCGGCCTCCCTCGCGGAGTCGAGGACGGAAAGGACGTCCCTGGGACTGACGGTCCCGTAGTACCACTCGCCGGCCGAGAGGGCCTCCGCCGCCACCGCCTCGTAGACCTCCCAGGCGGTGCGGGTCCCGTCCGCGAAGTTCAGCACCTCAAACTCCATCAGGGCGTGTAGCCCACTGGGGGACTCCACCTCCTGGAGGTCCCGGCTGAGCGTCGCGACGTCACCGTGCGGGACGTAGACGGTCTGCGCCATCGTCCGAGCCTCGTCGTCGAGTGGGGGGGGAACCGGCTTGAGTCCCGTCAGCCCTGCGTAGGCCTCCTCGAGGGCGCGGAGCTCGGACTCGCGGGACGTTTCGAGCTGGCGCCGGGCGCCCGAGACGATGTCGCGGCTTCGCCCCTTCGGATCGAGCCGGCTCAGGGACGCGAGGGCCCGCTCCTCCCGCTCGTGGGTGTGGCGGACGAGCCGGGCCGCCTCCGCCCACGCCTGGCGGCGTCCCTCGGGTTCGGATCGGGCGAGGTGGGCCACCGCGACCGCGGTGTCGGCGGCCACCCGGGCGCGGCCCCGCGCCGCCATGTAGGCGGCGAGGGCGGGCACGTCCTCGTCCTGGAGCGAGGCGAAGTAGAGGGCCACCGCGGCCACGACCACCGCGTTCCGCTCGAGCTGGGTGGCGTCGATGTTCTCGAGATCGTCCCTCGAGGAGTGGATCCACTGGTCGGGCCAGTTGGTGAGGCTCGTCCCGGGCACCCTGATGTGCCGCGGGGTGAACGAGTGGTGGTCCGTCGAGTCGTAGTACGGCACCATCCGGGCATGGTACGGCTCACGCGAGCCCTTGACCGCGGTGATCTCCTGGAGGAAGGGCTGCGGCTGTCCGGTGCTCCGATTGACGAGATAGGAGGTGTTGCCGTCTCGGATCGCGGTCAGGATGCTCTCCATCACGTCGTCGAGGGCGTGGGGAAGGCTCCACGGGAGGCGTGAGGCGTACTGGACGCGTCCCCCCCAGCTCTGCCGGGCTCCCACCATGTCCTGGCTCAGGGCCAGGAGCATCTGGTCGGGCGTCTCGGGGTGATCGCGGAAGTACTGGGGTTCGCTCGAGAGCTCGTTCACCCACCAGAAACGGATGTCGCGGCGGGGACGGGGGAGCGTTCCCTCCCGGATGAGCCGGCCGAGCGCCCGTCCGATCTCGAGCATGCTCGCGCACCCGCTGCCGTTGTCGTTGGCCGAGGTCATCTCCTCCTGGATGTGGGAGACGAGGACGATCTGCTGGTCGTGGATCTCGCTCCCGCGGATCCAGGCCTCGACCATCCCCTGCTCGCGCTTCTCGGGGTGCTCGGCCTCGATGTCCACCTTGATCTCGAGCGGAGAGCTGGCGCCGGCGAGCCGCTCCTGGAGCCACCGTCCCCGCCGGGGCGACACCATGATCGCGAACGTCCCCGGCGTCCCGTCGTCGACCCCGGCCACGTCCTTCGCCTCGTAGGAGACACGGCCCCAGGCCACCTGGTCGGGGGCATCGAAGGACTGGAGGCGGGACGACGCGTAGGACACGACACCCAGGGCCCCCCGCCTCCAGACCGCCTCGCGCATCACCGCGTCGGGGCTGCCCGCGGCCAGGACCACCCGGCCCTCGACCGTGACGTCCTCGTAGTCGGCGGCGGAGGTCCCCTCCCCGACGTCGACGAGACCGGCCGTCACGTGGGTGGTGCGGCTGTGATCGGCGATCGAGACCGCTACCTCGCCGAAGTCGGCCAGCTTCGTGGGCTCGGGGCCGAGCAGCCAGGCTTCCCCGGAGTGGCACGTCCAGGGATGCCCCTGCCACTCCTGCCGGATGAGGTGCACGTCCTCGAGCCCGGACGCCGCGGCGGTGGCCCGGATGTGCTCGGCCGCGGCCCAGAAGTCACGGCCGGGCCCGGTGCGGTGATAGTGGGTCAGCCAACGCACCTGCTCGAACGCGCGATCTCCCGAGATCTCGTTCACCAGGGCGCGTCGGTGCTCTTCCGGAAGGAAGGGGGACGTCTGGGCGAGGCTGGTCGTCGGCAGGAGCACGGCGAGCAGCAGGCCGGTTGAAGTCTTCGTCACGGTTCTGTCCTCACGCCTTCAATGGAAAGAGGATCTCATTCACGCCCTCCACCAGGCCGAGCGCACCGGAGTACGAAACCACCAGGGCGAAGACCAGCGTGATGATCAGGCCGATATTCAGGGCCATCGGATTCCGGTAGTCACCCACGACGGCCGACCGGTTCAGCAGGATCATCAACAGGAGGATGAGCACCGGCATGATCACCGTGCTGACGGCCTGCGAGGCGATCATGATCAAGACCGGTCGGCCGCCGAAGACGGGGACCACGAAGGCCAGCGAGGCCACGGCCGCGACGGCGACGCGGACCGTCGCCCGGTCCATCCTCCGTGGAACGTTCATGTAGTCGCAGACCAGCCACGGTCCCAGCACGTAGTTGGGAAACAGGGAGGACACCGCGGCGGCGATGATGCCCGTCACGAACAGCGCGGTGGCGAACCGTCCGGCCAGCGGCTCCAGCGTCTTGACCATGTCGATTGCCTCCACGACGGGGATTCCCGCCGGGAGCATCGTGCCGGCCGCGCTCGCCATGATCGCGGCGCCCACGAGGAAGGTCAGGCTGAGTGAGACGATCGCATCCCGGTTCTCCGCCCTCAAGTCGTTCCGTCCCCAGCCCCTCTCCGCCACCAGGTAGCTCCTCGTGACGACGCAGACCGAGGCCATCGTGGTCCCCACCATCGCCGCCAGCACCAGATGCATCTCCGATCGGGCGGGCATGGCCGGTCTGAGGCTTCGGATCAGCTCCATCGGTCCCGGAATGACGATGAACATCGTCACCAGGAAGCAGAGTGCCATCAGGGCCACGATCACGGCCATGGCTCTCATGAAGAGACCGTGGGAGCCCTTCCAGATCAGGAAGCCGAGGATGCCGTTCAGGACCACGGCGGTAGCCAGGGGCGGGATGCCCGCGCTCCCGGTGACCTGGGCGCTCCACTCCCGCGCGACATCGGCTGCGATGCCCATGACGCCGATGACCGACGAGATGACCGTGGCCATCAGTCCAAAGATGATGCCGATGGCCACGGCCGACCCGAACTGCTGGCGGATACAGTGGATGAGAGTGTGTCCCGAGGCGATCGTCACGCGGCTGACCGCGACGATCAGCACGTACGTGCAGAAGCACGACAGCGCCATCGCCCAGGCCAGCGTCATCCCGTACTCGGCGCCGGCCTTCGCCATCGACGTGACGCTGCCGGTGCCGATGATGTACCCCAGGATGAAGATCCCGGGCCCGATCGCGGAGAGGAGACGACGGACCCGGTCCGCCGGACGGCGGGACGCCATCGACTCACCCATGAGAGGCGCTATTCTAGCTTGGCGGCCGGGTCTCAGCGGCCGGCCTGGAGGTCCAGCACCGTCCCCGGGTCGAGCGGCAGCGACCTCACCGTTCCACCCGATGCGTGGGCAACCGCCGCCGCGATCGCGGCCACCGCTGCCCGACCCGCCGTCTCACCCACGGCCATGGCCCCGAAGCGTGTCGAGGGGTCGTCCGTCGGGAGGAAGGTCACCGCGATCGGCGGGACGTCACCGGCGGCCACGAGGGGCCAGCGGCGCAGGGACCCGGCGAGCGGCCGGCCCTCGGTATCCACCGGAAGGGCTGCGGCGAGCGCACGCTCGAGGGCGGTGGCGAGCGCGCCCTCGACCTGCGCCTCGGCGGGACGCGGGTCGGCGAAGGGACCGCCGGCCGCGACCGCGGTGAGACGAAGCGGGCGCACCACACCGGTCTCGGTGTCCACCTCCACCTCGGCGAAGACGGCGGCATCGGACGGGGGTGCGTTCTCAATGGAGGGGACCGCGGTGGCGGCGACGGGCTGGCCGGCCTCGAGTGCTGCCGCTCCGATCGCCGCGAAGCTCGCGGTACGGCCATCCTCCGCACGCACCTCACCGCCGACCACCTCGGCCCGGGCCGGGTCCGTGCCGAGCATGGCGGCGCCTGCCTTGCGGATCAGCTCCCGTGCCACCTCGGCCGCCTGCTCCACCGCGCGGCCCGTCGAGAGGAAGGTGGGCGCGTGGTCACCCGCTTCGAACGGGGCAGAGTCGGTGTCGGCGGCGGCGAGGACCACCCGCCGCGCCGGGACGCCGAGCATGCTGGCCGCCGCCGACGCGAACACCGTTTCGTCCGCTGCCCCCGTGGACGACGGGGCCGCGGCGAGCGTGAACGAGCCGTCTTCCAGGAGGCGGAGGGTGGCCGCGGCTCCCGTGCCCTCGGCTGCGCCGGCGGCGCGGCGGGCCAGCCCCACCCCGAGCCCCCACCGGACCGGGCTGAGCGCTCCCCGCCCCCGATCCCGTCGGCCCCAGCGGGCCTTCTGCACTCCGGCCTCCAGCAACGCGTCGAGAGGCATCGCATCGTCTGCTCCGGGGGCTTCGCCCAGCCCGCCGGGCAGCTCGTACCCCCGACCGGGTCGACGCAGCTGCCGGCGACGAAACTTCACTGGATCCTCTCCGAGTTGCCGCGCGGCCTCCTCGATCGCGCACTCGACCGCGAACGCGGCGTCATCGTCGGCCCCGTGCCGTCGGCTGGTCGGTGGCCGGTGAGTGCGCACCGCGACGGCCTCCACGCGCAGGCTCGGGGCACTGTAGAGCGCGAGGGCCTGGCGGGCCGCGGATCTCAGCAGGGCCTCGGCCCCCTCCGAGTCTGCGCCCACGTCCACGAGCAGCCGCAGCGCGAGGGCGCTCAGGCGGCCGGCCTGCACGGCCAGTCGGACCTCGATTCTCTGCGGGGGGCGGCCGGGGAAGAGCGGCAGCTCCTCGGCGGTCAGCGCCAGGCGTGCCGGACGCCCCGTCCGCAACGTGACGAGGGCGCAGAGGTCCTCGATCGGCACGTCGGGCCGGCCCCCCACGCCTCCGGCCACGAGTGGCCGCATCACGCGAATGCGGGCGGCGGGGAGGCCGAGGCGATCGGCCAGGAGCCGGCGCACGCGGAACGGTGACTCCGCCGAGGTCCGGACGACCAGACGACGGTCGTCGTCGAGCCAGGTCAGGGTGACGGGCGGATCCAGGGTCACCGTCGGGGCGGCCGGGACCGTCCACGTCCCTTCGACGACGTGATCCGCAATCGCGAGTGCCTCATCAACGTTGCCGACCTCGACATCGAAACGGGCGGCGACCTGTTCCGGATCTTTCCGTGCGGCCTCGGCATCGAGGACGATCGGGAGCGGCTTCACGACGAGGTGAACCATGTCCGCGGCGTGCCGGGCGATGTCGGCGTCCTCTGCGGCCACGACCCCCGCGCGGTCCCCGACGAAGCGAAGCACGGGATCGAGGACTCCCGCCGTGTCCTCCGCGGCCAGGGCTGCCACCACCCCGGGGAGGGCCCGCGCATCCGTGGTGTCGGACGCGACGACGCGTCCGTGGGCCACCGGCGAGCGCCGGATCGCCAGGTGGAGGGCGCCCGGACGCATGAAGTCCCCGGCGAAGGCCACCTCCCCGGTGGCTCTCCGGAGCGTCACCGCTCCCTCCGTGAGGCGGCGGCGAGGACGGCCCGGACGGGCTTCACGTACCCGGTGCAGCGGCAGAGCCCGGTGAGCGCCTCGCGCACCTCGTCCTCGGTCGGGTTGGGCACGGCGTCGAGGAGGGACTTCGCTCCGAGAAGGAGAGCGGGCGTGCAGAACCCGCACCCGATGGCCCCCTCCTCCGCGAACACGGTCTGCAGAACGTGCGGCCGCGCGCTCGTGCCCAGGCCCTCGACGGTGAGGACGGTGCGTCCCTGGGCGCGCACCGCCAGGGTCAGACAGGAGGCCACCGCACGGCCGTCGAGGAGAACGGTGCAGGCCCCGCAGCGCCCCGCCCCGCACCCCGCCTTGGCGCCGAAGATCCCCGCCCCCCGGAGCAGGTCGAGCAGGGACGTGCGGGCCTCCGCGTCCACGCGGAGCTTGCGCCCGTTCGCCGTCACGTCGAGGCGTCCAGAGGTGAAGTTGGCGAGGGGGGCGGCTCCCCGGTGCGATGCCGGCGGGCGAAGACGGGGGATGTCGGGCGGCTGGCGTCGCCGCCCTCGGTCCACTGCGCCTCGGAGGGCCCGCAGGGCCAGCACCCGCGCGAGCTGACGCCGGTGCTCGGCCGAGGCCTCCGCGTCGGCGCGAAACGGGGCGGCTCGAGCCACCAGCTCCGCGGCCTCACGCAGGACCTCGTCGTCCCCGGCCGTGCGCTCGACGTGAGACTCCGCCTCGGCGACGCGGGCCGGCCGTCCGGTGAGGCCGGTGGTGGCCACGCGGACGCGGCTCAGCCGCTCGCCGGAGAAGGTGGTGGTCACCACGACCGAGACCAGGGGGGGCAGCGAGGGGAGCGCCGCCACTCGCTCCAGGGCCGCGCCGTGTGGCGCGCCAGGGATCAGGACCTTCTCCACCAGGCCGCCGCCCTCGAGGTCGGTGGTGGGGTTGCGCAGGAACCGGAGCGCGGGGCTCTCACGGGGCTCCCGGGGGTGGGCAATCGTGAAGACCGCGTTGAGCGCGAGCAGCGCCGCCACCAGCTCCGAGTCGGGGTCGCCCTGGACGGCCTCGCCGGCCAGCGTCGCCATCCCCCGAATCGTCCGCGATGCCGCGGCGGTGCGGCAGGCGAGGGGCAGGAGGCCGGCGGTGGCCGGGTAGGCGAGGGGAGATTCCACGAGATCCTGCAGGGTCGCGGTGGCCCCGACGACCAGATCCTCGTCCTCGACGTGCACCGCCGAGAGGCCGAGTCCCACGAGGTCGAGGAGATTGGGCAGCTCGACCGCCGACGCCAGGAGCCGTGTGCCTCCGCCGAGAGGGACGACGCCCTGCGCCGCGAGCTCCACCGCTTCGGCGAGGCTCGTGGGCCGGTGGTAGCTGTGGATGCCGCGCGCGAGCAGTGTTCTCGGTCCTCCTGGAAGGCCAGCAGACCGATTCTAAGGCGTTTTGACGAAGACCCTCGTCCGATCTACCGTCCGAGGTCCCCGGTCCGCTCGGCGTACGGCTCGAGAGGGGGCCACCGGGGCGAGGGGAGCTCCTGGTACCAGTAGGCGGTGGCGCACACGTCATGGGGCGTCTCGAAGTCCTCCCAGGTGCCCTCGCCCTTCGCACCGGCATAGTCGCCCGGATCGAATGGCCGGTGCGTCCGCACGAGCTCGGGGCGATCGGAAGGCTCCAGACGCCGGAGCTGGTTCACCGTCCCCCACGACATCTGCTGCAACGTCACACGGATCGCCTTGCCGAAGTACACGGGATCGGGACGACACAATTGAACGAGGGGCCCTCGGGGTTGGAGAAGAAGACCGACTCGAAGGGCACCTGGCGCGCGAACGGCAGGCCGAAGAAATCCTGCAGCGGGGCCTCGACCGAGGACGGCGGTCAACGGATCGATCACCCTGGTGGCGGGCCCCACGGCATGCTAGTGTCGGGTCGCCGCAAGCCGTGGGCAGCGCCGACATGCGAGGCCTTCGGCAGGTTCGAGCGGACTCATGAGCGTATCGCTGCCTCGTCGACGCTTCCTTGGACGGTCTTCGGCCGCGCTGGCCGGGTTCATCCTCGGCCCCCGCGCACGCCTGGAGGCCGCCCCGACCTTCGACATCGTCCTCCGAGGGGGCACCGTGCTGGATGGGACCGGTGGACCGGGCCTGCGGGCCGACGTGGGGGTCGTGGGTGACGCCATCGCGGCGCTGGGCGAGATCTCCGCTGAGCAGGGGCGCCGGGTGATCGACGCTGCCGGCCTCCACGTCTCGCCCGGCTTCATCGACATCCACACCCACTCCGACCCCGACGTCCTCGCCTACCCGACCGCCGACAGCCGGGTGCGGCAGGGTGTGACGACGGAGCTGGCCGGCAACTGCGGGAGCTCCGCGGCCCCGCTCGCCGGCGAGGGCGTGGAGGAGCGCAAGGAAGACTGGAGACGGGAGGGTGTCGAGGCGGACTGGACGGACGTCGCGTCCTACCTCGGACAGCTCGAGAGGACGGGCCTCTCGCTCAACCAGGCGCTTCTCGTGGGGCAGGGGACGCTGCGCGACAACGCGGTCGGATCCGTCGACCGGCTGCTCTCGGCCGACGAGATGGCGGCGGTGAGCCGAGCCCTTGAGGAAGGGTTGGATCAGGGGGCCTTCGGGCTCTCGACCGGCCTCGAGTATGTCCCGGGCCGCTACACCCCGACCGCGGAGATCGTCGCCCTGACGCGGATCGTGGCCCGCCGGGGGGGCCTCTACGCCACCCACATCCGAAACGAGGAGTCACAGGTTCTCGAGGCGGTGGCCGAGGCGATCGAGATCGGCCGGAGCGCCGGGGCGCGGGTGCAGATCTCGCATCTCAAGGCGGCGGGCGAGGTCAACTGGCCCAAGCAGCGGGCGGCCCTCGACCTGATCGAGGCCGGGCGAGGCGGCGGCGTGGAGGTGCTGGCGGACGCGTACCCCTACACGGCCTACTCGACCGACCTCCTGATCCTGATGCCGGGCTGGGCCCGCGAAGGCGCTACCGCCGCGGTGCTCGCGCGCCTGCGCGATCCCGCGGGCCGGGCCCGGATCCGCCGCGAGGTTGAGGCGTCGGTGGCCGAGGATCCTGGCGGCTGGGACCGCATCGTCATCACCAGCGTGAAGACCTCGGCGAACCAGGCGCTCGTCGGCCGGAACATGACGGAGATCGCAGAGGGGTGGAGCGTCGACCCGGCCGAGGCCTACACCCGGCTGATGGAGGAGGAGAGCACGTCGGTGGGCTTCGTCGGGCACGCCATGAGCCCGGCGAACGTGGACCGCGTCCTCGCGCACCCACTGGTGATGATCGGATCGGACGGCAGCAGCATGGCCCCGACCGGGCGGGCGGCCGAGACGCGCCCCCACCCGCGCTCGTACGGCGCCTTCGCACGGGTCCTGGGCGTCTACGCGCGCGAGCGGGGCCTGCTGGACCTCCCCACGGCGGTGCGGAAGATGACGAGCATGCCCGCCGACCAGATCGGGTTGACCGACCGCGGCCGCATCGCCCCGGGAAAGAAGGCGGACCTGGTCGTCTTCGACGCGGCGACGGTCGCGGACACCGCCACCTTCGAGAATCCTCACCGGTACCCGGTGGGGATCGCTCACGTCCTCGTAAACGGGGTCTCGGTCGTCCAGGACGGCGCCCACACCGGCGCCCGACCCGGGCGTGCCCTGCGGAAGAGCTAGCCGATCACCGCGGCCACAGCCAGCCGAATGCCCCCGCGGTGAGCAGCCCGTAGACCAGGCCGTCGAGGACGTCCTTCCACGCGTTGCTGTAGGGCTTGCCCCACCAGATGGCGTCCGGCAGGTGTCCCCCGGCGTAGGCCAGGAACGCCACGGTTCCGGCAACGCGGAAGACCCCCAGGTAGTGGGCCTCGGGTGTCAGCACCCGGCCCGTCACGTAGGCGACCAGGACGCTGACGACAAGGACGTACACGGTCCAGAGCGCCATCGTCTTGCCCATCGGGGACTGGCCCTTCGGCATGATCGTCAGGAAGCCGACGGGTCCCTGGTTCAGCTTCTCAGCGAAGGCGGGCTCCTTCATCGCCTTCATGCCGTCCGCCCACGGGAAGCGATACAGCCCCGGGCTCAGGTCCTGCTTCCGCAGGGGATCGAGCGCGGAGGCCTCGTCCGGGAGCCGACGTGTGTCGGAGCTATGGTAGGGCAGCGCCATCCAGACGACGCTGCTCGCGATGAACACGAGCACCGTCGCGACGAGGATCGGTAGCCACAGCATGCCAATCGTGACCATGTGCACCTCCTCCGCGCGGAGGCACTCGCCGGCGGCCCCGCGCCTTCAAGGCCTGGGACGTCAACCGTCTCTTCGTGAAGCGAACCCTGAGTCTATCGCAAGCCCTGTCGTTCGGAGCAGGGAGTGATTCAGTCCAGCAGGCGCGCGCCGGCCATCGGCCGGCACGGGTAGAGCGCGGCGGGCAGGTCGATCTTCTCCTCGTAGGCGGAGAGGACCGCGTCACAGAACGGACCGGTTTCGGCCGCCTTGACGAGGGCCACCGCACAGCCTCCGAACCCCGCCCCCGTCATCCGGGCGCCGAAGCACGACGCCTGCCCCCGGGCGATGTCCGTGATCAGGTCCAGCTCCTCGCACGAGACCTCGTACAGGTCGCGCAGGCTGGAGTGAGAGTCGTTCATGAGCCGCCCCGCCTGCTCGAGCCTGCCCACCTGGAGCGCGTCCGCCATGTGCACCGGCCGCGCGTTCTCGGGCACCACGTGACGGGCCCGCATGAGGTCCGTCGGGTCGAGGTCGTCCTTCGCATCTTCGAGAAGCTCGAGCGTGACGTCACGCAGCGCCCGCACCCCGGGGTCGAGCCCTCGAAGGTGAGCGACCACGCGCTCGCACGCGGCCCGGCGGTCGTTGTAGGCACTGCCGGCGAGCGAGCGGCGGGCCCCGGTGTCCATGACGACCACCGCCGCCTCCTCCGGCAACGGGACGGGTCGGGTGTCGAGCGAGCGACAGTCGAGGAGCAGCGCGTGACCGGCCCGCGAGACCGCCGAGGCGAACTGGTCCATGATCCCGCAGTTCATCCCCACGTACTGGTTCTCGGCCTTCTGGCCGAGCCTGGCCATCCGCACCGGATCCCATTCCAGAGCGGCGGCGTCGGCGAGGGCCCGCGCCGTCGCCATCTCGAGGGCCGCGGACGAGGACAGGCCGGCCCCGAGGGGAACATCGCCGTCCACGACCACGTCGAGGCCCGGGACGACGAGCCCCTCGGTGGCGAAGGCCCAGGCCACGCCGGCGACGTACGAGAGCCAGTCGCTGCCCCCCGGGGGGGCGAGCGCATCGAGGTCCAGCTCCTTCGTCTCGTCGTACGCGACGGAGCACCCGCGCAGAGCACGGTCGCCACGGGGGCGGAACACGAGGACGATCGACCGACCGATCGCCATCGGGAGCACGAAACCGTCGTTGTAGTCGGTGTGCTCGCCGATCAGGTTCACGCGGCCGGGGGCCACCGCGATCTTCGGGGAGGGCTCGGCTCCGAAGGCCTGGGTGAAGCGATCGCGGGCGCGCTCGACGAGCTCAGGGTCGATCCCGCTGGAGTCGGTCATTGCGCCCTCGCCTTGCGGTAGCGGGTTTCGCCCTGGTCTCTCAGTCGGGCGGCCGCGTCCTCGGCGGTCAGGTCGCGCTGGGGCTCGGCGGTGAGCTCGAATCCCACGAGGAACTTGCGCACCGTGGCCGACCGCAGGAGCGGCGGGAAGTAGACGGCGTGCAGCCGCCACCAGGGGTGCTCCTGCCCGTCGGTGGGGCGGCCGTGGAAGCCCATGGAGTACGGGAAGGAGGTGCGGAAGAGGTTGTCGTAGCGGACGCTGACACGGTGAAGCACCTCGGCCAGGGCGTCGCGCTCGTCCCCGTCGAGCGAGGGCAGATCGGGGACGCGACGCACGGGAACGACCATGACCTCGAACGGCCACAACGCCCACCAGGGCACGAGGGCAATCCAGTGGCGGTTGCGGCAGACGATGCGTTCGTTCGCCTCCAGCTCGCGCTCGAGGTAGTCGCCGAGGAGGTCCCGTCCGTGCCGCCTCAGCCAGGCGCGCTGGGTGGCGAGCTTGCGAGCCGGAATGAGTGGAACGTGACCCGTCGCCCACACCTGACAGTGGGGGTGGGGGTCGGAGCACCCCATCATCGCGCCCTTGTTCTCGAAGACCTGCACGTAGCGGATGCCCGGGTCGCTCCCGATGGCCTCGGTCTCGTGTGCCCAGGCGTCGACGACCGGTCGTGTCTCCTCCGGCGACATCTCGGCGAGCGTGAGATCGTGGCGAGGCGAGAAGCAGATCACGCGGCACCGTCCGGTCGCCGGCCCGGACACGAGCAAACCCCCGCCGTCCGTCGCGCCCGCGCTGCTCTCCGGGAGCAGGGCGGGGAAGTCGTTGTCGAATGCGTAGGTCGAGGTGTAGGCCGGGTTGCGCTCGCCGTTCGCCCGGACGTTCCCGGGGCACAGATAGCAGGACGGGTCGTAGTCGGGGCGTGTGTCTTCGGGCTCGTCCTCGACCTTCCCCTGCCAGGGTCGCTGGAGCCGGTGGGGCGAGCAGAGCACCCACTCGTCGAGCAGGGGGTTGTAGCGGCGGTGGGGCGTTCTTTGCGATTCCGGCATGGCTGAAGATATCCGGAGGCGGGCGGGCGGTGTATTGGCGGCCAAGGTTAGACGTTTTGGCCCTCTCGTGCCACAGACAGCATGGCCCATTGCAGAGGCGAATCCTTTCGGGCGATACTGGCTCTCACCAGGTGAGGGCGCTCCACGGGAGGGAGCGAGGAGGACCGTAAGTGCCTCTGTACGAATATCATTGCGCTGGCTGTGGGACTCGCTTCGAGGTGCTGCAGCGCGTGGGGCAGGGCCCCGAGGGGCTCGAGTGCCCCAACTGCGGGCAGACCGAGATCGAGAAGGAGTACTCGACGTTCGCCGGCTCGGTGGCCGGCGGGAGCCTTGGCGGCGGCGGGTGTGCCCCCTCCGGCCGCTTCACCTGAGCCTGACTCCCGGGCCGCCCGTCGGGCGGCCGCAAGAACACCGAAGGCCGGCCCGAGTGGCCGGCTTTCGTGCGTTGTGGGTGAGCCAGCGGCCGGTCCGGCGCCCGATCCAAACGCACGATGAAGCTCGGGACTGGTCGTCCTGCTCCCCACCAGAGGGGCCTTCTTGACCAGTCACGCACGCGCACAGTACCGTCTCCGTGGAAGACGGCATTCTCCATGGGCTCTCTCGCTGAGCGCGCCGCTCTCGCCGGTCTCGTGCTCCTCGGCGGCTGCGTCCACTACCAGGCGCGGCCGATCGATCCCGCACAGACCGCCCAGTCCTTCTCCGCGCGCCGCCTCGACGATCCCGGGCTGGAGGCGTTCGTCGAGGCGAACGCCGAGCCGCGTCCCGAGGCCTGGCCGCCGCCGGTCTGGGACCTCGGGGCGCTGACCCTGGCCGCGTTGCACTTTCATCCCGATCTCGACGTGGCCCGGGCGCGGTGGTCGGTGGCGCAGGCGGGCCGGGCCACCGCCGGGGAGAGGCCGAACCCGTCGGTGACCGCGGGTCCGGGCTACGACACGACGACGAAGACGCCGACGCCGTGGATCCCATTCATCGGTTTCGACATCCCGATCGAGACCGCGGGCAAGCGCGGCCACCGCCTCGCCATGGCCGCCCACCTCTCGGAAGCGGCGCGGCTCGAGGTGGCGTCGACGGCGTGGCAGGTCCGCAGCCGCGTCCGGTCCGGTCTCGTGGACCTGTGGGCGGCAGAGGAGGAGACGAGGTTGCGTGAGGAGCAGCAGGTCCTCCACCAGGACAACGTGCGCCTGCTGCGCCTCCAGTGGGAGGCGGGGGCCATCTCCGCCTTCGAGCTCGTCCAGGCCCGCCTCGCCGCCGACGCCTCGCGGCTCGCCCTCCGCGACGCCGAGCGCCGCCGGGCCGAGGCCCGCGTCCGGCTCGCCGAGGCCGTGGGCGTCCCCGCCGAGGCGCTCGACGCCGTCTCGCTGTCCTTCGAGGGGCTCGAAACCGGTCCCCCCGAGGCATCCCTCGCCGAGGCCCGCTCACAGGCCCTGCTGCACCGCACCGACATCCTCTCCGAGCTGTCCGCCTACGCCGCCACGCAGGAGGCGCTGCAGCTCGAGATCGCGAAGCAGTACCCGGACATCCACCTCGGTCCCGCCTACGAGTACGACCAGGGCGACAACAAGTGGACGCTCGGGATCGGGCTGACGCTGCCCGTCTTCAGCCGCAACCGCGGGCCGATCGCCGAGGCCGCGGCCAGGCGGGAGGAAGCCGCAGCCCGCTTCGGCGCCCTGCAGGCCCGGGTCCTGTCGGAGATCGGCCAGGCCCTCGCCGGCTACCGCGGAGCCCTGCGGCTCCAGTCCGACGCGGAGGAGCTCGTCGCCAATCTCCGTCGTGAGGAGACGACGGCTCGCTCGATCTTCGACCTCGGCGAGATCGCGCGGAGCGATCTCGTCGCCCTGCAGCTCCAGCTCGGCGCCATGTCCCTCGCGCGGTTGGACGCCGTCACCCGGGCTCGCCAGGCCCTGGGCGTCCTCGAGGACGCGCTGCAGAGCCCTCTTCCCACGTCGAGCGAGGCCTGGCAGAGGCCGCCGCGATCCGCAGCGGTGCAGCCGCTCGAGGAGCCACGATGAAGAAACCGCTGCCTGTCCTTATGGCCCTCGCGCACCTCTCCGGCCTGGCCGGGCTCCTCGGGATGGCCGGGTGCGGCGCCGCCGACGAGGGGGCCGAGGTCGGAACCGAGGTCGCCGTGCACGTCGGGACGGTCACCCGTCAGACGCTACGGGCCTGGGTGACAGCCTATGGAGTCGTGGAGCCGGAGCCGCCCGGGGTCCATTCGACCGCCGGCGCCCGCGTGTCCGCGGCGACGCCCGGTGTCGTCACCGCCGTCGCCTGCGTCGAAGGGCAGCGGGTGGCGGAGGGGCAGCTCCTCTTCCAGCTCGACCCCCGCGCCGCCGACGTGGCCGCGGCGAAGGCGCGGCTCGCCGTCGAGTATGCGCGGACGACGCTGGAGCGGCAGCGCAAGCTCATCGACGTGGAGGGGACGTCGCGTCGGCAGCTTCTCGACGCAGAGCAGGCCCTCGCCGCGGCGCAGGCCGACCTCGAGGCTGCCGAGACGCAACAGGCGTTCCTGCGCGTCGTGGCTCCGACCTCCGGCACGATCGCCCGCATCGCGGTCAAGGTGGGTGACGGGGTGGACCTCGCCACCACCCTGGCCGAGATCGTGGACCTCTCGCGCCTCGTGGTGAGCGCCGGGGTCCCGAGCGCAGAGCTCGGCCCGCTTCGGGTCGGCCAGCCGGCAGAGGTGCAGGGCGAGGCGGGAGCGTCCCCGCTCGGGGGGGCGGTCGCCTCCGTTCGCCCCGAAGTCGACCCGGCGACGGGAACCGCGCTCGTTCGCGTGAGCGTGCCCGCCCGCTCCGGCCTCCGGCCCGGCCAGCTCGTGAGCGTCCGCATCGCGAGCGAGGAGCGCGAGAACCGCCTGACCGTTCCCGTCGAGAGCGTCGTCAAGGACGCCCAGGGGCGCGAGGTGATCGCGCTGGTGGAAGATGGCCAGGCGAAGCAGCTGCCGGTGAAGGTCGGGCTGCGCGACGCGGGACGGGTCGAGGTTGAGGGCGAGGGGCTCAGGGAAGGTCTCTCCGTCGTGACCGAGGGAGCCTACGCCCTTCCTGCGGAGACGAAGGTCCGCGTGCTCTCCCCGTGAGCTCGCGCATCGGCCAGCTCGCCATCCGGAACCGTCTGGCGATCGCCTTCATCGCGGTCGCGCTGTGCCTGGCCGGTGTCTACTCGGCCCTGCGCACGCCCTCCTCCGTCTTCCCGCAGACCGACTTCCCCCGGGTCGTCATCCTCGTCGACAACGGCGTGATGCCGGCCGACGAGATGATGGCCACGATCACGCGCCCGATCGAGGAGGCCATGAAGGACATCCCCGGCTCCCTCACCGTGCGGTCGACCACGGGACGGGGCGCGGCCGAGGTCAGCGTGTTCTTCGACTGGCGGGTCGACATGGTCCAGTCGGAGAACTACGTGAACAGCCGGATCGCCCAGATCCGCTCCGACCTGCCCCCGACGGCCCGCACGACCGTGTGGCGCCTGACTTTCTCCGCCTTCCCGATCGTCGGCGTCAGCCTCACCAGCCCCCGCCGCGACCTCATGGAGCTGTGGGAGATCGCCCGCTACGAGGTGAAGCCGCGGCTCCTCCGGATCCCGGGGGTCGCCCGCGTCGATCTCGTCGGCGGCCGCACGCCGGAGTTCCACGTGGTGGTCGACCCGCGGCGGCTGCTGGCGGCCGGCCTCAGCCTCCCCCAGGTCACGGAGGCCCTCGCCGGGAGCAACATCATCGCTCCCACCGGCATGCACGAGGAGAACTACACCCTGTACCTCGCGATCGTGGACGGGCGCGTCCACGGCATCGAGGACATCGAGAACCTCGTGGTGACCGCGGTGGGGACACACCCGGTGAGGATCCGGGATTTCGCGCGGGTCGAGCGCGGACCCGAGCCCGTCTTCAACGTCGTCACCGCCGAGGGAGTCTCCGCCGTCCTCCTCAACGTACGCAGCCAGCCCGACGGCAGCACACTCGACATCGCGAGGGGGGTCCGGAACGTCCTCCGCGACCTCGAGCAGGACCTCCCGCCCGACCTGAAGACCGCCTACTACTACGACCAGTCGCTCTTCGTCCGCGACTCCGTGGGGAGCGTTCGCGACGCCATCCTGTTCGGGCTCCTCCTCTCGGTGGTGATCCTCTACCTGTTCCTGAAGGACTGGGGGGTCACGCTGACCGCCATCGTCGTGATCCCGGTGACGGTGCTGATCACGCTGGTGGCGATGAAGCTCACCGGGCTCAGCTTCAACATGATGACGCTGGGGGGCATAGCGGCCGCCATCGGCCTCGTCATCGACGACGCGATCGTCGTCGTGGAGGCGATCTACGCCCGGGTGGCCACCGGACTCGGCCGGCTGGAGGCGATCGAGGTTGCGATCGGCGAGATCGTCCACCCCCTCGTGGGGTCCACGCTCACGCCGGTGGTGGTCTTCATCCCCCTCGCCTTCCTCGACGGGATCACCGGCGTGTTCTTCCGCGCCCTTGCCTTGACCATGGTGGTGGCGCTGCTGACCTCCCTCGTGCTGGCTCTCCTCCTCACCCCCTCCCTCGCCGCGTGGTTCATCCGCGACCGCGAGCGCCTCGCCCACGGCCACGGCCCCCGCGGAGAGGAAGGTGGCCCCGTCCTCCGGCGCACCCTCGCCCTCTACGAGATCGGGGTGCGCTGGGCCCTGCGGCACCGCCTGACGACGCTCGGCCTCTGCGGGCTCCTCCTGCTGCTGGGGGCGGGGATCTACCGCAGCCTCGAGACCGAGTTTCTCCCCCCTCTCGACGAGGGTGGCTTCGTGATCGACTACATCGCCCCCTTCGGCACCAGCCTGGCCGAGACGCACCGCCAGCTCCTGCAGGCCGAGGAGATCCTCCGCAAGACGCCGGAGGTCGAGAGCTACTCGCGGCGCACCGGCGCCCGGCTGGCGCTCTCGATCGCCGAGCCGAACACGGGGGACTTCCTCGTGAAGCTCAAGCCCGACCGAGGACGCACAACCGAAGACGTCATCACCGAGCTGCGCCACCGCTTCCTCGGCGCCCTGCCCGGTATCGAGTGGGAGTTCCCGGGGATTCTCGGCGACCTCATTGGGGACCTCATCTGGGCGCCGCAGCCGATCGAGGTCAAGCTCTTCTCGACCGACATCGCCTTCCTGAAGAGGAAGGCGCCGGAGGTGGCGGACCAGCTCCGACAGATCCGTGGCGTAGTCGATGTATTCGACGGCCTGGTGTACGCAGGACCCAGCCTGAGCCTGAAGGTCCGCCACGCGGATGCGGCGCGGCTCGGCTTCAGCGCTCAGGACGTGGCCGACGCCGTGGGCACGGCGATGCTCGGCCAGACCGCGTCCTCGGTGCTCGAAGGCGACCGCGTCGTCGCTGTGCGGGTCCTGGCCGGTCGGCCGAGCGTGGACCGGATGGCGGCCCTGCGGGACCTGCCCCTGCGCAGCCCGGCCGGTGCGATCGTGAAGCTGTCGCAGCTCGCCGATCTCGTGGAGACTCCGGGCCAGCTCGAGCTACGACGGGAGGACCTCCGCCAGGACGTCGCGGTGACCGCTCGCCTCGAGGGGCGGGACCTCGGCAGCGCCATGGCCGAGATCCGCGACGTGCTCGGCAAGGACCCGTCGCTCCCCGCGGGGACGCTGGAGTTCGGGGGCCTGTTCCAGCAGCAGCAAGAGTCCTTCCGCAATCTGATCCTCGTCCTCGCGATGGCGATCTTCCTCGTCTTCACGGTGCTGCTCGTCGAGTTCCGGTCCTTTTCCGGGCCCGTGGCCATCGTGTCGGGGGCGGTGCTCGCCCTCTTCGGGACGGTGGTCGCGCTCCGGGTCACGGGAACGTCGCTCAACGTGGTGTCCCTTCTCGGCGCGATCATCGGTGTCGGGATCGTGGCCAAGAACGGCATCCTCATGCTCGACCGGGTGGAGCAACTGCGGGCGGAGGGGCTCTCTCTCGAGGACGCCCTGGTGCGCTCCGGACACCGGCGGATGCGTCCCGTGCTCATGACCTCCATGACCACGGCCTTCGGGATGCTGCCCCTGGCCTGGGGGATCGGCAGCGGGGCGGACATGCTGCAGCCCCTCGCCATCGGCGTCATCGGCGCTCTCTGCATCTCGGTGCTGCTCTCCCTGGTCGCGACCCCGACCGTCTACAGCCTGCTGCTGCGTGGGGGGGGCCACGGCCGCGCGGGGGACGCCGCGACGGCATCCTAGAACCCCGGCTCGACGCCGCTCACGTCCTCTCACAGAGCTGGATTCAGGACGCCGTCACCCCCACCGCCCGACCCACCGCGGAGGCGATCTGGATGTCCTGGACGGCCACCCCCGTGGAGTCGAAGACCGTGATCTGATCGTCGGCGGTGCGGCGGGGGGCCCGGCCGGCGATCACGTCGCCCAGCTCGCTGACCTGGTCCGGCGAGATCAAGCCTGCGTCGAGGGCGCGAGCAATCTCCCCACGCTCCCGGCACTGGGCGCGGCTGTCCGCGACGACCAGGTTGGCCCGGGCCAGTATCCCGTCGTCGAGCTCCTGCTTGTGAGGGGCATCCGAGCCGATGGCGTTGATGTGGGTTCCAGGACGAATGTCGCTTGCCCTCAGGAGGGGCTCGCTCGCCGGCGTCGTCGTCACGATGAGGTTGCAGGTGGCGCCGAGCTCGGCCGGGTCCCTCGTGATCGCCACGTCGAAGCCCTCGGCGCCCATGTCGCGACGGTAGAGGTCGAGCTTCTCGTCGCTGCGTCCCCAGACGAGGACCGCGCGGCAGTCGGTGACGGGCCTCAGGTGCTGGACCTGCAGGCGGGCCTGGACCCCCGTGCCCGCGACCCCGATCCGCTGCACCCGCCTCGGCGCCAGGTAGCGGGCGCCGATGGCGCCGGCGGCGGCGGTCCGCACGTCGGTGAGGTGCCCGTGGTCGAGCAGGGCAGCCACGGGCTGGCCGGTGGCCTGGCTGAAGAGCAGCATCATCCCGTCCCCGGAGGGAAGGCCGTGCTCGGGGTTGCGATAGAAGCCCGAAGCGATCTTGATCACGTACCAGGGCTCGCCGCGGATGAACCCGTACTTGATGTGGACCTCTCCCTTGTCGAGGATCAGCTCGCCCACCGGGGGCACCACCGCCCGACCATCGGAGTAGGCCACGAATCCCGCCTCGATCAGGGGCAGGACGTCCAGCCTGGCGAGGGCCTCGTCGATCTGGGGTCGCTCGATGATCCGCACCTTCAGGCTCCTGCGGCCTCGAGCTCGACCAGGGCCTGGTGGATCCGGTCCAGGCCGTCCCGAAGGTAGTCGTGGGGGAGGCCGTAGCTGATGCGGAGGTGCCCGTCGAGACCGAAGTGGTCGCCGGGGACGATCAGGACGCTCTGCTCGTCCTTCAGGCGGTTCACCAGCTC
Organism: Acidobacteriota bacterium; assembly: GCA_022340545.1. Classification (GTDB taxonomy): domain Bacteria; phylum Acidobacteriota; class Vicinamibacteria; order Fen-336; family Fen-336; genus JAJDNS01. The sequence goes on along the minus strand of JAJDNV010000159.1, from coordinate 8,680 downwards.
GGTGGAGTTGGTGCCGATGCGATAGCGCGCGAAGGCGATGGCCGCGGCCTGGGGAGGCACGATCTGGAACATGTCGCCGTGGCCCTTCATCCATTCCTCGAGGACCGGGAACCCTTCACGGATGTAGCGGCGGGTCCGGGCGAGGATCTGCGGGCGCACCTTCTCCGAGAGGGCGAGGGCGGTGAGGCGGTTCGACAGCGCGGTGGTCGAGATCGTCGTGTACTCGTGACGGGCCCACATGTCGTCGAGCGTCTGCGCGGGTCCCACCGACCACCCGATGCGCAGCCCGGGCAGGCCGTAGGCCTTGCTCATGCTGCCCTGGGCCAGGACCTTGTCGTAGCGACCATAGAAGCTCGGGGTCTCCTCGTCGGTCTCGCGCTCGGCACCGCGATACACCTCGTCGGCCAGGAGCCACGCCCCGGCGCGCTCGGCCGTAGCGACCACCGCGTCCATCTCAGGATTGGTCATGATCCGTCCGGTGGGGTTGTTGGGGTTGCAGACGGCGATGAGCTTCGTCTTTGGCGTGGCGGCGGCGTCGAGCTCGGCGAGGTCCAGCGCCCACCCCCGCTCCTCCGAGAGGTGGCACTCACGAACCGTGATGCCGCGATTCTTCGCGATGCCCCACACCTGCATGTAGTTCGGCAGCATGATGACGGCCTCGTCCCCGGGTTGGAGCAACGTCGTCAGGGCGAGGTAGTTCGCCTCCGCCGCGCCCACGGTCACGAGGACGTCGTCGGCGGTTGCTCCCGGGTACATGGCGGCGATGGTCTCCCGGAGCTCGATGGTCCCGTTGGCCTGGGGATAGTTGATCGGGACGTCGGCGACCGCATCGAGCTCCAGGCCCCCCATCTCGAGGAGCTCGCCGAGCGTCATGGGGTGGACCCCGCTCTCCGAGAGGTTCACGTCCACGACGTTCTCCCACTTGGACATCATGCGTTCCATCACGAACGGCTGGAACTCCGTCATCGTCTGCCTTCCCTTCTGGGTCCACGGCCGGGACCGGCCACGAGGATACGCGTACGCGCGAGCGCCCTCATCATCGAACCTCGCGGACCTCATCCAGCGTCTTCTTCTCGATGTCGGGGACCTTTGCCTCCGGGGCGGGGTAGCCGACCGGGATGAGGAGGAAGGGCCGCTCGTTCCTCGGGCGACCGAGGATGCGCCCGAGGAAGGCCATGGGGCTCGGCGTGTGGGTGAGCGTGGCCAGGCCGGCGGTGTGAAGTGCGGCGAGCAGGATCCCCGCCGCGATGCCGACCGACTCCTGCACATAGTAGCCCTTGTGCCTCGTCTGGGTGCCGTCCGGTCGCTGCTCCGGCTCCCAGTCCACCGCGAAGAGCACGATGAGGAGGGGGGCGATCTCCAGGAAGGGCTTGTGCCAATCCGTTCCGATGGGGGCCAGATCGGCCAGCCACTCCGGTGTTGCCCTCCGGCGGTAGAACTCGCGCTCCTCCGCCTCTGCCGCCTCGCGGATGAGTCGCTTCGTCTGCGGGTCCTGGACCACGACGAACCGCCAGGGCTGGCGGTTCGCCCCCGAAGGCGCGCTGGCCGCCGCCTCGATGGCCAGGTCGACGACGTCGAGGGGCACCGGGTCTGGCGCGAAGTCGCGGAGGCTTCGCCGCCGCCGGATGAGATCGCGGAACGCGCGGACGCGCGTCCGCGACTCTTCGGCGGGAAGGCGGTGGAAGTCGAGAGGCACGCAGCTGTAGGGCATGGTCCTCCTGCTATAGTGAAAGTCCGGATGTTATCCGACTTCCACCTCCACACGTGCGTGAGCGACGGTGACCTGGACCCGTCGGCACTGGTGGCCCGCGCCGCGGCCCACGGGATCGGCCACATGGCGATCACCGACCATGACTCGCTCGGGGCCTATCGCTGGGGCGAGGGGCAGGTCTTCGAGGACGCGCGGAGGCTGGGGGTGGCGCTGACCGTGGGCACCGAGCTCGATACGGTACTGGACGGGAAGGAGGTCCACCTCCTGGGATACGATGTCGACCTCTCGTCGGCCGAGCTCGGCGCCCACCTCGACGAGGCGCAGCGTGCGCGTCGGGAGAGAGCCCGGCGCGACGTCGAGCTGGTACAGGCGCAGCTTGGGGAGGACGCGATCCGGGAGGACCAGGTCTTCGTGCCCGGGCGCGAGACCCTGATGCGCGGACACCTCATCCGACCTCTCGTCGCGCGGGGCCGGTTTGCTTCCTACGAGGAGGGGCAGGCCTGGTTCGAGGAACACGTGCGGAACGAGGTCGTGGTTCCCAAGCCCACGCTCGCAGAGGCGGCGGCGATGATCGCGGCGGCGGGAGGCTGGGCGTCTCTCGCTCACCCCGGCTACTACTGGAAGGACGGCTTTCCGGTGCTCGAGCGGCTCGCCGCCCTGCCGGCCCTCGGGGTCGAGGCCGTGGAGCTCGAGTACCCCTACCGTCTATCCTCGCCCGACCTGTTCAGTGAAGAAGACGAGCGCGAGTTCACCGTCTCTCTGCGAGCCACGGGCGAAGAGCTCGGTCTGCGTTTCACACGGGGCAGCGACGCGCATCGGGCGGTCGACCTCGAGCGGCTCTATGGACCGACGCCGGCCTGACCGGGGCAGCCGGCCATGAACTCCCGCCTTTCGATGCCGAGAGGTCGGCCGCGGCCCTAGCTGGGTCGCTCCCGAATCGCGTGGCCAGACGCCCGGCCGGGATCGACCGCTCCGCCTTCACCCGGCGGGAGTGGGCGATCGTCGAGGCTCTCCGCACGCCGCTCGCCGTGCAGCGCTGGCTGCGCGCGCTGCCCTACAACCACGAGCGGCGCGGCGAGACCCTTCGCTCGTTCCGCGGCGTGGTGCAGAAGGGGAGGGTTCATTGCCTCGAGGCCGCGCTCGCCGCCGCGGTAATTCTCGAGCAGCACGGCCACCCGCCCCTTCTTCTCAGCTTCGAGAGCGTCGACAAGCTCGACCATGTTCTCTTCGTCTTCCGGAAGGGCGGCCGGTGGGGGGCGGTCGCTCGCTCGCGCGACCCCGGTCTTCACGGGAGAAGGCCGGTCTTTCGCACCGCCCGACAGCTCGCGGCAAGCTACATGGATCCCTACGTGGACATGACGGGGCGCATCGTCGGGTTCGCGGTGGCCGACCTGAGGGAGCTCGGGGGATACGACTGGCGCCTCGCCGAGCGAAACGTGCGAAAGGTCGAGCGCTGGCTGGTTGACTATCCCCACCGCCCGCTGGGGATGTCGGACGCGCGCTACCGCTGGCTCCATGAGCGGTACCGGCGCTACCGGGCCCGCTATCCCGGCCGCAAGCCCGTGTACTACGAGAACCGGCACCTCTGGATGTGACCCATGGTCGGGGCCCGGCCCGGGGTGGTAGTCTCGGCCCCGGGGTCGCACGCGGTCGGCCCTTCACGGAGGCGTCATGGAGAAGTGGGACGTCGCCATCCTCGTCTTTGACGGCGTGGAGGTGCTGGATCTCGCCGGGCCTTTCGAGGTTCTCTCGCGGACCCGCCTCGTCCCGGGGACGGAGTCGCGCCGCTCCGACGAGAGCGCCCCGTTCCATGTCTTCACCGTGGCCCGGACGCGGGAGCCCATCACGGCCACCGGGGGCCTCGTCGTCGTCCCGAGCCACTCGTTCGCCGACGCGCCAGGCGTCGACCTGCTCGTGGTGCCCGGGGGGTTCGGGACGCGGCCGCTCCTCCAGGACGCGGAGACGATCGACTGGATCCGGCGCACCGCCGACAGCGCCCGGCAGACCGCCTCGGTCTGCACGGGGTCCCTGCTTCTCGCTCGAGCCGGGCTGCTGGACAATCGGCGCGCCACGACCCACTGGGGGGCGTTCGGCCTGCTGGGGTCTCTCGGGAACAACATCACCGTCGACCGGGAGTCGCGGTTCGTCGACGACGGGGTGATGACGTCGGCCGGCGTTGCGTCGGGTATCGACCTTGCCTTTCACGTAGTCGAGACCCTGCTCGGCAAGGACGTGGCCGACGAGACCGCCCGCTACATAGAGTACGAGCGAGGCTGAGTTACACTTGGCAGCCGTGGGCGAACCTGACGAGACCAACGACACGCCGGCGGGGCTCGAAGATAGCGGTCGGCAAGCCTGGCACGAGGGCCCCGACGAGGAGGCCCCGGCCGAGAGCTGGCTGGGCCTCGGGGACGACGAGCTGCTCCACAGGGTCGAGACCCTCGAGTCCGATGCGGACGCCGACGCCCAGCTGACGGAGATCGTCCGAAGCCACCGGCACTTCTTCATCCGCCAGGAGGCGGCGAAGAGGGTCAAGGACAAGAGCCTCCTCTTCGCCTTTGAGGACGACCGCCACGTCGGGCAGATCCTCGTCCGGTATCTCACCCGACGAGAGGACGTGACCTACCTCGAGCGCCTCGTGGCAAGGAGCCACAACGTCGAGGTCCGGGCCGCGGCCCAGGTGCAGCTCGCCCAGCTGTGGGGCCGGCTCGGAGGACCTCGGCGAACGTCTCCCGCCGACCCGAACGCGCCGCCGGCACCCCAGTTCTCCCCCCCGACGCCCTCAGAGGAGGAGATCGAGATCATCGAGGTGGACGAGGACACCGACGGGGTCAACGGGAGCCTGCTCGCCTGGGCCATTCACTTCCTCGTCGAACGGACGTGGCCGCACCTGGGGACGCGAACGGCGCGAGATCTCCTCACTCGCACGCACGCCGGGATTCTTCCCCTGCGGCCCGCCCTGTCGTTCTTCAAGATCGAGGAGAATGCCCAGGTCAACGTCGACCTGTCGCTCGGGACGAATCTCCCTCGGGAGTCCGTTGGCGCGGTCGCGGCCTGGATGATGGCCTTCCTGGACGCGGCGCAGCGGGTCGAGCCCGAGATGGGCGAGGTCGACGTTCGCCGCTCGACCCGGCTGATGGGAGACGCGCTGCAGCAAGCCGGGTTCTATGAGGCCTGCGAGGGCCCCGAGCGCCTGGGGCCGCGCCGCCTGGCCGATCCAGCCGAGATCGGGTGAGGCCGGCCGCTCAGGCCCCCGACGGACTCCGGCCTCCGCTCGTCCACTCCGGAACGGGGTCGTGCTCGAGCCCCATCCGCGCGAGGACGCGGGCCACGGTCTGGCTCACGATCTCATCCACCGTGGCCGGGCGCTGGTAGAAGGCTGGGACCGGCGGGAACACGATCCCCCCCATTTCCGCGAAGGCCACCATCTGTCGGAGGTGCCCCAGGTGGAGCGGGGTCTCGCGGACGAGGGCGAGGAGCGGTCGGCCCTCCTTGAGGGTTACATCTCCCGCACGGGCGATGAGCGTGTCCGCGTGGCAGCTTGCGAGCGCGGCCAGCGTCTTGATGCTGCAGGGGGCGATGACCATGCCAGCGGTGCGGAAGGAGCCGCTGGCCAGCGACGCTCCAACGTCGCGATCGTCGTAGACGACGTCCGCCAGGGCCTCCACCCGCTTGACCGTCCAGTCCGTCTCCGCCACGAGCGTGCGTTTGCCCGAGGAGCTGATCACGAGGTGGGCTTCCAGCGAGGGGCTCTTTCGCAGCTCCTCGAGCAGCCGGATGCCGTAGATGGTGCCCGAGGCCCCCGAGATCCCGACTGCGACTCGCATCCTCTCCCCACCCATGCCGTTGTCCGCGGCCATGGTACACCGCCTGGGTCTGGCCCTCGGGTTTCGCGTAGAATCGAGGGTCGGACACCATCCACGAGGCCAGCCCATCGATGCCGATCTACGAGTTCTACTGCCACCACTGCCACCGGGTCTTCAACTTCCTGTCGCGATCCGTCGACACGGAGAAGACGCCGGCCTGCCCCCGCTGTCAAAGGCAGGATCTGGCCCGGCGCGCGTCCGCCTTCGCCATCTCCAAGGGTCGCAAGGAGGAGCCGAAGCCGGAGGCCCCGGAGCCGGACATCGACGAGGCCCGCCTCGAGCGGGCGATGCAGGCGCTGGCCGGGGAGATGGACTCACTCGACGAGAACGACCCGCGGCAGGGCGCTCACCTCATGAGGAAGCTCTTCGACGCCACCGGCATGCCGATTGCGGGAGGCATGGAGGAGGCGCTCCGGCGAATGGAGGCGGGGGAGGACCCGGAGAAGATCGAGGAGGACATGGGCGACGTGCTCGAGGACGATCCCTTCGGTGGACTCCTCGGTGGCGAAGGCGGGGAGAAGGACCTGGACGCAGGGAAGAAGAGCGTTGGGCGCCTCCGCCGAATGCTCCCGCCCACGGTGGATCCGGAACTCCACGAAATGTAGTGCGACGAACAACGACCCGAGCGGCGTTCGTCGCACCCAAGGGGCTCCCGCGAACGACGTCCACTCTACGTTCGCGGAACGACATCATGCTCATGCTCCCCGCAGCAGCGCTCCTCGATCTGTACGGTCACGTGGCTGATGGGGAAGCCGTGCGTCACCCGGTGGCGCAGGGCGGCCAGGACCTCGCCGTGGGCCGCTCCGTCCTGGAGGATCGCATGGGCGGAGAGGGCGTGGACCCCGGAGGTCAGCGTCCATACGTGGAGATCGTGAACGGTCTTGACCCCGTCCACGGCCTCCATGGCCCCCCGCACCGCGGCGATGTCCACGTCCCTCGGCGTCCCTTCGAGGAGGACCTGGACCGCCTCGCGCAGCAGGGTGAGGGTCCGCGGGAGGATGAAGATCGCGATCAGGACGGCGACGAGCGGATCCACCCAGTACCAGCCGGTGAGCGTCATCACCGCCGCCCCCACGATGACCCCGACGGAGGACACCGCGTCCGCCAGGACCTCGTTGTAGGCCCCCCGGACGTTGAGACTCGACCGTGACCCCGAGCGCAGCAGGAGCGCCCCTGCGACGTTGACCACGAGCCCCACGGTCGCCACCACGAGCACGGGCACGCTCGCGACCTCGGCCGGCCGGGAGAACCGCTCGAAGGCCTCGAGGAGGATGTAGCCGGCGACCCCCAGCAGGACGAGGCCGTTCGTCATCGCGGCCAGGATCTCGACGCGGTGGTAGCCGTAGGTCCGCCTCGGGCTGGGGGGGCGCTCGGCGAACTTCATGGCGATGAGGGCGAGGATGAGGCCGGCCACGTCGGTGAGCATGTGGCCGGCGTCGGCCAGGAGCGCGAGGCTGCCGGTCAGGAGCCCGGCCGCCACCTCGACCGCGAGGAAGCTCAACGAGAGGGCCAGGACGAAGGCCAGGCGCCGGCTGGCGACGCCGCGCGGGGTCGCGTGTGCGTGGTCGTGGCCCATCCGTCCCGAGGATAGCAGGCCCGGGGGTGGGCCGTGCGGCCCGGATCAAGCGACCCGGGGCCGCGCACCCGCTCCGGTTGCTATACTTGCGCGGTTTGCGTCATTCCTGAGATCAGAGGTGTATCCGTGAGTCATCAGAAGAGGCTGGCAATCCTGGTGGGGGGGGGACCCGCCCCCGGCATCAATAGCGTGATCGGCGCGGCCACGATCCGCGGGATCCTCGACGGGGTCGAGGTGCTCGGAGTCCGCGACGGCTTCGAGTGGATCATGAAGGGCAACGTGGATCACGTCCGCCCGCTGACGATTGACGAGGTGAGCCGCATCCACTTTCGGGGTGGCTCTCACATCGGCATCTCCCGGGCCAACCCAACGAAGGACCCCCAGCACCTGGAGAACACCGTCATCTCGCTGCTCCGCCTGAACGTGTCCCAGCTCGTCACCATCGGGGGCGACGACACCGCCTACTCCGCGATGAAGCTGGAGGAGAAGGCTCAGGGTCGCATAAAGGTCGTCCACGTGCCCAAGACGATCGACAACGACCTCGACCTGCCGGGGTACGTCGACACCTTCGGCTTCCAGACCGCCCGGCACATCGGGGTGGGACTCGTCAAGAACCTGATGGTCGATGCCCGGACGACCTCTCGCTGGTACTTCGTCATCGCGATGGGACGCAAGGCCGGCCACCTCGCCCTCGGAATCGGCAAGGCGGCGGGGGCCACCCTCACGCTGATCCCGGAGGAGTGGGGCGAAGGTCACATCCACCTGCAGGTGATCGTGGACACGATCGTCGGCTCCATCGTCAAGCGGCTGTCCTACGGCCGCCGCGACGGCGTGGCCGTTCTCGCCGAGGGCCTCGTTCTTTCCATTCCGCCCGACGACCTGGCCCAGCTGGAGGACGTGGAGCGCGACGCCCACGGCCACGTCCGCATTGCCGAGGTCAGCATCGGGGAGATCCTCAAGGCCCAGGTCCAGGCCCGCCTCAAGGAGCTCGGCATCAAGACCACGATCGTGGCCAAGAACATCGGCTACGAGCTGCGATGCGCGGACCCGATCCCCTTCGACATGGAGTACACGCGCGACCTCGGCTACTGCGCGACCAAGTACCTGCTCTCTGGAGGGAACGCGGCGATGATCTCGCTCCAGGGCGGGCAGTTCGTCCCGATTCCGTTCAAGGAGATGCTCGACCCGGCCACCGGGAGGACCCGTGTCCGCCTCGTCGACGTCGCGTCGACGCGCTATGCGATCGCGCGGCGCTACATGATCCGGCTGCGGCGTGACGACTTCGACGACCCACACGAGCTGGCCAAGTACGCCGCGACCTGCCGGATGAACCTCCAGGACTTCCGCGAGCGGTTCGAGGGGCTGATCAAGGCCGAGCCGCCCCCGCTCCGGATGGAGGGTATGCCCGGCGGCGGTCTCCGCTCCGATGACTTGAAGACGAATCCGGGGCCCGAGAAGGCGGCGAATCCGGAGGCCAAACCCAGCAAGAAGAAGAGCTGACCCCGGCTCCCCACCGCGTGCGAAAGG